>JANMAA010000245.1:0-20465 GCA_031359215.1 Acidobacteriota bacterium | reverse complement strand
CGGAACAATCGTCGGACGATACGGCGGATTTGCCGAAAAGGTGCGCTGTAATTGGGATTGGGCGGTGAAATTGCCCGACGCGCTCGATATGTCGAAAGCCGGACCGCTGTTTTGCGGCGGCATCACGGTTTTTAATCCGTTTGTGCAGCTCGACATCAAACCGACCGATAAAGTCGGTGTCATCGGCATCGGCGGTTTGGGGCATTTAGCTTTGCAATTTGCCGATAAATGGGGCTGCGAAGTGACGGCGTTCACGTCGGATTTGTCGAAAACCGACGAACTCAAAAAACTCGGCGCGGATTTCGTCGTTAATTCGCGTGATTCGGCGGAAATTGAAAAGTTGAAGGGCAAATTCGATATGATTTTATCAACCGTCAATGTTTCGCTCGATTGGGGGAAATATCTCGAAGCCCTTGCGCCGAAAGGACATTTGCATCTCGTCGGCGCAACGCTCGAACCGATTCCGGTTGTTTCGTTTCAACTGATCGGCAATCAAAAATCGGTATCGGGAACGGCAACCGGAAGTCCAACGGTCGTGGCAAAAATGCTTGAATTTTGTGCGCGTCACAACATCGAAACGGTCACGGAAAATTTCAAAATGTCGCAGATCAACGAGGCGTTTGAACATCTCGAAAGCGGCAAGGCGCGTTATCGAATCGTGTTGGAAAATGATTTCTGAGAAGAAATTTAGCCGCAGATGAACGCGGATGAACGCGGATTTAAGAGATAACACTAAAAGAATTTATGCAAGTAATCTTTTACAATCGGTGTGAATCGGTGTGAATCTGTGGTTAAATTATTTTTGTTTGCGGAGAAAAAATTATGAATGATGAAACGATAGTTTTGGTGGCGCGTCTGAAAGTCAGAGAAGATGCAGTTGAGGAAGCGAAAGCGGCGGCGTTGTCTATTACCGAAGGATCGCGGGCGGAAGCGGGAAATATCAATTATGATATTCATCAGGCGATTGACGATCCGACGGTTTTCGTCTGGCACGAAACGTGGGTCAGTAAAACGGCGATTGACGAACATTTTGAAACGGATTTTTTCAAAGAGTTTTTTGCCAAAGTCAGCGCAGTCGCGGCAGAACCGCCGCTGATTATGATGACAAAAATGATTACTGAAAAAGTATAAAATGAATAAGGGAGAATAAAAATTTATGAAATTTACAAGAAAAGCGGAAGCCGATTGGACCGGCTCGATTATAGAAGGCAAGGGAAAAGTGAAGCTCGGAAGCGGCGCGTTTGAAGGTGCATATTCATTCAAATCGCGTTTCAGCGAAGATGAAGAAACGGCGACCAACCCGGAAGAATTAATTGCCGCCGCGCACGCCGGTTGTTATACGATGGCTCTGTCGGGAAACTTGGGTCGCGCCGGTTATACGCCGACGAATATTCACACGACGGCGAATGTAAAGATCGAAAAACAGGGCGACGGTTTCGTTATTCCGAATATTGATCTGGTGACGGAAGCGATGGTTGAAGGAATCGAAGACGAAGAATTTCAGCAAATCGCCGAAAAAACAAAAGAAACTTGTCCGGTATCGCAGGTCTTGAAAGGCGCGGAAATCAGTCTAAAGGCAATTCTTAAATAAATTCAATTTACAAAAAAGAAAGCAAATCATTTGACGCAAAAGAGATTGTGTCAAATGATTTTTGTTTTTAAGATTATTTTTTTGCTTGCCAATTGTAACTTTATTTGTTACAATTCAAATTATGAAAAGTGAATTTGAATTTTTATCAGTAAATACAAGCGGTTACGAAGTTTCAAACTTCGAAAGGATTGATGAAAATTTTGACGAAAGCGAAATTTTCGATTCATATTCAAATGCGGTAATCAGTGCTTCGGAAAAAGTCAGTCCTTCGGTTGTCAAAATCGAAGTCGAAGCCGGACCGCGAAAGGTGCGCGGAAGAGAGATTCCGAATCAAGGCGGAAGCGGTTCGGGATTTATTTTTACGCCGGACGGTTTTATTTTGACAAATAGTCACGTCGTTAATGATGCCAATAAGATCAACGTCGTAATGCAAAACGGCAATAAATTTGAAGCGGATTTGGTCGGAAATGATCCCGATACGGATTTGGCTGTCGTGCGAATAAATGCGCCCGAAATCGTTTCGACGAGGCTCGGTTCTTCGAGCAAATTGAGAGTCGGTCAATTGGCAATTGCGATTGGAAATCCTTTGGGTTTTCAAACAACTGTTACAGCCGGAGTTGTTTCGGCTGTGGGCAGAAGTTTGCGGGGAAATTCGGGAAGATTGATTGACGATGTTATTCAAACGGACGCGGCTTTGAATCCCGGAAATTCGGGCGGACCTCTGGTAAATTCGCGCGGCGAAGTCATCGGCGTAAATACTGCTACCATTTTGCAAACACAAGGTTTATGCTTTGCAATTGCGGTTGACACGGCAAAATTTGTCGCCGGAAAATTAATTCGTGACGGTCGAATTCGTCGAAGTTATATCGGTGTTGCGGGACAAAATGTTCCGGTTTTACGTCAAATTATTCGGCATTATAATTTGACGAATAAAAGCGGAGTTTTAGTAGTTTCGATGGACGAAAATAGTTCGGCAAAACGCGCCGGACTTCTGGAAGGCGACACGATTATCGAATTTTCGGGTGAAACAATTGAAGGAATTGACGAACTTCACCGTTATTTAAGCGAGGAAACAGTCGGAATAAAACGCAAAGTTAAAGTAATTAGAAGAACGGCAGTATTGGAATTTGAAATAATTCCGCTTGAACGCGAATATCTAAATTGATGTCGGGTTGATTTACCGTTCTTTTTCAGGCAAAGTTAATAAATAAACATTAGATTTATACATAAGGAGTTACGATGGGAAATTTTACAAAAGAAGCAACAGACGCAAATTTTGAAGCAGACATATTGGGTTCGGACAAACCGGTTTTAGTTGATTTTTGGGCAGAATGGTGCGGACCGTGCCGGATGATCGCGCCTTCGGTCGAAGCTGTGGCGGAAGATTACGACGGCAAAGCCGGGGTTTACAAAATGAATGTAGATGAAAATATGAATGTTCCCCAAAGATTCGGCATTCGCGGAATTCCGACTTTGATCGTTTTCAAAGGCGGACAAGAGCAAGAACGCATCGTCGGCGCGGTTTCGCGTCAAAAACTTGCGGAAACAATCGAGAAATACGTTTGAGACAAATAAGAGATTAGAAATGAGAGGTGAGATATTAGTTCTTACCTCTCATTTCTCATTTAAAGAATGAAAGCAATTATAGTCAGAGAATTCGGTGCGCCGGAGGTGATGAGACTTGAGGAAGTTGACACGCCGACACCAAATAAAAATCAGGTTTTAGTGCGCGTCAACGCCGCCGGTGTCAATCCGGTTGACACTTATATTCGCGCCGGACAATACGCGAATAGTCCGAACTTGCCTTTTACGCCGGGAAAAGATGCGGCGGGAATCGTCGAAGCGGTTGGCGATGCGGTGAAAAATGTTAAAGTTGGAGATCGTGTTTATACCGCAGATTCGATTTCGGGGACGTATGCAGAATTTACTTTGTGCGAAGAAAATCAAGTTTGGGCGTTGCCTGATAATGTTTCATTTTTACAAGGTGCGGGCGTTTTTGTTCCTTTTGCGACGGCTTATCGCGCACTTTTTCAGAAAGCGAAGGCGAAAAAAGGTGAAACGGTTTTGATTCACGGTGCGTCGGGCGGAGTCGGCATCGCGGCGGTTCAATGGGCAAAAAATGCGGGTTTGAAAATTATCGGCACAGCGAGTTCCGCAGATGGCAAAACGCTCGTTAAAGAACAAGGCGCGGATTTTGTGCTCGACCATTCAACTGAAAATTATCTCGAAGAAATCAAACAGATCACCGACGGTAAAGGCGTGAACATTATATTAGAAATGCTGGCAAACGAAAATCTCACGAAAGATTTTGAGGTTTTAGCAATGTTCGGGCGCATTATCATTATCGGCAATCGCGGTGCACTCGAATTCAATCCGCGTCTCGTGATGGGCAAAGACGCAACGATTCGCGGAATGTCGCTTTTTAACGCTTCAACCGCCGAGTTTCAGGAAATTAACGACGCGATTTACGAAGGTTTGTCGCAAGAATACTTGAAACCAATCGTCGGCAAAACATTTCCACTCGCCGAAGCCGCCAAAGCACATCACGAAGTTATCGAAACCAAAGCATTCGGTAAGATTATTTTGGAAGTTGCGTATTAGGCAGAAGTCTGCGCGTGAGCAAGGGCGCAATTCGGACAGTTTGCGCCCTTGCTAATTGAATTGATCTTACTTACTCACGTTACGCAAAAGATTTAGATTTTTGCGGCTGTGCCGCCCGATGTGCGGAAAGGCTATGCCTTTCCGTTACGTTTCCCTAAAATGAGAGGCTACGCCTCGATTGACCGCGAAAGTGAGGCGGAGCCTCAAGAAACCGAGAGGCGAATTAACGGAAAGGCACAGCCTTTCCGCACATCAGCGGGCGAAGCCCTTAAAAATATGTTTTGCGCAACATCAGTTACTCGATAAAATTATCATATTCTTTTTTGATAATTCCATAGCATTGACAGGCGACGGCTTCTAAGCCGGGGCGATTGAGAACCGAGAGATTGCCGCGGGTGTAGGTAATCAGTTGCGAGCTCTGCAAATTGGTGGCGGCTTTGTTGACACCTTCGCGCCGGACACCGAGCATATTCGACAAAAAATCCTGTGTAATTTGAAAATTGTCCGATTCCATTCGGTCTTGCGTCATCAGAAGCCAACGCGCCAAGCGTGCTTCTATTAGATGATAACGGTTACAGACTGCCGATTGTGAAATTTGGGTGATTAACGAATGTGTAAAACGCTTTAATCGTTGCGATAGTTCACCGTTTCGGGCGCATTCGGTTTGAAAATCACTTATCGGTATGCGCCACGCCACGCCTTCGCCTTGGACAATGGCGCGGTTGCTTGAAATTTCCACGCCGAGAAAAACCGACAATCCGACCATTCCCTCTTTGCCGACGATGCCGACTTCGAGCGTGTCGCGGGTCGTAACGGCGGAGAGCAAAGAAATAATGCCGCTTTCGGGAAAATAGACGTGGCTGATTGGTTTGTCCGGTTCGTAAATGATCGTGGAATAGTTCAGCGCAAACTTTTCTAAATTCGGCAGCAGACGTTTATATTCGGCGGTTGGCAAAGCGGCGAGCAGGCGGTTGGCAATCGGCGCAGTTAGTTTTATAGTATCGGGCATCGGTCAATCTCCTTGTTTCGGTCGTGTCGTAAAAGATAGCAGACGGCACAAAAAGAAGCTGGTTAAACCAATCCCGATGTCGAATGATGAATCTGTAAAAGAACTGCAAAAATTAAAAGGGCAAAAGCTAATAAATTCCTGCTTGATTGAGAGCATAACACAAATAAGCGCGGTTGTCCGTCGAATATTGAAATAAATTTATAGGCACAGATAAAAAATAACTTATAGCAGTTTTGTTTTTTTGTCGCTGAAAGCGACTAACATCATAGCCTAGCGAGAATCGCTAGGTCAGCGTTTATGATGTTTCCCGTCGCTGAAAGTGACGAACAAAAAAGGCGGCGATTGTTGCTCGCCTTCAGCGAGCGGCGCGTTTGCCGTCAATACCTAGCGATTCTCGCTAGGCTATAATGTTTGTCATCTTCAATGACAGAAACGGAAATTCACTCTATTGCGTAACATCAGTTATTAAGTGTAAAGCGTATAACTTGGGTGTTTGATAAGCTGTCATTAGTGTTCGGTCGAGTTTGACTTGACCCGTCGAAAAAGATGCGAAAAAATTATGTTTTTTTTGGCTATGTGCGACACAGAACATTATTCGAGCGGATTACCCGAAAGTTCGGCTGATGCCGCGGCTGAGAAGGCGGTTATATTCGTCACTGACGACTTGGTAACATTCGCAGACGGCATTTTCCAAGCCTTGCCGGTCAATCAGCATGATTGTTCCGCGGGTGTTTGTGATCAAACCTTTTTCGGCGATTTTTTGGGCGGCGAGCGTAATACCTTCGCGGCGCACGCCGAGCATATTGGAGATAAGGTCGTGCGTCATAATCAATTTATCCGAGTTCAGACGGTCGTGGCTGAGTAGTAACCAACGGCAAAGCTGTTGTTCGACAGAATGGAGACGATTACAGACGGCGGTTTGCGAAATCTGCGTCATTAATGCCTGGGTATAGCGCAAGAGCATTGTTTGAAATGTTCCGCCGCGCCCGAATTCGGTTTTCAGGTCTTGTGCCTTAATTTTGAAAGCCTCGCCCGCGCTCTGCACAACCGCGCGGCTGTTGGTCGTGTCGCCGCCCATAAATAATGCTATTCCGAGAATGCCGTCGTTGCCGACCATACCGATCTCGGCAGTCGCGCCGTTTTCCATAATATAAAGCAGAGAAACAATCGCCGTTGTCGGGAAATAGGCATAATCCAATCTATCGCCGGATTCATAGATAACCGTGCCGAGTTTCAGAGAAACCGGCACTAATTTTGATTGAAACAGTGCGAGTTCATCGTTCGGCAAAGCGGCGAGCAGATGATTGTTCAGAACAGTGGTTGAATAATGTGTTACGTTCATTTTTCCTAGTGTTCCCTATCTAAAAACCAGTCAGCACAGCAGCGATTGAAGTAGCCGATATAAAACTTTACAACAATAAAAAACACTTGTAAGTGTGTTATCACACATATTGAGGCTAAATGTCAAGAAAGTTTAGCTTTGTGCGGTAATACACAAAACTAGATAACAAAAAAGGTCAGCGTAGGAATACTGATTTCACTATCCGCACAATTCACCATCAATAGCAGAACAAAGACTTTAGCTTTGTTTTGTAATAATGCCGGACGGTTGCTCAACGCTTTCTTAACTTTAGCTAAAATAATTCTTTCTTCTTTTTTCTGTGACTTAGCGCACCGACAAGGGCTTTTCTATGGCTTAAATTAAATATAAGCCTGAGCCAAAAGAGTGAAAAACTGGATGTCTTTTCCAACTCTACATTCAAATAGCACCCCTAATGTTAATCAAACTCCAATGGCACAGGTTTATTTGGCATAAAGACCTGCTTATTAGTGGCAACCGCTATTGGTTATAGCAAACGCCATCTTGAAGGATGGATTCAAAGGGCTTTTACCCATCCTTCGTTTTTTTATCTGACGGTTTGGTATTTTGAAAAATTTGGGGAGGTTTCTATATGAGAGCGATTTTATTTCCGCTTTATTACTGCAATTTAATGTTGGGCGTAACATTCGGCTTTTACCATACTTCGATGCCGCTCGATATAAAATGGCGGTGGCGTTTTTGGCAATATCGAAATCAAACCAAGCGCGTCCGCAAATTTTAATTATGAAGATAAGTTTATTTATGTTGGATTATTGCCGATTACTATTAGGCGTAATGTCCGGCACGCGCGAAACGTCATACTCGTTGGGCGTGAGATGGCGTTGGCGGCACAAGAAATACAGAGATTTATAAAGTAATGCGATAAAAATAATGACTGGTTCAGCAACTTCCAGAATTCAGCCGACAGATTTCTTGACAATTCTCCAACGAATTGCAAAAAAGGATAAGACCGTCATCGAGGATTTTGTGAACACTTACGGGGATTTAATTTGGGCGTTGGCGTGTAAATTTACGGCTTCGACCGCAGAAGCGGAAACGGCGACGCGGGGAATTTTTAGTGACATTTGGCGATATGCCGAATCTGCCGACAAAACTCAGACTGATGAAATTATTTTAATTTCGCTGATTGCACGGCGGCGATTGGTTAAATACTTACTTTAAGACCAATCAAATATCTGTGTCTAAAGCATAGATATAGAACGAGCCAGGGGAAGGGAAATGACGACGGACAGCCAATCTGCAAGGGGAATAAGCTTGGTTGTCCATCGTCAATACCTAATGAGGGCAAAACTATGAAAAAACAATTTAAGGTTCTTTATGCCGAAGATAATGAAGATGCTTGTTTTATGCTGGAAACCTTGTTCGGTTTTTCGGACATCGAAGTAAAATCAGCCTATACGGTGGCGGAAGCGTGGCAGTTGGCGCACACCGAAGATTTTAACTTGTATGTATTAGACACGCAATTTTCCGTCGAAAGCGGATTGAAGTTATGCCGCCAATTGCGTGAGTTTGCTCCCGGTATGCCGATATTTTTCTATTCGGGCAATGCCCGCGAAATTGACAAAACCGAAGGACTCGCCGCCGGTGGCGATCTTTTTATAACCAAGCCGCACTCGGACGTGCTGCTTTCGGCTGTCCAACAACTCATCATTGAACCTGCTAAACACCAACCTCAAGTGGTGAGATTTTCAGACTTCAATCTGTCCTCGACTATTTATTGATTGTTTTTATCATCAAAGATAGTCTGCAAAAACTAAGAACTCGCGGTGCTTTTGCCGTAATTCAACGAACTCTTGCTAAAGTTTTAATTACAAGGGTTTGCTTCAAAAAGTGGCAAATCCTTGTAATTAAAACCAACGGTCAACCCGTAGCCCGCAAAAAAGGATGAACACGCAATCGTTCATCCTTTTTTGATTGATAAATGACGAACATTTTCAACCGTTTTAATTTATGCTAGTCTAAAGTTTCAATTTCTATGAAACTAATCGCCGAAACCAATAATAAAATACACGAAATAGAAATTAAGCGCGAGGGTGATAAAATTTTCGCCGAGGTTGACGGGCGACAATACGAGATTACAGTTTCTTCACCCGAACCGAATATTTATCTTTTCAAACATAACTGTAAAGTTCAGCAGGTTTTCGTTTCACCGCGACAAAATACTAATGAACCGTTTAATGTAAGCATTGGAAACCATAATTTTGATGTAAAAATTATTGACCCGAAACGTCTGCGCGGCACAAGCGGCGCAAATGAACAAGCAAACGGTGCGGCGGAAATCAAAACCGCAATGCCGGGAAAACTCGTTCGCGTGCTTGTCGAACAGGGAATGGAAATTAAAAAAGGCGATGGAGTTTTGGTAGTCGAAGCAATGAAAATGCAGAACGAAATGAAATCGCCAAAGGACGGAATTGTTAAAGAACTCCGCTTTGCCGAAGGTGCTACGGTTAATGCAGGCGACGTTTTAGCGATCATCGAATAATTTTTTGCCGGGAAAAATGTTGAGGGTTTTCGAAGCAGTTAAAAATCAAAGTAAATTCTAAGGAAACTTCCCTGTCGTATCAGCAAAACGGTGGATTTGCTTAAATTCAAAAAAGATGGCTTGATTTTCAGGCTTTTTACGCTTTTAAAGATTGAAGATTTTGCGGATTTAAGAAAATTATGTCAATCAGGAAAAAGCAGACTCCGATCTTAGCAAATAATTCAAAATAATATGGACAAGTTTTGTCAGAACTGTAATCAATCGAATCCTTCCGAAGCGGCTTTTTGTCTTAATTGCGCTTCGCCGCTTGGTCAGGGACAACCGGCTAATCAACAGTGGAATCAGCCGAATTTTGGCGGGCAACCGGCAGGGCAAAATTTTGCGCCGCCTCCGTCAACATCGGGTGGGGCGAGTCAGCGGGCAACAGTCGCTTTGATTTTAGCTATCGCCGGACTGATTCTTTGTTGTCCATTAGCAAGCATTCCGGCGGCAATAGTTGGCTGGATGGAAATTGACGCGATAAAAAAAGGACAATCTCCGGCTGCTGGAAAGACATTCGCGCAAATCGGTTTGTGGGGCGGAATCGCCATTACGATTTTGCAGGGAGTCGGATTCGTGTTTTGGTTGATGTTGTCAATGGCGGCGGCATCGAATCCATACAACTACTAGAATTTTTTATTTATGGCTGAACAAAATAAAACACCCGTAATTTGCCGAAACGGACATCAGCAGCCGGTGTCCAATTCCAAGTTTTGTATTTTCTGCGGAACACCATTAAATAATGTGACGGTTCAACCTAATCAACTGCCGCCGCCAAGCAATCCTCAACCAAATCAATTTCCGCCAACTCCGCAAACACCGGCGCAGCCTGTTCAGCCGTCACCCAACCAAAATTATCAGCCGCAAAATCTGCCGGTTCAATATAATCAAAATTATCAAAATTATCAACAAACGCCCCAAGCGCAATATATCCAGCAACAACCTCCACCTCAAGTAATACAGGCTTTGCAATGTTACACCTGCGGCGGAAACGGGCAAGGACTTAGTGAAAAAACGATAATTTGTAAAGAATGCCGTTGGCTAAGACCGCTCGTTCCGGGTTATCACGTTGATTCGACGGCTTTTGAATGGGCGGCGGACGGCAAGGCGATGGCGGCTCTGCGTTCGATGAGACCGCTCAATGCAGTTGCTAAAGCCGTTTCCGAAAAGGTCGGGCGACGGTGGATAGAATCTACCTTTAATGGTGTTTTATTGGGCGAAAAACAGTTGCCGCAAATTTACGGGCTAGCGGTGCGGGCGGCGCGAGTCTTAGGAATGTCGAATATGCCTGATGTTTATCTTTCCGGTGAGAGGTCTTGGGATTGTCTGACATTCGGCAGCGACAAAGATTCTTTTGTCGTTATAGGTTCGGCATTGGCGGGAAATTTTCAGGGCGCGGATATGTTGTTTTTGCTTGCCCGTGAGATGGGACATTGCCGCGCCGGACACGCGCTTTGGAAAACGGTTATAAGATTTTTTTTAGGTGAACAAGGTCCGGCAAAAGGTTTTATGGCAGGCGGAATTTTTAATGCGATTTTGAGTCCGACGGCTTTGATCGGCGGCGCAATCGAAGTTCCGCTCTTAGCCTGGGCGCGGCAAGCGGAAATTACCGCTGATCGAGCGGGTTTACTAACCGTCGGCGACGAAGAAATTGCCCGCCGCGTTTTGCTTTCATGGACGCTCAAATCTTCGTTTATTTATCGCCAGATCAATATCGAAGCGTGGCTCGAACAACAAGCGGCGGACGACGGCGGCTATTCAAAACTTTCCGAATTAACTACTACTTCAACACCGTATATCACCCCGCGACTGAAATTATTGACCGAATTTGCGAAAAGTCCTGAATTACAACACTGGCGAAAAATGATTTCGAGTGCGATAAAACAAGCCGCGCCGTCCGCTCCGGCGAAACAAACTGCGCCGCCCGTTTCAACCAAACCGCCTGCTCAAACCGATGTTATTAAATTAAAATGCGCGACGTGCCAAATCCCGATGCGTGTTCCGTTGAAAGTTTTAGAAGGCAAAAAAGAATTGCCTGTTAAATGTCCGAAATGCGGAAAAATCACTCACTTAAAAAAGAAAATCAAACCGGCTGAAAAAGCGGCTAACGCTCAGCAGCCGAAAATAAATAAAGAGGAAAATTTGAACTATGGAGATTAAAGATCAAACTATAACGACCGATATTGATGCTCAAGGAAATGAAATCGTTTCCGAAATCGAAGCTACTTATACGGAAACTCTTTCGGATGGAACGGAAGTTTCGGCTGAAATCACGACAACTGCCGATGAGGACGATCCGACGCAGATCGAAGGACATATGACCGTTACGGAAACTGCGCCCGATGGGACGGAGACCGTAACTGAAGTTACAACAAATGCCGACGGCACGATGACCGTCGAAGAAGTGGAAGATAAGTCTTTCACCGAAGAAGTTTATGAAGCTTTATTTGACACCGAAGCTGGCGACGATGACGATATTTTGACTGACGAAGATTCCGAAAATGCGGATTTTGAAGTTGCTGATAGTGACACCGAATTTGAAAGTGTCGAGTTCACCGATGGCGATGAGGCGTTTGAGTCAACTGATTTGCCGGCGGAAACTCCTGTGATGGATGCGCAGTTTGATGCAACTTATCAAACTGCCGATTCGACCTTTGTAGAAACGCCAATCGTTGACACTTCATCCGATACTTTCGGAACCGTCGAAACGGACAATAGCGAAATTGAAGAAGCCGAAGCCGCCGAAATCGCCGCGCAGGAAGCGCACGCTCAAGCCGCTACTGATGCTCAACAATCGGCTGACGAATTTATTGCGTCCGGCGATTATAATGCCGCCGCCGAAGCGCGTGAAACGGCGGAAAACGAATCGTGGGAAGCAGGCGACGATTCGATGCTCAGTGCCTATGACGCACAAGATTTGACGACTGCCGCCGACAAACAGGAAGATGCCGCATATTACGAAGCGCGGGAAGCCGAACACGCCCAACAAGGCGATTATGCAGCGGCGAAGGAAGACGCGGGAAATGCGGCGTATGCTGTGGGTGATGCCGATTACTATGCCGGCGGCGACGATCATACCGGACAAGCCAAAGCCGAAGAATATAATATGGATATCGCCGTTTGGCACGAGGGAATCGCCGACGATGCAGCGGATAATGCCGTCTATTATGCCGAACAAGGAAATCTCGATGCCGCCGAATCCAGTGCCGGTTATGCCGCTGAACAGCAAGGAATGGCTGACCATTTCGGTGATTTAGGCGAACACGGCGGCGATATGGCGGTTTACGATCCGTCAAGCGAAGTTGATACGGGCGGAACATACGATTCGTCTTTTGATTCAACCGCAGTGGACACCGGATTCGATTCGGGAATGGATACGAGTATGAATTCGGGATATGATTCCGGCACGGATGATATTTAAAAATTCACCCGACGTGTTAATTTATTTTTAGCGTGATTT
Source organism: Acidobacteriota bacterium (assembly GCA_031359215.1). GTDB lineage: Bacteria > Acidobacteriota > Blastocatellia > Pyrinomonadales > Pyrinomonadaceae. The sequence goes on along the minus strand of JANMAA010000245.1, from coordinate 7,902 downwards.
ATCCGGCTTTCCTTTTTTCGCAGCTAAATTACGCATTACGTCGGGTGAATTATTTAAATCCTGTGTGTAATTAAACTTTTTACTGCGCCGCTATTATGAAATATGTCGTCGGAACGGTGGTTTCCAAATCGTATCTGTCAATGGTCAAATCCGCCAAAGGTTGTCCCTGCAATTTGGTTATTACGCGAAACGGCAACATCATACAGCTGAACTTACGATAATCGCTGCGCTTTTCCTCGACCATCGCTTTGCCGTTAAAGCGCGTAACCAATTTGCCAATGAGAAAATTGTTCTGGTTAATCCAATATTGAACCGTATCGGATGACGAAAATTTAACATCCACTACATAATATCTAACGCCGTTTTCAAATTGGTCATCTTGGCGCGTTACCGGCAGTTGTCCGTCTGCGGCTAGATTGAGCGTATCAAAACCCATCATCGCCCATTGCCGGAAAGCTGCCGTTTCGGTTACGCGAAACCGATTGCCCTGAAACAGTCCGCCACCGGCTGAACCATCGTAAATCAGATAGGTTTGCCCAACGACCGGACCGGCGGGCGTAACTTCCAACCGTCGCCGCACATTTTTGGTTTGATAGTCTGTAACATTAAATTGAATTTCGACAGCGGCGGTTGGCGAACCCGTTCCGAGACCGACGGCGGCAAACGGCGCGACATTTATAAAGCCCTGACTTTGTGCAGTCACATAATTCAATCTGGCATATTCGCTGCCGCCTTGCGCGACACGGGTTACGCGTAACAGTTCAACACCGGAAAATTGTGCCAAAGCAGTTTGTGCCGCAAAACATAAAATAGTGGCAAGGGTCAAAAAACTCCCCGCCGGTAACAATGAGATTCTTTTTCCAAACATAATTCTAAACATTTATTTTTTTCCTCCAGTAATTTTATTTTAGAAACTAATAGATTAATTCAACCCTACAAATTGTGGGGCTTCGCCAAATTATTTTGTATATTTTAATGCTATTACGCACTCATTCCTAAATAATTCAACGTCGGGGTTTGATTTTAAGAAACTGATTTTTGACATCTTTTTCTTACCAATCAAATCAAATTAGAAAAATAAAACTTCCTCCCTTTTTTATTTAGCAAAAACGAAAAAAGTTTATTAGTCAAAATTTTTTCAAAAATTTCTATCTTCGCTTAGTAATGCCAAAAAGCGGCAAAAACTTACACTTTTTTTAATTTAATTTTACGTCAGGACAAATGTCGAGATAGCAGAGATTATTAGAGAAAAATTTCTATCTTAAACGGACGTTGTGAATCAGTGCGGGAGAAATTTTTATTTTTCAACACAAAACTTCGTATTGGGCAGAATTATTTCTTTTAATTCGCTCATTTTACTCTCTTCCAAAAGGCAAGTTTTATCTATGTGATTATTTACGCATTTCGTCGAGCATCTGTTGAATGGTGTCCTTTAAGTGCGCGGTAACAACTTCGTATTTCGCTTCGTCAGAATTGCTCTCGTCTGTTAAAACATCTTTCGGATAAAACGCTTTGCCGAAACGTATTTTAACTTTTGATAAATTTATCTTCTTTGAATTGCGTCCCCAAACTTTGTAAAGTCCGTCTAAAGCAACCGGCACGATCGGCATATCGAGTTCGGTGGCTAAAATTGCCGCGCCCTTTTTGAAATCGTGCAGTTCGCCGTCAAAGGCGCGCGCACCTTCAGGAAAGATGTTCAAAATTTTGCCGTGTTTCAAGCCGATTGCGCCCGCTTTCATTGCTTTCATTAGTTGCGAATCGGGATCAATCGGCACCGTGTTGAGCAGACGGGCAATAGATTTCATAAACGAACTTTCAAAAAATTGAGTTGCGCCGACGGCAAAAGAATCACTTAAAGTTTCATAATCAAAGTTTGAGGTTACGACAAACGGATCGAGAAAACTTTGATGGTTGGGGCAGATCAAGAACGGTCGTTTCAGTTTTTCGAGTTCTTTGAGTCCCGACACTTCCAAGCGTAAAAAGATTTTAAATATCAAATTAAAAATCTTGAAAACGATAAAAACAATCCAATTTGCGAACGTGGATTTAGTAAGTATAGCGTTTATTTCAGGGATGTTTTCACCTGCTTCGGCTTTTCGGACAATATCGCCCCAATCAAAATCGGTGGCGACAACCTTCGCGTCGGCACTTCCCGTATATTCGTTGGTGAGTTTGACTACTTCGCCGACGGTCAACGCGTTGGCGGCTTTGTCCGAATCAAATTCGATACTAAAATTTTGTTCGAGCGCGGCGAAAACTTCCGCCCTTGATAACGAATCAAGTCCCAGATCGATTTCCAAACTCATTTCGGGATGAATCTTTTCATCGTTTTCCGTATTCTGTTTGATTGCCTTGACTAGAGCTTTGCCGACATTTGAATCCAGCATCGCGTTGTCTTCGCCGGTAAATTCCCGTTGTTTTTTATCCGGGGACGCTTTGCTGTCGTAACCGTTTGCGGCGATTTCCTTGTTTAGTTCAAAGCGTTTGATCTTGCGCGTTGCCGTGCGCGGAAGCGGTTCAGCACGGACGATATAATCTTTGACGCGCTGGTATTCGGGAAGTGAACGACCAAGTGAATCAAGTTCGTGACGAATCGCTTCGCGTGAATTGGCGATGTTGTTTTGTTTGAGATAGGCAAAATCAGGCACGGCAATAGCAATGAGTTTTTCTGCGCCAGCCATTGTTGAAGATTCGTCTTTCACGCCCAAAATGCAAATCTCTTCGACCATCGGCGTTTTCGCATAGTGAACTTCTAAATCTTCGGGATGAATGTTTTTTCCACTCGGCAAAACGATGACATCTTTGGAACGTCCGACGATGAAAAGGTGTCCGTCGTCATTGAATTTACCTAAATCTCCGCTTTTGAACCAACCATCTTCGGTAAATGTATCTTTCGTGGCTTCCTCATTTTTATAATAGCCGTTGAAAACCATTTTGCCTTTGATCAAAACTTCGCCTGCACCTTCTTCATTCGGTTCGCCGAGTTTTATTTCGGCGTAGTTGACGGCTTTCCCGACCGAACCGACGACGTTATCCTCAAAGCGCGTCGCCGTTACCGCACCGCTCGTTTCCGTCAAACCGTAGCCTTGAATCATCGTAAAACCGAGCGCGTAATAATCCTGTGCGATTTTTTCGTCAAACCGCGAACCGGCGGAAATCGTGATGTCGAGTTTGCCGCCGAAACCGTCGTGAACTTTGCCGAAAAGTTTTTTACCGAGATTGATATTTAAATTTTTACGCAGAAAAAAGTTCGACTTTAGCATTTTGTCGAACAGCCAGCGAACATAGATCGGCTGGGCGGCAACACCGTCGAAAATCTTTTTATGAAACAGATACCAAAGACGCGGAACGCCCGTCAGCAAAGTAATTTCCTTCGTTTCAAAAGCGCGTGTCATTTCCGCCGGAGCAAGTTCCTTGATGTAATAAACGGTTGCGCCGACACTGGCAATAACCCATAAATTAACGACTTGCGCGAAAACGTGGAAAAGCGGCAGAACGCTTAAAACAACTTCGTTTTCCGAAATGTTCATCACTTCCTGACAGCCCTGCGTTTCATAATAAATATTGCCGTGTGTCAGCGGAACCCCTTTCGGTGTGCCGGTCGTGCCGGACGTATACATCAGATTGGCAAGGTCTTCGGATTTTGCCGGCGGCGGTTGTTTATCAAATTCCGCCGGACGCGGCGTAGCTGCCCAATCACTGAACGAAGCGTTCAGTTTCGGATTTCGGATTTCAGATTTCGGATTTTCATCTCCGCTATTTGCTGTTTGTTGATCGTCGGCTGTTTTCTCGCTTTCTTCTTGATCCTGCAAAACAACAGCCGGAATTTTTCTGCCGAAATTTTCTTCGACTTGGTGAAAATGACCGATAAAATCTTCACCGATAAACGCCATTTTTGCTTCCGAGTTTTCGAGAAAGTTCGTTATAGTCTGAATCTCACCGTGCGGATCGATCGGCACACAAACTGCGCCGCGATAAAGTATTCCCAAATAAGCAATCGCCCACCGCGGATGATTTTCACCAATCAGCGCAACTCTGTCGCCAAAAGCGATGCCTTCTTTTTCAAGCCGAAATGCAATGCTCCGAATTTGGTCAAGCATCTCGCCGAAAGTATATTCCGTGCCTTCCACGCCAACAATCTGCATCGCTTTTTTATCAGCGTGCGACTCGGCAGCATCAATAATTAGTTGGATAAAACTCATATATTCGTTGAGTTTGTTGAGTTTGTTGAGTTTGTTGAGTCAAAGATTTGTTCTCAATAAACTTAATAAACTCAACAAACTCAACAAACTATTTTTGGGACGCGAATTTTCAGCGCATTTGGCACAACCTCGAAAATGGCTGGTAATGTTCCAAGCAATTCCCCATCAATTTCAAGACGTATGTCCTCATAATTTGTCGGTTTTACCTCGATTTTTCGAATCAAAGTTGATGTTATTTCGTCCAAATGTATATGCGAACCAGTATAAAGTCTGTAGCCATTTAGTAGAATTTTGGGGATTTTTATATAGCCTATATTGACAACATCAAGAAATCCGTCATTGAGACAAGCATTGGGTGCAATTTTCATTCCGCCGCCGAAAAAGCGTGCGTTGCAGACGTGAAAGTTTAAAGTATTCAAAGATTTTTCTTCTGTATCGTCCAATTTTACACGCACGGTTATAACATCCCTACCTAAAACTTCCTGCAAAGTCGAAAGTGCAAAGCTAAATTTACCTCGCAATAAATTGGTTGGAAGCCAATTTAATTTTGTGTTGCTTTTGACATTTTCGATTATTGATGCACTCAAACCAAAACAGGAAACATTGAGAAAATAACGCGAAACTTGTTCGTTTTGGTGATTATAAAACGTAACTTTTCCCACATCAATCAGTCGGGTTTCGCCTGTTCGCAAACTCTTTGCAGCGGAACGAACATTCGCTGGCATACCTAGCGTTCGCCTAAAATCACTACCCGTTCCTGAAGGTAAAACACCAAATTCAGTGTCCTTTCCGCTTTGTAAAATGCCGTTAGCAACTTCGTTTATAGTCCCATCTCCACCGCATGCAATTACAAATTTTGTTCCACTTTCGACGGCTCGTTTTGCTAGCGAAATGCCGTCACCCTGTTTTTTGGTAAAAACAACCTGAAATGCACCAAAATGCGTTCGTAAATCAGAAGCTGAAGCTGTCCAATTCAATTCGGTATCACCACCAGCCGATTTTGGATTGACAATAACAAGCGGAAGGGGTTCGTCTTTTTGCAATTTCTTTTTCATTTAGGAAATATTTTATGAGAGGTTATAAGTTTACCAGTTTTCAACAAAAAATGTCGATGGAGGTGGGTAATGGGAACTAAAGATTTGAAATCCCTAAACACAAAATAATTGTAGTTTGATAAATCACTTTAATGATAATCGACTTTTGAAGTTATATTATCAAGCTTCAATTGTGATTTAGTCTTGAAGAGTAAAAGCTACCTTTTAAATAAATTTGACTTAAAAAAACACATCCTGGATTGAGATTGTTAGTTGCTGTGTTTTTGTTCCCATCTCTAATCCTAAAACGTATATTTTCGACACTAGTTTTGAGAGAATTTTTTAATGGATAAATTTAAATAGCCTTTGACCTTGGATTCAAGAGCGAAAATTAAAGGCTTACAAAGCAGTTATTTTAGAAACTGTTTGAACGCCAGCGATATTAACGAAAGCTGAAAGTTTGGGCGTAAAGGTTTTGAGCGAAGATGAATTTCAGGAAATGATTGGCTAAAGCAATCTTCCTTTGGAAATTATTGTTTTTGTTTTATCCAAAGACTTGTAAAAACTCGGAATTTGCGGGTCAATCCAAGACAAAATTTCCTCAATTACGACTCGCACTTCTTCTGCTTTATCAAAATTTAAGGTGTTAAAGTCAAAGCATATCGGTTCATTATGATTTATGCGATTTCTGAATTCGCGCACTTTTTCGAGGTCTTTGAAAATTCTTTTTCTGCCGACTCCGGGCGGCAAATGTGTGAATGCTTTGATTGATCTGCCGCCGATCAGACGATAATGATGAGTTTCAAAAAGTGAAGTCCAAAATCCGAATGTTTGTTCGGCGATTATTTTACCGCTTGTTATGGCAACGCTGTTTCTCGTCAATCGCCGCTCTGCTTTTTCGACTCCTTTTTTCAGGAAGAGATTTGTTCCGCGCAAACTTCGGTCTGACATAAAACCTCTTTTTTGATTGATTATCCAATCGTTATCGTGAAAGTAGGCGGAAAGTTGATGATTTATGTGATTGCGAAGAACGACTTCCAAAAGTCCGAGTAAAGGATGAAACGACTGAGCAAGTTCGAGATTTAGTTTGTATGCTTTTATTGCTTGGCGTTTATTCCCGGCAGTTGCGATCAAATACCTATTCAGTCTTGGCGGAGAAATATGGTTTTCAAGTTCTGAGAATTTCATCAAATATTTGACACGAAAAGGTTTTTGGAATAATATATTTGATGTGATGCTTAGTCAAGCCTCTTGTCTGAAAAGATAACGTAACTAAGTAAAAGATCAAGGCTTCAGTCAAAAATGGCTGAAGCCTTTTTATATTGCCGTTTGATTTTTTCGATTCTGTCTTCTAAATCTTCAACATAATCCAAATCAATTTTCTTTGATTTTCGGTTGAATATTCTTGCCTCCTCAAATAATAATTCATAGCTTAATTCAAGCGATTTTAAAACATCCGTCCAAAATATCTTTCTGACTTCGGGCGGATTACAAGGTCCGTCTTCTCCATTTGCAAAACGCTCAGGGACGATAATCAGTAAATCATTTTCATCAATTCCAAACTTCGCTGCTTTGTCGGCAAGTGCTTCCCGTTCGTCCCAATTATCAAACCAATGTTCGCCGTAATCGTTATCGAGAATAAAAAGTCTTCCTATCCAAACTGCATAATTCCATTCGGTTAACCCAAGCAAATCACTGATTTCGGCGAACTTCCTGCTGATTATAAAAGCATCTAGTTCTTCAATATATTCAAAAACTTTGACACCTTTTTCAATGTTTGAATTTTGAAGTTTTTGTTTTAATTCAGGCAATTCTTCAACTGCATCTTCAATGCTTTCACCTTTCGCGCCTTTAATCATTATTTCGAGCGAACGGACGAGATTTTGCGCGATGTACTCGATAAACGGTTCGAGTTCGTCAGCGTCGGCGAGGCGCAGAACGGCGTAATAATTTTCTTTGTCTTCAGTTTTGATGATGACGGGCGGATAGCCGAACTGCATTAAAATAAAGTTCATCAAAATTCGCGCGACTCTGCCGTTGCCGTCGTCGAATGGATGAATGCGGATGAATCGGTAATGAAAAAGCGCGGCTAAAATTATCGAATTTACGTCAGGTTTATCGTTTTCTTTTTTAAACCATTCAAGTAAATCGTGCATTTTTGCCGGAGTTTCTTCCGGGGGGGCGAAATAAAAAGTTTCGCCCGTGACGGTGATAACGTGATTCGGCTGAGATTTATATTTGCCGACTTCGATTTTGCGGCGCGTTGGTTTTCCGTCCGGCGTTTTGGCTTCTTTATAGCTTGATTCTTTCAGTAAAACCGTGTGAAGTTGACGAATAAACGCTTCGGTCAAAACTGTTTCACCTTTGACGATTTCCAAAATCCAATTGATCGCCTCGTTGTGTCCGGTGATCTCGAAATGGTCTTTAAGTGGTTTGCCCTGCGCTGTGATGCCGAACAAAATCAACGCTTTTGTTTCGCCGTAAGTCAGCGAATTGCCTTCGATATTGTTTGAATGATAATTCCAGTCGAGCCGAAATTTTTGCATAATTCGGGCTTCGGCTTCTGCATTGAGCGGGCGCAGGTTGTCCAATTCATTTTTCAGGTTTTCGGCAGTCGTAAAAGAAGTCATCTCTCACATTTTAGATGTTTAGGTCGAGATTGCAAG
>JANMAA010000134.1:0-8950 GCA_031359215.1 Acidobacteriota bacterium | reverse complement strand
CGCAACCAGTGTGCCTTCTTCCATTTTGAATTCAACACCGGACGGAATCGGACTTTTTAAGATTCCTTTTGGTCCTTTTACTTCCAATTCGTTATTGTTAATCGTTACGTTCACGCCTGCCGGTATCGTAATCGGTTTTTTTCCTACACGAGACATAATATCCTCTGAGTTTGGTCTTAGAATTTTATTGCTCTAATCGAGCCTCAATACCGAAGACCGGTTTTAATATATTTCCGCTAAAATCTCACCGCCGACATTTTCCTGGCGGGCTTTTTTACCACTCATTAAACCTCTCGATGTAGAAACGATATTAACTCCGTAACCACCGAGAACTTTCGGTATGCCGGTTGCGCCGACATAAACTCTTCTGCCCGGACGAGAAACTCTCGACAAATGCGTTATAGAAGAAGTTCCTTTAGCATCGTAGCGCAAGAAAATACGAATCACATATTTTACGCCTTCGCCTTTGGTTGCAAAACTATTAATATAGCCTTCTTCTTTTAAAATTCGCGCAACTTCCATCTTCAATTTGGAACCGGGAATATCTACACGCGAATGGTTCGCCGCTATCGAGTTGCGAATTCTCGTGAGCATATCTGCGATTGGATCTGTCATTCTTATAAACTCCGTTTATCTATTTTGGATTTTGGATTTTAGATTTTGGATTGATTTTGCTAATACAGCTTTAATCTAAAATCCAAAATCCGAAATCGGGCTTACCAACTTGATTTAACCACGCCCGGAATTTGTCCTTCCAAAGCTAATTCTCTTAAAGCAATCCGCGAAAGTCCGAACTTCCGCACATAACCTCGTGTTCGACCTGTTTGTGAACAACGATTACGAACGCGAATCGGATTTGCATTGCGCGGCATCTTTTGCAATTTCATTTGCGCCGCATCAACTTCCTCAAGCGTTGCGCCCGGATTATTGACGATTTTCTTCAAAGCCAACCGCCGTTCCGCATATTGCGCTACCATCTTTTTGCGTTTTTCGTTTTTTACAACTTTGCTTATCTTTGCCATATTTTCCTACTACCTATTGTCTGAACGGCATTCCGAGTGCCTTCAAAAGCGCACGCGATTGTTCATCATTTTTAGCCGTTGTGACGATGGAAATATTCATTCCGCGTGTTTTATCAACTTTGTTAAAATCAATTTCAGGGAAAATCAATTGTTCCCGAATTCCGAGCGTATAGTTTCCCCGTCCGTCAAAAGCTTTGCCTGAAATTCCGCGAAAATCGCGTACACGAGGCAGGGCAACTGATATAAGTCGATCCAGAAACTCATACATTCTTTCGCCGCGCAAAGTTACCATCGTGCCGATGGGCATTCCTTGCCGCAGTTTGAACGACGCGATTGATTTTTTCGCTTTGGTTATTACCGGCTTCTGTCCTGTGATAACTTTTAATTCTTCAACTGCCACATCGAGAATTTTGGAATTGCTGATAGCTTCGCCCATTCCCATATTCACGATAATTTTTTCGATGCGCGGAATCGCCATCGGATTTTTGATGTCGAATTCTTTAGCAATTTGCGGCGCAATTTCTTTTTTATATTTTTCTTTTAATCTTGCCATTGTTTGAGTTCTCCTTGTTTCACGCTTGGGACCCGCTCTTTCGCCTTACCAAGCCTCAAACTCCTTATTCTTCTTCGTTTTCAGATTCTGTCTTTTCAGTCCTTTTCGGTTTTTCAGGCTCGGCAATAACTTTTCCGCTTTTTGCCACACGAACTTTTTTGCCGTCGCGGACTTCATAATTGATCCGCGTCGGTTTGCCAGATTCAGGATCGATATGTGCAATATTTGAAATATCAACCCACGCTTCCTGTTCGACAATTCCACCTTCAATGTTCATTTGCGGAACGGGTTTGCGATGTCTTTTCATAATCATCGCGCCTTCGACCTTTACTTTTCCCTTATGCGGATCGACGGCTATAACCTTACCGCGAAACGGAGCGCGTTTTCCATTGCTGTCAAAACGGCTAAATTCTCTTCCCGCGATAAATACAACCTGATCGCCACGTTTGATCTTACTTCTGACTGTTCCTTTTTTTTGAGTTTTCATTGACCTAAATCACCTCCGGCGCGAGTGAAACGATTTTCATAAAGTTCTTTTCGCGCAATTCGCGTGCAACCGGACCGAAAACACGGGTTCCAATTGGCGTATTATCATCCTTTATAAGCACAGCGGCGTTTTCGTCAAAGCGTATATAAGTTCCGTCTTTGCGTCTAACTTCTTTACGGGTTCTGACGATTACGGCATTATAAACCTTACCTTTTTTCGCCGTTCCGTCCGGTGCGGCTTCTTTGACGGTAACTTTTATTTTGTCGCCGAGTCGGGCAATTTTGCCGGTAGAACCGCCGATCGGCATAATCATCACCACTCTTTTCGCGCCTGAATTGTCTGCGACCATTAAAGAGGTCTGCATTTGAATCATAATCTCACTCCGTTCGTGTCTGAACTCTTTGGTCTATTTCTCTGCCTTTTGAATAATTTCAACTACGCGCCAACGCTTTCGCGCTGAAAGCGGTCTGGTTTCTACAATTTTAACTTTATCGCCAATTGCCGAACCCATTTCATCATGCGCCATAAATTTCTTTCTGCGCTTGATATACTTTCGATACATCGGATGCTTTACTACTCGGTCAACCCTTACCACCACGGTTTTCGTCATTTTATCCGATGAAACCGTGCCGATTTTTTCCGCCCGCTTGCTGTGCAATTCTTTTTTTGGCGCATCATTTGTTCCGGCAATGGCATTTACAACACTCGAAACACCGCTTGCTACTGTTTCAGCTACCGTTTCAACCGCAGACACAACTGTTTCAATCACACTATCAAGAACTGATGCCTCGCTTTTGTCGGCAGACGCATTTTTCGCTTCTACTTCCTCTGTTGCATCATCCGTCGCTTCAGTTACCTCTGCCGCACCATTTGTTTCTTCAACCGTTTCGTCTTTCTTCTTTCTTGGCATTTTTTTATTTTACCCTTGCAGCTTTGCGCCCTTTTTTCTTTGGATTTAATTGGCTCATCAATGTATGAACCCGCGCTAAAGTTTTGCGTTCACGGCGAATATCGTTAACCGATTCGCCGACTCCCAAAGATTTTTTAAATTTCAGGCGAAAGAGTGATTCTTTCAAACTGTCGGCTTGCTCGTGCAATTCTTCCAAGTCCATTTCGCGCAATTGTTCCATTACTTCTTTCCGTTTCATTAAACAAGCCCTCCTTCCAAATCGGCGCGTGTTACGAATTTAGTTTTGATGGGTAGCTTTTGCGCTGCCAGTTCCATCGCTTCACGAGCTAAATCTTCGCTAACACCTTGAATTTCATATAAAACCCGTCCCGGCTTAACTACCGCAACCCAATGATCCGGCGCACCTTTTCCTTTTCCCATCCGAGTTTCCGCCGGTTTCTTGGTAATCGGCTTATCAGGAAACATACGAATCCAGACTTTTCCACCACGTTTGATATGGCGCGTCATTGCAATACGAGCCGCTTCAATCTGGCGGTCGGTAATCCAAGCCGCTTCTAAAGTTTTGAGTCCAAAATCACCAAAGTTTAATTTGTCGCCACGCGAGGCTTTACCTCTGTTACGACCTTTCATTACTTTCCGGTGCTTGACCTTTTTCGGCATTAACATAGCGAATTCCCTCTATAATAATATTTATCTTCTGCTGTCGTTTCTATCGCCTCGACCGCCTTCATTTCTGTCGCGTCCACGCGGTGGACGGCGACCGTCGCCGCGGCGGGCATTTCTGTCAACCTTAACTTCTTTCATCGGATCGGTCGTCGTTCCACGAGCCATCGAAGCATTCGGGTCGAGAATTTCTCCCCGATAAATCCAAACTTTGACACCGATTATTCCGAAGGTAGTCAATGCCGTCGCAAAACCGTAATCGACATCTGCCCGCAAAGTGTGAAGCGGCAGCCGACCGACCAAAGACCATTCGGTTCGTGCAATTTCCGCTCCATTCAAGCGTCCGGCAATCATTACCTTAATTCCTTCCGCACCAAATCGCTGTGATTCTTCGATCGTTTTTTTCATTGCACGCCGAAAAGCGATTCTTTTTTCCAATTGCTGTGCGATTTTTTCCGCCTGTAATTGTGCGTTCAATTCCGGCTGACGAATTTCTTGGATTGAAATAATCGTTTCGCGTCCGGTTTTCTTTGACAAATCTTCTTTGAGTTTTTCTATCTCCGAACCTTTGCGACCAATGATAATTCCGGGACGTGCCGTGTAGATAATAATTTTCAAACGGTTAGCAGCGCGTTCAATATCAATGTGTGAAACACCTGCTCCCATAAATCTTTTTTTCAAATCGCGTTTGAGTTCCAAATCTTCCGCCAAAAACGCGGCAAACTCGTGTTTGGAATACCAATGTGAGTGCCAATCTTTGTTATATCCGACTCTAAAGCCGTATGGATGAACTTTTTGTCCCATATTTTTACCTTATTGTTTTTCCAATTCCTCGTTTTTATCTAACTGCACTTCATCAGCAGGTTTGGTTTCATTTTGCTCCGCCGTAGTTTGCGTTGTTGCGTTCTTGGCATCTGAAACTTCCGCCTCACTCTTCGCTTCATTTTCTGCTGCAACTGTAGCGGGCGATTCTCTTTCAACCACCTGTTCAGCCTGTGTGCTTTCAGTTTCTTCGACTTTCGCCTCTTTTGTTTCCGCTACTTCTGCTGTTTCGTTGCTGGCTATAATTTTTTCTTCTTTTACTTCGGCAGTTTTTTCCGACTTCTTCGGCGTTGATTTATTTTCACCGTTTTCTTTAGCCAATAATTTCTTGCCTTTCTTTCGCGGTTTCTCAATTTCCGTCGGCTCAGGCTTTTCACTTGAAACCAAAACCGTAATATGACAATAATGACGTTGTTCACGAAACGCACGACCTTGCGGCGCGGGACGCATCCGACGACGGTTTTTGTGCGGTCCCATATCAACAAAACAGGTTTTCACAAATAAATCATCCGGGTCGATTGCAATATTCTGCTGTTCCGCCGAATAAGTCGCGTTAGCAATTGCCGAACGCAGAACTTTGGAAATCGGGTCTGCTGCCCGTTTATTTGTGAATTTTAGAATGGCTAACGCTTGCGAAACATTGCGTCCGCGAATCAAATCAATCACAAGTCGCGTTTTCTGCGGTGAACCTTTCAAATTTCTTAATTTTGCTATCGCTTCCATAATCTTTTAATGGCTAATAGTTAACTTTTAATTGTTCATGGCTTTTATAATTCGCCATTTATATTTAACAGCTTCCCGATTAGTTATTTTCTTTTTGCTGACTTCTCCGCTTTTGTTCCCGGATGTCCTTTGAAAGTGCGCGTCGGGGAAAATTCACCGAGTTTATGTCCGACCATATTTTCCGTAACATAGACGGGAATATGACGTTTGCCATTATGAACTCCGAATGTCAGACCAACCATATCCGGCGTAATCGTCGAACGGCGCGACCAAGTTTTGATCGCTTGCGGTTTGTTGCCGCCATCTAATATTCGCTTCAGAACTTTCTGAACACTCAAATCTATAAACGGACCTTTTTTTAATGAACGTGGCATAATTCGATTTTGGATTGCCGATTTTGATTTTGTTTAATTAATAAAGTGATACAAATCTAAAATCTGACTATTTTTTCCTTCTATCACGCACAATCATATTTTGTGTGCGTTTATTTCTTCGTGTCTTATAACCGCGAGTCGGTTTGCCCCACGGCGTAACCGGATGGCGACCACCGGAAGTTTTTCCTTCACCACCGCCGTGCGGATGATCAACCGGATTCATTACAACACCGCGAACTTTCGGGCGTTTACCCATCCAACGCGATCTTCCGGCTTTTCCTAAACTCACATTTTCGTGTTCGACGTTACCGACCTGTCCGATGGTTGCCGTGCAAACTACCGGAATTCTTCGGACTTCGCCTGACGGCATTCTCATTTGCGCGTAATCGCCTTCTTTTGCAACAAGTTGTGCAAAAACTCCGGCAGAACGTGCGAGTTGTCCGCCTTTTCCCGGACGCATTTCGATGTTATGAACTTGCGTTCCGAGCGGTATATTCTTGATCGGTAAAGTATTTCCCGGCAAAATATCCGCATCCGCACCACTCATAATAGTCGCTCCTTCCTTTAATCCGACCGGCGCGATAATATAGCGTTTTTCGCCGTCGAGATAGGTTATCAGGGCAATATGAGCCGAGCGATTCGGATCGTATTCAAGTTGCGAAACTTTCCCCGGAATCCCGATTTTATTGCGCTTAAAATCAATTATGCGGTAATGGCGTTTATGTCCGCCGCCGCGCCGTCGAACCGTTATTCGCCCGTCGTTGTTGCGACCTGAAATTCGCTTCTTCGGCTCCAGCAAAGATTTTTCGGGTTTTGCGTTCGGAGTCAATTCATCGCGCGTCAGATATGTTTGGTATCTTCGCGCCGGTGATGTCGGTTTTAATCTCTTAATTCCCATAACTTTACAGTTATCAGTTAGCAGTTATCAGTTATCAGTTTTATCGACTGTTGACTGTTGGCTGTTGACTGATTAAATCGCTTCCGCGTAATCAACGTGCGGCTCGCCTTTTTTCAGTGTAACGTAGGCTTTTTTCCATGATGCACGGCGACCTTCTTGTCTGCCCCGTTTCTTCATTTTTCCTTCGTAATGAACTGTGCGAACTCTCGAAACTTTCACTGCGAAAATTTCTTCGACTGCTTTTTTAATATCGTCTTTACCTGCTCTTCGGGCAACGCGAAAGGTCAAAACCTGTCCTAGACTTTCATCTTCGCTGGTTGCTTCTTTCAAAAGAACGCTTTTTTCAGTTACGACGGGCGACTTCAAAATATCCCATGTTCCTAATTCAATCATTATTCCGCCGCCTCCGTATTTTCTTTATTTTCCGCTTCTGTCGTTGATAAATCTTCTTCAATTATCGTCTCTTTTTTCTTTTCTACAGGCTTGGTTTTCGGTTTGGTTTCTTTTTTCGCCTTCGGCTTTTCTTCCGCCGACGTTTCTGCAACTATCTCCGATTCTGAGACTTGCTCGCGGTTCGGATCAAGTAAATGATTTAGTTCTGCCAACGCTGCTTTTGAAATAAGCAGTTTTTCATGATAAATCAAATCATAGATATTTAATCCGTAACCGTTTGTAACTTTAGTTTTTTTGACATTGCGCGATGCTAAAATCAAATTTGCATTGTCTAAAGAATCAACAATTAATGTCTTCGTTTGTTTTTTCTTGTCAGCAAGTTCAAGAGTTGACAATATATTGATAAAACCTTTGGTCTTCGGATTATCAATATTGAATTCATCAATGATAATCAAATTTCCTTCACGCAGTCTTTCCGATAAAGCCGAGCGAAGTGCGCCGCGCCGCATTTTCTTGGGCATTTTATATGACCAATCGCGTGGTTGCGGTCCGTGAACCGTGCCCCCGCCCTTCCAAAGCGGCGAACGGATCGATGCGATTCGCGCACGTCCGGTTCCTTTCTGCTTCCAAAGTTTTCGACCCGACCCCGAAACATTTCCGCGGGTTTTTGTTGCAGAGGTTCCCTGACGGCGATTTGCCAAATAGTTTCTGACTGCCGCGTGAATCAAGGATTCATTCAGCTCGACACCAAATACAGCATCTGACAGTGTTACTTCACCGATTTCTTTATTTTCTATATTGCGAACCTTTGTGGTAGGCATAATTATCACTCCGTTTAAGTCTTCAAAGTTGTGGAAATAGTATTGTCAAAAACTTCCGAACTTCCCGGACTATCTTTGTCTTACAGATTTTTTAACAACGACCAAACCACCGTTTGGTCCCGGCACTGCGCCTTTGACCATTATCAAATTGTTTTCCGCATCAACCTTAGCCACCGTCAGACCTCGGACAGTTACGCGGTCGTTGCCCATGTGTCCTGAAGATTTCGTTCCTTTAATGACGCGTGACGGATAAGCCGATTGACCGATTGAACCGGGTGCACGCACATTCATCGAACCGTGCGATTCGGGACCCCGACTAAAGTTATGACGCTTAATCGTTCCGGCAAAACCGCGACCTTTCGATTTTCCGACAACTTCAATCGTATCGCCATCCGTAAATAGATCAACTTTTATCTGGTCTCCGACATTTGCCTCAGGCGCATCGCTCAGACGAATTTCTTTCAGGATGCGTGTCGGCGGAAGTCCGCCGCCGGTTTTCTCAAAATGTCCGCGCATCGGCTTGGAAACATTTTTTAATTTAATCGGCTTTTCTTCGACAAATCCAAGTTGAACGGCATTATAGCCATCTCTTCCCGTTACCGTTTTCGTTTGCACGACAACGCAAGGTCCCGCCTTAATAACAGTAACGGGTGTTACCGTTCCGTCTTCCGCAAAGATTTGCGTCATTCCTACTTTTCTACCGATAATTCCGCTTATCATATTCTTCTTAGTCCTTTGTCCTTCGTTATTTGTCCTTTGCCTTTCATATTTTAATCTGAATATCAGACCAAAAACTAAAGACTAAATACAAAAAACTAAAAACTAATTTTTGCCGAATGCTTTTATTTCAACATCAACACCGGCAGGCAAATCCAATTTCATTAAGGCATCAACCGTTTCAGCCGTCGGGTCGAGAATATCCATCAGACGTTTGTGCGTTCTGATTTCAAATTGCTCACGCGATTTTTTATCAACGTGCGGTGAACGCAGAACCGTCCACTTATTCTTGACTGTCGGAAGCGGAATCGGACCTGCAATCGTTGCTCCGGTGCGTTTCGCTGTTTCGACAATTTCAACCGTTGATTGATCTAAAACGCGATGATCGTATGCTTTTAGCTTAATGCGTATTTTTTCGTTCAGCATAATTTTAATTATTCAACAATCTCACTTACGGTTCCCGCTCCGACCGTTCTGCCGCCTTCTCTGATGGCGAACCGTAATCCTTTCTCCATCGCAATCGGGGCAATCAGTTCGATCTCCATCTGGATGTTGTCTCCCGGCATC
>JANMAA010000126.1:0-23861 GCA_031359215.1 Acidobacteriota bacterium | reverse complement strand
TTCGACTCCTGTTCTCTCCGCCACTTTTATTTTGGATTTGTGATTTTGGATTGCAAATCCTTTTTTCTTTTAAATCGCCCGCTTTTGTAAATTTATTGTTGATTTTCCCTTTCGTTACTGTTATAACCTTAATGAAAAACTGAATGATGGTTCATTCATAATTTTGGATGCGGGCGAAGTTATTAATTATTTTTTCAATCCGAAATCTAAAATCCGAAATCCAAGATAAATATGTCCCGCTTAATTCGTACAAACGGTCAAGGTCGCGCCGTCGTAATAGATAAACGTGAAGCTATTTTGCGTGCAGGTATAAAGGTGTTCGCGCAAAAAGGTTATTTTAATTCAAAAGTCGCTGATATTGCGGGAGAAGCGGGAATCGCTGACGGAACGGTTTATCTTTATTTCAAAAGCAAGGACGAAATACTGCATTCGATATTTGACCGCGCAATGGAAGAATTTATCAGCGAAGGCAAAAGAGAAATCGCCGAAATTAAAGAAGCTGACGGACGACTTCGGCGCATTGCCGAACTTCATCTCGAAAAACTCGGCGCAGACCGCGATCTGGCTATAGTTTTTCAGGTCGAACTGCGCGGTTCGACCAAATTTATGGAAGAATTTTCTGCCGCCGGTTTTGCCGATTATCTGGATATTATTCGTCAAGCGATTGAAGAAGGACAGGAAACAGGCATTTTCCGCACGGATTTTAAACCGATTGTCGGCGCGAAAATTCTCTATGGTGCATTGGACGAAATGGTTACGAATTGGGTTTTATCAAAGAAATCATATCGCCTAAAGCCGATGGCGGATGAGGTTTTGAAAGTATTTTTCGGCGGTGTTTTGCAAAAATGAACCAAGAATCCAAAACTGAAAATTTGCAATCTGCCGTTCGCAACCGGCAACCGGCGAAGCGCATTGCCCTAACTGCCGATGAGCCGAAAACGCTGGCGGAGTTGTTTTTGCACGCGGTCGAAAAACACAATTGCGCCGACGCTTTGAATTACAAAAAAGACGGCGCATGGCGAGCAATTTCGTCCGATGAAATGCTTGAAAGGATTGAAAATATCGCGCTTGGACTTTATTCGCTCGGCTTGCGAAAAGGCGACCGTGCGGCAATTATTGCGGCGAACTCGCCCAAATGGACTTTGACCGATGCCGGCTGTCAATTTGCCGGAATAATCGATGCGCCTATTTATACGACACTTGCGCCGAATGCGGTTTGTTACATCATCAAAGATTCCGGGACAAAGGTTTTCTTCATTCAAAACAAAGAATATTTTGAACGCCTCAAAGAGATTTTTCCTGAATGTTCAACTATCGAAAAACTCATCTTTTTTGATAGTGCCGGAGTCGCAGCCGAGAATGCTATGTCGCTTGCAGATTTGGAAAAGGCAGGCGAAAAACTCAAAGCGGAAAAGCCCGGTCTGATGAAAGAATTGTCAGACGCAATCGAACCGAACGATGTGGCGACACTGATCTACACTTCCGGCACGACCGGCGAACCGAAAGGCGTGATGCTGACGCATACCAATCTTGTTTCCAATGCTTTGGATGCCGGTGCGGAATTTAGTTTTTCTCAGAGAGATAAGCCGCTTTCGGTTTTGCCGCTGTCGCACGTTTTTGAGCGGTCGGGAATGTATCTCTACATTTTGAACGGAATGGCGGTGCATTATGCCGAATCAATCGACAAAGTAGCAGATAACTTGCGTGAGGTCGCACCGACACTTTTCGTTGGCGTGCCGCGAATTTTCGAGAAAGTTTATGCCAAAGCGAAAATCACAGCCGCGCAAGCAAGCCGCACTAAAGAGATGCTTTTTGATTGGGCAATCGAGGTTGGCAAAGATTATGCTCTTCGTGTCGAGAAAAAACAGCCGATCCCGCGTCTGCTGGCAGTTAAACACGGTGTCGCCGACCGGCTTGTATTCTCTAAATTGAGAGAGTTTTTCGGCGGGAAATTGAGATTTTGCATTACCGGCGGCGCGGCACTTTCCGATGATATTTATTTGATTTTTACGGGCGCGGGCATTTCGATTATGCAAGGCTACGGTTTGACCGAAACTTCGCCCGTTATTACTTCCAATAATCAAATGAATTTTCGATTCGGAACAGTCGGAAAAACGATTCGCAATGTCGAAATTCGCCTCGCCAAGGATGGCGAAATCGAAGTTTCAGGTCCGAATGTAATGCTCGGTTATTACAACAAACCCGAGGAAACACGACAGACTTTTACTGAAGACGGTTGGTTTAAGACAGGCGACATCGGCACGATTGACGACGACGGTTTTCTAAAAATCACCGACCGCAAAAAAGAACTTTTCAAGACTTCGGGCGGAAAATATATTGCACCTTCGCCGATCGAGCAAATGATTGTCGGTTCAAGTTTTGTCAGTCAGGTTGTTCTTGTCGGAAACGGACGAAATTTTCCGGCTGCGCTGATTGTGCCGAATTTTCAACAACTTGAAAACTACGCAAAACTCAAACAACTCGACATTAAATCACCTGCCGAATTTTGCAAAAATCCGCATATTATTAAGTTGATTGAAAGCCAGATTGCCGAATTAACCGCGAATCTTTCACGCTATGAAAGGGTTAAACGCATTGCCCTTCTCGAAAATGAACTAACAGTCGAAGGCGGCGAACTCACACCGACGCTCAAAGTAAAGCGGCGTATCGTTAGTGAAAAATACAGTGCGATTATCGAAAAAATCTACACGGACGCAGAAAAAGAAAAACCTGTGAACTAATTGCTTAATTCACAGGCACAATATGTTTTTCCCGAATTTACCGTAAAATAGTTGTTGGAAGAATAGATGTAGCTGACAGTGCACTGCCTCTTGCAATCTCTAAAACCGTTTGAAGCACACCTTTCTTGGCTTTATCTACTTCGACAATATCATTCGGCGAAAGCAAAATGTCTTTTTGTTCGCCTTTTTTTATTTTGTCGTAATTAGCCGAGATAGTTTCCGTTTGAATAGAATCGGCTTTCCTTCGATAAATTTTAATGTCTTTGGTCTTAGCTTCCCGGTTAACTCCGCCGACCATTGCTATTGCCTGTGTCAGCGGCAAACCGCCTTCCGGTAATAAAATTCTTCCGGTTGCTTTTACTTCACCGATAATAAAAACGGGCGCGGCTTCTTCGACAACGACAATGTCGCCCGGATTGATTATCGGGTTGGATTCTTCACTGCCTTTTTTAACACTATTCAAGCTATACAACCGCGAAGGCACATCCAAACCGTATGGAACATCGTTATTCATAGCGGTTTCATCACCCGTTTCGGCACACATCGGCGGTCGGGTATGAAAAACCTGAACGGTTCCACCGGCATTATTAGTTACGCCGCCGGCGAAAGCAAGCAGTTCAAGCAAACGCGCCTCTCTCTTCAAAATTACTTGCTGCGGTTGGCGAACTTCCCCGTAAATAGTTGCCGGCGGGCGGCTGTTGCGTTGAGTTACACGGACACTAATTTGCGGACTTTTTAAGTATTTTGATAAAAGTTGCGTAACTTCGGTTCGCAACTCTTTTTCCGTGCGGCATCTCGCCATAATTCCGCGGTCAAAGAACGGAACTTGAAATCTGCCGTCTTCGTCAACCGTGGCAACAAAATCGAATTGCTGTTCCCCTAAAACTCTTCCCGTTATTTCATCTCCGGGTCCGACCAAATAACCGCGATTCGCATCCGGGTCCAGCATCACATTTTGCCCTAAAACGAACTGACATAAAGCAATCGTGACGGCGAAAAAAAATAAACTTTTTACTCTCATATAAAATTCCTCTGTTATTACGTTATAAATTCATTTCCAACAAAGAATAACCTACAATTGCCTTTGATTCAACCTTTTATTTAATTGGTTGCCATTTATAAAATTGAAACCTCGTTCGAGTTGACAGTTTGCGGTGTTCCAAGTAATTTCAAGTTATAGCCATTTCCGACCGCTGATATGAAAATCCTGCCTAAAAGTAATCAGACCGAAGAGCGTCTTTGGTTTCTGCGTCGTCCGTTTCAACTTTTGACGGATGTAGCGGTTTTGTGCGGTGCATTTTTTTTGGCTTATCTTTTTCGATTCGATTTTCACATTCCCGAACCTTATCTCGACAACGCGCTTAATCAGGTTCCGTTTGTTATTTTGGTTCAATTTGCTTCGCTTTTTCTCGTCAGCGCATATTCGATCATTTGGCGTTACATCAGTCTCGAAGACCTCAAGGCATTTTTGAAGGCAGCTTTTATTTCAGGTGTTATCTTGGTTTTGGTCAGATTATTGCTTTCGCCGGAACAATTTATCCGCTGGCAAGT
The DNA here is from genome assembly GCA_031359215.1 of Acidobacteriota bacterium. Classification (GTDB taxonomy): domain Bacteria; phylum Acidobacteriota; class Blastocatellia; order Pyrinomonadales; family Pyrinomonadaceae. The sequence goes on along the minus strand of JANMAA010000126.1, from coordinate 19,569 downwards.
TCCGCTTTCGATTATTTTGATGGATACGTTTTTTGCGTTTGCCGGATTGCTCGGGCTTCGTGTCGGACGGCGATTCATTTATGAAATTGCCGAGAAACGCACATTTCAACTAGATAAGCGGCGCAAAGTTCGTCACGCCACGTTGATTGTCGGCGCGGGCAGATTAGGTGCGGCAACCATCAAAGAAGTCGTCGGACGTGCCGACACGGAACTTGATGTCAAAGGTTTTGTTGACGACGACCGGCGAAAAAAAGGCGGAAGCGTTGGCGGAATTAAGGTTTTAGGAACAACCGAAGATCTGGCAAGACTGGCGGACGAACTTGCTATCGATCAAGTTGTATTGGCATTTGACCAAACCGGTAGTCGGGATATTCGGCGCGTTTTGGATATTTGCCGCGCCATTCCCGTAAAAGCGCAAATTGTTCCGAGTTTGAACGAAATAGCCCACGGGCGCATATCTATCAGCCGCATTCGTGACGTGCAAATCGAAGATTTGCTGGGGCGCGATCCGGTTGAACTCGACACTAACAATCTTCATGAATTTTTGACCGGTAAAACAGTAATGGTTACAGGTGCAGGAGGTTCAATCGGTGCGGAACTCGTCCGCCAGATTACTGCATTCGCTCCAAAAACACTTTTACTGATTGAAAGAACCGAGTTTGCACTTTTTCAGATTGAACGCGAACTCGTCCGTAATTTCCCCGAAACGCATTTTTTTCCGTTGCTGGCAGACATCTCGGATGCAACGCGAATGCGTGAAATTTTCGATGAATATCAACCAAAAGTCGTTTTTCACGCCGCCGCGCACAAACACGTTTCCCTGATGGAAACAAATCCGACCGAAGCAATAAAAAATAATATCTTTGCGACCAAGTTGATCGGCGAACTTGCCGGCGAATTCGGTGTAAAAGATTTTGTTTTGATTTCAACCGACAAAGCCGTTAATCCGACTTCGATAATGGGTGCGTCAAAGCGCGTGGCGGAGATTGTTTTGCAAGACCTGAATCAAATTTATCCGACAAATTATATGGCGGTGCGTTTCGGTAATGTGCTCGGCTCAACCGGTTCGGTCGTGCCGATTTTCCGTGAACAAATCTTAAAAGGCGTGTCATTAACCGTTACCGATAAAGCGATGACGCGCTATTTTATGACCATTCCCGAAGCCTCACAACTCGTTTTGCAAGCCGGCGCACTTGGAAATGGCGGCGAGATTTTTATTCTCGATATGGGCGAACCCGTAAAAATTTTAGAATTGGCGGAAGATATGATTCGGCTTTCCGGTTTAGAACCTTATACTGATATTGACATCATTTTTACAGGCATTAAACAAGGCGAAAAACTTTTTGAAGAACTTGAAATCACCGGCGAAAATCTGTTGAAAACCCGTCATCCGAAAATTTTTATCGGGAAAATCGCCACCTATCGATCCGAAGAAGTCGCCAATATGTTGAGCAATTTTCGTCAATCGGTTGAAGATAACAACCTGCCGAAAATTCGCAGTTTATTTAACCATTTTCTGCCTGAAGCCAAAATCAGCACTTCCGAAACCGTTGCTTCAGCTAAAGCAAAATCTAAAGATGAACAATTTTTCACGCCATCAACCAACTTGGGTTTAGCGGAAAAGTAAAAGAAAATAAAAAATATTTAAATTAAAAGAATGGCAATTTTAGTTACCGGCGGCGCAGGATATATTGGAAGCGTCGCTGTCGAAGACTTACATAAACAAGGCGAAAGCGTCGTTGTTTTGGACAATCTGATTTATGGACACAGGGAAGCGGTTGCGGCTGATATTCCCTTTTACGAAGGAGAAATCGGCGATAAAAATCTAGTAGAAAAGATCATCAAAGCACACGAAATAGAAGCCTGTATGCACTTTTCGGCGTTTGCATACGTCGGTGAATCGGTTGAAAAACCAAACATTTACTATGAAAATAATTTTGTGCAAACGCTTCGTCTGCTCGATGTTTTGGTTGCAAATAATGTCAAACGATTTATATTTTCTTCGACCTGCGCGACATACGGCGAACCGCAATATGTCCCGATTGATGAACTGCATCCGCAATCTCCGACAAATCCTTATGGTTGGTCAAAATTTATGGTCGAACGTGCTTTGAAAGATTTTGACACAGCATATAATCTGAATTTTGTTACTCTGCGTTATTTCAATGCTTGCGGTGCGACGACGGAATGCGGCGAACATCACGACCCCGAAACACATCTTGTCCCGTTAATACTGTTTGCGGCACAGGGGAAGCGTAAAGAAATATCAATTTTCGGCGAAGATTATCCAACGCCTGACGGCACAGCTATTCGTGATTACATTCATATTTCAGATTTGAGTCAAGCTCATCTGCTCGCCTTAAAATATTTGCGAAAAGGCGGAAATTCCGAATTTATCAATCTCGGCAATGGAAACGGATATTCGGTCAAAGAAGTAATCGAAGCGGCGCGAAAAATTACCGGAAAAAAAATCGAGACACGAATCGCACCGCGTCGTGCTGGCGATCCTTCAAGGCTGATTGCCGATGCCAAAAAAGCGCGTGAAATTTTAGGCTGGAATCCGAACTTTCCCGAAATCGAAAAAATTATCGAAAGCGCGTGGCAGTGGCATCAAGCAAATCCGAACGGCTATGAATAAGGAGCAATTTTGAGTGATATTATTAGATTTGGTGTCAGCATCGAGCAGAGATTGCTGGAAAATTTTGACCGACTGATTGCGGATCGCCGCTACTCAACCCGTAGCGAAGCACTGCGCGATTTGATTCGGGAAGCATTAATTCAGCAGAAAATCGAAACTGAAGATGAAACGCTCGCCCTCGGAAGTTTGACGCTGATATACGACCATCACGCCGGTAATTTGCTCCAAGAAATGGCGCAACTCCAACACGATTTTCATTCACTCATTTTGTCGGTAATGCACCTTCACGTCAGCCACGACGATTGTATGGAAGTTATCGCACTTCACGGAAAAGTGGCTGAGATAGTTCAACTCGCTAACGGACTTTTGAGTTTAAAGGGCATCAAAAACGGCAAATTATTTTTGACTCTGCCTTCGTCGGTAATAGCTTCTTCTAATTCGGCTTAGATTTTTCTCGAATTTTGAAAAAATTTAATCCATTGCTTTCATTAACACGAAATGTATAATAAGCTAGTGTTACTGATTTATATTTCGTGTTACTTCAGGTAAAATATGGAGAACTTGTATGAAAATTAGATTACTATTTCATCAATTTGCAACTAACAAAGCTCTTTTGTTAGTTTTGCTTGCAATTTTTTCCTGTCATAATATCTCCGCACAAACTTCAAAAGATACGAGGATGTTTTCAGGCGTGGTCGTGACTCAACAATTTGAACTCGTGCCGAAAGTTAAAATTGAAGTCCAAACTTCTGATGGAAATCTCGTAACAGTTACAAATGCGGAAGGTGCTTTTTCTTTGCAAGTTCCGAATGAATCTCTTTCGGTCAAATTTTTTGGCAATAACTTACAAACAATTACACAGATTTTTGCATTGTCCGACAAATTGGATAATTTACAGATCAAAATTTCATACATCGTGCCGCCGGTTAATGAAAATGTGACGATTCAAGCCAATACGCTCACGCCGGAAATCGAACGGCGTAACGATTCAGTTTACAACAACACACTTTTCGGGCGCGACGACCAACTGATTCAAACCTTAAATGCCGGAATCAACGCCGGACAACACGAAGGCGGCGGCAAATCGTTGGAAATTCGCCGTTTCGGTTTTAATCTCGACCACGGCGGATTAAATGGCGGATTAAAGATTTTGGTTGACAATGTTCAGCAAAATCAGGGAACGCAAGGACACGGACAAGGTTATCTCGGCAACTTGAAATCGCTGTCGCCCGAACTCGTGCAAGACGTTTCAATCATCAATGGTCCGTTTTCCGCCGCTTACGGTGATTTTTCCGGTCTTGGCGTGGTGCAGATTCGTCAACGCGAAACTTTGCCGAATCAATTTACAGCACGGATTCAAGGCGGTTCATTTAATACAAGACGCGGATTTTTCGCTTATAGCCCGAAGATAAAAAATGTTTCTGCGTTTATCGCCTATGAACCGAGTTATTCCGACGGACCGTTTATCAATCCTTTGCGATACCGGCGCGACAATCTGACGGGAAATTTCACTTATCAAATTGACGAACATCAAGCCATCGGTTTCAAGTTCAACGCCGGACGCAACGATTTTTCCGCGTCAGGGCAAATTCCGCTTGACGAAGTTTTTGGCGGACGACTCGATCGTTTCGGATTTATTGACCCGGACAGCGGCGGCAGAGTCCAACTCGGCACGGCTTCGACTTATTACCGCAAAGAGTGGGATTCGGGCGCGACCTTCAAAGCCGACGCGTTTGTCGGGCGTTCTTTGTTCGATTTATTTTCAAATTTCACGTTCTTTTTGGTTGATCCGCTTTTCGGCGACGAGATTCAGCAGCACGATTCGCGTCTGCAAGAAGGCGGCACGGCGCAGTTTCTCCAGCCTTATAAATTTTTCGGACGACAAGCACTTTTAACCGTCGGCGGAAATGTTCATTTTAACCAAATCAACGTCGGACTTTATCCGTCAATCGGACGCGATCCGAGCCGCAAATTCTTGCCCGAAAACATCAATAATACAGATGTTCTTTTCACTTCTAATCAAGCGAACATACAAAATTATGCGGGTTATGTTCAAAATGGAATTGATTTTTTTGACGGGCACCTGCATCTTGAAACAGGTTTGCGTTGGGATTATTTCAACTTTGATGTGAACGGTTTTGAATTGCGAGATACACGAACCGATCTTATCGGCAAAGCAGGCGCGGCGCGATTTCAGCCTAAACTCGCGGTTTCGCTTGCGCCGTTTGAAAAGTTTCCGATAGTTTTTTACGGCAACTACGGACGCGGAATTTCCAGCCAAGACGCACGCGGCATTATTCGCAACCCGGACGCGCCGAAACTTTCTGCGACGGATTTTTATCAAGCGGGAACGGCTTTTAATGCGTCCCGATTTTCCGCGACATTCAGCGCGTTTTTGATTGACCGTTCAAACGAACAAGTCTTCGTAACCGATGACGGAACTCTCGAATTTGCCGGACCGTCGCGGTCTTACGGCATAGAAATAAAAAATTCCACACGGCTCAATCGTTTTCTGAGTTTCAACGGCGGTTTGACGCAGGTTTTGCAATCGTTTTTTCGAGGCGAATTTACAAATGATCTTCCGCGTAAGCGCGTAATCGTTGACAGCGCACCGCACACCGTCGCCAACGGAAGCCTTGTTTTATCAGAACTTCGCGGATTTAATTCGTCACTCAGTTGGCGGCATATTTCCAATTATCGTTTGGATGGCGAGGATGATTCGATTATCGCAGCCGGTAACGACGTGGTTGATTTTTCAGTTTCCAAAAAGTTGAAAAGTTGGATTGATCTAAACTTTTCGATTGATAATCTGCTCGATAAACGCTACTTTGAAACGCAAAACTTCCTCAAATCGCGCATCGCGCCAACCGCACCGATAATTTCGCAAATCCACGCTACGCCCGGTTATTCGAGAGCCTTCAATTTCGGCTTAATTTTTAGACTTTTTGCCAAGGAATAATTTTAATTAAAAACACGAAAAATAAAGGGTAAAATACAAACTTTTGCTTCTTTTATATTTTATATTCAAAAAATGATTTACCTTTTTCTCATTTTATCATAAAATAATCGGGCTGAAAGCAACCAATCTTTGGAGGTGGCTCATCATAGACACGAAAGATTTTCTAAATTCCGATAGCAATTTATTAGGAGCAACTATGGACTTAACCTCGATAGTGATGGAAGGCGATGGCGTTTTTCAGACGGAGGAAAGCACGAGCGTTCCTGTTTTTCAATCGCCGACGGCAATCGAAATCGAAACCGTCGAAGCAAACGCACCCGATTTTCGATTGACCAAACTTGCGGCTTTAGGCAATATTGCGGCGTTTGAAATGCTTTATGAACGGTATCACCGGCGAACGTATAGCCTTTGTTTGCGAATGACGAGCAATCCGACCGAAGCTGAAGATTTGACACAGGAAGTTTTTATCCAACTATTTCGTAAAATCGGCAGTTTTCGCGGCGATTCGGCTTTTTCTACGTGGCTCCACCGGATGACGGTAAATCAGGTTTTGATGCATTTTCGGCGGCGAAGTGTAAAAAACGAAAAAACGTCAAATGACGGCGAAATGCCTGAACAAATAGTTCCGGGGACGGAAAATCAAACCCGAATGCCGGTGCTTGATCGCATTGCTTTGACAAGGGCTGTCGAAGAACTACCGCCGGGTTATAAGAGCGTTTTTATTCTCCACGATGTCGAGGGTTACGAACACGAAGAAGTTGCCCGCATACTCGGAATTTCGGTCGGGACATCCAAATCACAACTACACAAGGCACGCCTGAAATTACGCGGCTTACTTATCAAACAAAACAATTAAATTTTGGTTTACAAGGCAACCTAAAAGATTTTATTACAATCTATTAGGTGAAGTCATAAATTTGGCGAAAAATAATTGAAGCAAACTATTTATAAGCAACAATCTGATGAACTGCGAACAATGTCAACAATTGATTAGTGTGTATTTGGACAACGAACTTGAAAAAGAAAGTTCGTTGGAAGTCCAACAACATCTCGCTGTTTGTGATGATTGCGCTAAAGTCTGCCAGGATTTTGCCATGATCCTTGATTTTTGTCTGCTTGATGAAACGCCCGATTCCATACCGCCGAATTCAAAAGCCTTGTGGTGTCGCATAAACAATATCATTGAAACCGAGATCAAGCCCGAAATCGCGCAGGAAAAAGTGGAAGAGAAAGTTAAAACAGGTCGGCTTCGCTGGCAATTTTCCTTTTCACAGGTTTTTGCCGCCGTTTTGGGTATTGCGCTTGTCAGTTCATTACTTACAATTGTCGGAGTAAAAAATTATTCAACGCCTAGTGATAATCTTACGGTAAATGCTCCGCCGGCAATGATTGAAAGGTTTTTAGGAAAGATCGGACTGGCGCAAACGCCGGAGCAGATTCGGGAAAATCGCATCAAAGAACAGCAGTCAACGATTGAATATTGGAACAATCGCGCCGCCGTCCGTCGGGCTGGTTGGGACAAAAATTTACGCGACGTGTTTGACCGTAATTTAAGCGAAATAAATCAGGTTGTTTTTGAATACAACAAAATCTTACAGGAAAATCCGCAGGACGAATTGACGGGCGAAATGCTTGATTCGGCATTGAATGAAAAGGTCGAATTGCTTCGTGAATTTTCCGAATTATAGTTTTGATTTTAGAAAATGAATTGGGAACTTAAAAAAATGTTTGGCTTTTCAGCCTTCAGAAAAACTACGATTTTTCTCTTAAGCGTAGTTTTTTTCTTTGTGTCTGCCGGAACGGATGTTTTTGCCCAGAAAAAGTTTTCAAAAACTTATCCGGCGAGCAAAAATGTGCGTCTTCAATTGACGAATCGCACCGGCACGGTAACGGTTGAAGGTTGGGATAGAGACGAGGTAAAAATTACGGCTTTGATGGAAGCACCGGCGGCAAATATGGAACCGCGAAATCTGAGCGGCACGATCGATATTAATTTGGTCAGAGATAATCAGGGCAGAAACGATGTCGGAAACGTCAATTTCACTATCAAAGTTCCATTCGACTGTTCGGTAAATATCGAAACGCGAATGGGCAATCTGAACGTCAGTAATATTCGCGGAACGCTTGTTCGCGCCCATATTTCATCGGAAGGCGACATCGTTTTGACTAATATTTATGCGTCGGCTGTGGCGGCGGAAAATCTCATCGGTGACATCTTTTTTGATGGCGATATTCAACGCGAAGGTAACTATCGTTTTGCTTCGACACGCGGCAACATCAACTTGCGGATTCCGTTCACATCTTCATTTCGAATGGTCGCCACCGCGCCTTCGACACGCAGTATTTCACTCGGTTCACTCGCCAATTCGGGCTTGCGATTCGTCAGCGAAGGTCGGCGCGTCATCGGACAAATCGGCGATGGAAGTGCAACCTTAAATGTTACCAACCAACGCGGAAACATTTCTTTTATCCGAAGATAATCAAAAAAACATTGACCAATCCGAATTTAACGATTACGATTAGGTTATCAGATAAATCGTTCTGATAATTTTCCGACACATTCCTTTTTCTCTCCTAATTATTCCAATTATGAAAATTCAAAAGTTTAATCTATTCGTCGTCGTGCTTTTCTTTTTGAGTTTGACAGCATTTTGTTACGCGCAAAACAAACAACTTATCAAACGAACAACCTATAAAACCGATAATGTTTCATTCGGTGCCGGCGGCACTGTTTCAATTGTTGGTGCGCCAAATGGCGCGATTATTATCGAAGGCTGGCAAAAAAATGAGGTGGAAATTTCAGCGGAGATCGAAATTCAAGCCGAAAATGAAACCGATTTAGCCCAACTCGCTCAAGTCAACGGGCTCGTGCTAGACGAGAGTTTCGGGCATATTCGTATTTTGACGGTTGGGACTTTTGATAAAAGTTATATGAAGCGGGTGGCGAAAAAATTTCCTAAAAACCTGTTGGGAATGCCTTTTAAAATTGATTATCACATTAAAGTTCCGACGTTTTGCGATTTGGAAGTTGATGGCGGAAACGGCGATTTAACCTTGTCGGGCGTAGAAGGCGCAATGCGTATAAAGGTTTTAGAATCAAACGCTAAACTGAATTTAATCGGCGGCACGATTGTCGCTACTTTTGGTAGCGGTAATGTTGACATCAAAATTCCGACCCGCAGTTGGCGCGGACGCGATGCCGACATTCAGCTTGCTAACGGTATGATGAATATTCAGCTAACAAGTAATCTTAATGCGGAAGTTGACGCGACAGTTTTGCGAAGCGGACAAATCGAAAATTCATTTAGCCTGCTCAAACCACGCGACCGCACAACATTTACCGACAAACTTATTACGGCAAAAGCCGGCAACGGCGGTGCAAAACTGTCTTTTACCGTCGGTGACGGAACTTTAAAACTCGCAAAAATCGAGAATTAAGCCGACTCATTTTGCTTTCGGCAAACTCAAAAGATTGGTAAAAAGCCGATATACGCCCGGAACGCCGGCGGGCAACTGGCGGAAAAATGCGTAACTGCAATAAATATATTTGCCTTTGCCAATTTCCGTGATAACTAAGCCGCCTTTGTTTTCCGGTTCACCTGCGTCGTGCGCTTCAAGAAGCGGTTTATATTTTGCATCGAACGTCGTAAAGCTATAAAGATTTCTTTCCTGTATCCAACCTTTAAAGTCTGCGTCTGTAATTTTGTTCGGAATATTAAAGACGGGATGTTGTGGTTCTAAAATCATTATTTTCGCATTTTCGTCCGCCACCCGTGTGCCGATTTTTGCTGGAAACGGCAAGAGAGTTTCGTAATCGGAACGCTGGTATTGAACAATTAAATTGCCGCCGTTTTTGACGAAATCAAGCAACCTCTGATGATTTGCAACAAAATCGGCGCGAACTTGCGAAGCGCGAATACCAACGACTATCGAATCAAAACGCGATAAATCACCGCTTGCCAAATCTTTTTCATCGAGCATTTCAACGCTCAAACCCATTTGCCGAATCGCTTCGGGAACATCGTCGCCGCTTCCCATTATGTAGCCGACGCGCACCGTAGCAACTTTAACATCGAGGACATTAATTTTTGTTTTCGCGTCGGTATAAAAACGATGTGTGTTTATGTGCGGATAGGCGATTTCGTGCATTGTTTGGGTGAACTTTTCGCCGTTTGCGCTTGCTTGTGCGCTAAGTTCAAAATCTCCGGTTTTGAACTTAGCGGGAATGATGATGTCAAACTCAAACGATTTGCTTTCACCTTTTTTGTTAAATTGAAAAGTCCCGAAATCCTGTTTGGTTTTCCAACCTTCAGGCAATTTCAAATCAGCCGTTCCGCTTATCATCGTCGAAGAATTATTTTTCATATTCAAAACGATTTTCCGCGTTTGCGCCTTGTCGCTGTAAGGAACAATCAAAAGATTTGGGTCAAGACTCAACGAAATTTTCGGCACGACATTCAAATCCCGCCGCACTTCGCCGCGGATGTCGTCGGCAAAACGATATTGAACGGGTTGATTAAACGCGATTGTTTCCCCGTAAATCTCAAATGTCGCGTAACCGTTAAGAAACTGATATTGAAACGGATTTACCGAATCGTTACTAACATAAAAATCGCCGTTGCGCGGATTTTCGAGAAAATACGGTTGAGTTAATTTTGCATTTGACGAAACTTTGACGTTAAAAAACTTCGATTCATTTGCCGTTTCGCGGAAAAATCGAGCAAACGGTGAATCGTTTTTCGGCTCTTCGCCATCTGAAATTTGCCAATCGTTTGGCGCGTTTAATTTGATTTCTTTAAATTTTACATTCGGATTTTCAGGGTGAAAAACCTTTACAGATGCCAGAAAACTTTCGCCGTGTGTAACGGTTTCCTGATTTGCCAAAGCGTCAATTTGAATGCCGAGAACAAGCCGAATCGCTTCCGTAAATTCTTGTAATTTTACATAGCTAACGGCTAAAATAGCAGCTTCATTTTTTGCTCTTTCTTCAAATATTTTTCTTCTTTCCGAAGTTCCCGAAAATGCCGTATAACTAAAAAATAATTGATTTGCCGCTTTTCTTCCTTCAACCAAAATCGGAGCAATTTTTTGCGGATCATTCGGGTCGTATTCCTTCAAAGCGCGGTCGGCAGATTGTTGGACAATTGTCAATTGATTTTTCGTAAATTCGCCGACACTCGTTTCATCTTTGACAAAAAGTTTCGGTGAGTTGGATAACGATGTGTCAATTCCGTCGAAAACACTCATTTCCTTTTCAACTTTCGGAACTTTGCTTTCGATTAAGTTCATACCCGAAAATCTATCGCCTTTTAATTCCAGTCCGCCTTGTTCCTGAGTTTTATGCTGACTGCGACCTTCCGAAGCAATCTCGGCATAACTGCGTCCGAGCAAAAAATCATATTTTCCGGTATTGATCTTTAAATTCGGCTCATCCGTCGAGCGAAAACTTTGTGAAACGTAGAATTTCAAAACCTGCCAAGATGCACCTGATTCTTTGCATTGATTCACATCAGCGGCGGCTTTGACGGCAAGCGGCGCGATGTAACCGGCGTATTGATGCTGTCCGTGTCCGTCGGCAGGCGTTCCAGAAAAGCGCGAAATGACGACGAGCGGGCGAAAAGTGCGAATGGCGCGAACCGTATCGCAAAGGATAACTTTCTCATCCCATTTCTCTTTTGCTTCGGCGAGAGTTTTTGAAAATCCGTAATCAAAGGCGCGTGTAAAAAATTGTTCCGCGCCGTCTAATCTTCGCGCTTGCAGAAGTTCTTCGGTGCGAATTACGCCGAGCGATTCGAATAATTCCGAACCGATAATATTTTGTCCGCCGTCGCCGCGTGTCAGCGAAAGATAAGCCGTCCGCGCATTTTCGCCGCGAGCTAAATAAGCCAACAACCCCGAATCTTCGTCGTCCGGGTGTGCGCCGATGTGCATTACGCTTTTCGTGTTATTTAGCCGTTTCAAAAGTTGTCCGAGACCGATTGCGCCGTAATCGTAAACGGGGCGAACCTGCGCCCTTGTTTCGTGCGGAAAACTAAATAAACAAAGCGAAATTAACCACAGACGGACACAGATAAACACGGATTTTTTTAAAACCTGAAACCTGAAACCTGAAACCTGAAACCTCTTTTCGTATCTATATTTATCTGTATTCATCTTCTTTAAATTAATCTTTTATGACAACTTTTTCGCCGAACGGGAATTCGCCGCGTTTATATGAGCGAACGAAATAAATAATTAAGCCGACGACAATTAAAACAGCGGCATATTTTATTTCTTTCTGAAAATTCGGGCGCATAAACATCACATACAAAAAACCGATGATTGCCAGAATCGCCGGAATCGGATATAACCACATTTTGAAAGGGCGCGGAATGTCGGGGCGCGTCTGCCGTAAGATCAGAAGTCCGACGATCTGCGCCAGAAACTGAATCGTGATGCGAATCACGACGAGCGCGGCGACGACATCAGCCAATTTGAAGAAGCAGAAAAGCGCAGCTATTGCGCCCATTATCAAAAGTGAAATATACGGAAAACGATGTTCAGGATGAATTTTTTTGAAGATTTTGAAATAATTTCCATCCATTGCGGCGGCAAACGGAACGCGTGAATAACCTAAAAGCAACGAAAAAACGGAAGCAAACGCCGTGAACATTATCAAAAGCGTCGCAATCACGCCTGCCGTATTTCCGTAAAGACGTTCCATAAAAACGGAAATCACATATTTTCGCGCGTCGGATTTCGCCGTTTCCATAAATTCCTGCCACGGAATTACGCCGAGAATAGAAATGTTCATCACTATGTAGATCAAGGATACTGCGAAAATCGAAAGAATAATTGAGCGCGGAATCGTCTTTTCGGGATTTTTCACTTCGCCTGCGAAAAAATTGACGTTGTAATAACCCCAATAATCGTAAACCGAAATCAACAAAGCCGCGCCTAAACCCAGAAAAAAGCCTTTATTCAGTTCAAAAGCATTCGGCGGAAAATCGAACGCTAAAGCCGGATTGAAATTCGTTAAACCCGCGAAAATCACCCAGACAATCGTCAGCATCACGATAATCCATAAAACTTTCGAGAATTTTTCGATGATCGTAATCTTGCGATAAAGCAGAAAAACGCAGAACGCGATCATTGACATTGCCAATAAAGTTCCCAAAGTTGCGGCAATATTGAACGTAAAATCGCCGAAAAACGGCAGCGCAAACTTAAATTCCTGCGCGAAAAATGTTTTGTCCAACCCCGGAAAAGCATACGCCGCGTAACTTGCAAAACCGATACTGCCCGAAGCAATCGAGAGCGGCGCGGAAAATGTCAGTTGCCAGATGAACAAAAACGACATCAAGCGTCCGAGTTTGTTCGCGCCGTAAATTTCCTTCAAATAATTGTAAGGTCCGCCTGATTTCGGCATTGATGCACCGAGTTCCGCCCAGACCAATCCGTCGCAAATCACGAGCAGCGCACCGAAAATCCAGCCGAGCATCGCCTGCGGTCCGCCCATCGCGGCAATAATCAAAGGCATCGTGATAAACGGTCCGACACCGATCATATCAATCATATTCAGCGCGGTTGCGCCAAGTGTGCCGACTCCGCGAATAAGTTGAGGTTCAGAATTTTCGGGGTTTATTTTTTCTTCGCTCATTTGTTAAATATGAAATGATTCAGGCGTTTTGAATTTGTTTTTTCTGACTTTGAGATAAAACTTTTTCGTAAAAAGCGATATATTGCGGAATAATCAGATCTGAACTGTAGCGCGAAACGGCTAAGTCGCGGGCTTTTTTACTAAAACTAAGTCGCAGTTCTTCGTCTTTCAATAATTTCATCACATCGTCCGACATTTTTTCCGTGTCGCCGATGTCGCTCAAAAATCCGGTTTCGCCGTCGGTCACGACTTCGGGAATTCCGCCGATGCGCGTCGCAATCACGGGAACTTCGCAGGCTTCGGCTTCGAGCGCGGCGAGTCCGAAAGATTCCAATTCGGAAGGCAGCAGAAATACGTCCGCAACTCCTAAATAGTCAGCGATATTTGCCTGTTTCCCGACAAAAACGACCTCGTTTTTTACGCCTAATTGTTCCGCCTGATAATAACAAGCCGAGCGTTCGGGTCCGTCGCCGACCATGATCAATTTCGCTTTGCCGCCTTTTGCCTTAACTTTGGCGAGAATCTCGACGCAATCTATCGGACGTTTGACGGCGCGAAAATTGGAAACGTGGACGAGCAGTTTTTCACCGTTCGGCGCAAGTTCTTCGCGCAGCGGCGATTCTTCCAGATGTTTGTAATGACAGGCGCAGATAAAATTAGGAATGACTTCAATCTCGTCAAAATCAAAAGTTTCAATCGTCGCCTGTTTCAAAAAACGCGAAACCGCCGTCACGCCGTCCGACTGCTGAAGCCCGTAGCGCGTGATCGGCAGATAACTTCTGTCCGCGCCGACGAGCGTGATGTCGGTGCCGTGAAGCGTCGTTATCACGGGCACATAACGCTTTTGTTTGATTGATTCTCGCGCCAAAATTGCCGAGATCGAATGCGGAATCGCGTAATGAACGTGCAGCAGATCGAGCTTTTCCGCCCGCGCCACGGTCGCCATTTTGGTCGCTAATGCCAGATCATATGGCTGATGCTCGAACAACGGATACGACATCATTTCAACTTCGTGAAAATGCACGCGTTCGTTCAGTTCCGTCATCCGCGTCGGCAGAGCAGAAGCAATAAAATGGACGTTATGACCGCGATTTGCGAGTTCGCGTCCGAGTTCCGAACCGACAATTCCGCTGCCACCGTAGGTTGGATAAACCGTAATTCCAATATTCATTATTCAAATGGTAAATAGCCGGATGAAAATAGTAAAGGCATCTCAAATGGATTTGATAAAAACCATCGATTTTAAACAAAAAAAGAAGCCGAAAGCTATCAGGTTTCGGCTTCTTTTTTTTATTTTCGCTGACCAATCGAGTAATTAAACAATCACGGCTCGATTTTTTTCAAACTTAAAATCTTGTTTGTTCTCTCAAAAAGATAAGATCAATCTAAAATTATTCATATCTTTTATATTGCTAGATTTGATGTCTATACTGCAAAAAATAATGCTGGCGACTTGCCCAATACCCTTGTTTATAATGCGCCCCGGCTACGCCTGTGCTGCACTGTGCGCCGATAAAAGTTCCTGCGTCCGGTTCCACAACTATTCCTATATGTTCACTCCCGAAAGAAATAATATCTCCTTTTTTCACCTCCTCCGCATTTATTCTATTAAAAAATAAATGGTCATTGGCACTGCTTGTAAAAAAATGTTCGGGTATGGCTGTATTTACAATCTTATGATAAACCTGCCACACAAAATGCGAACAATCAATTCCGCCCTTAGAATTGCCGCCCCAAACGTAACGCGTTCCTTTCCACTTAATTGCCTCCCAAATAATTTTTTTGCGTTTTATCGAAATTTCTGACATAAATTTATTTCTCCTATTAAAAAATTAGCTATCTATTTAATAAAGCGCAAAAATTTAGTAAATCAGTCCAAAAAAAATTAAAAAATTTTCAAAAACTGATGAATTGATGATAAATAAAGGCTTTTTATAGGAATCATTTATTTTTGACATTCAGGATTAGCAGACAAATTTCTGCAAAAAAATTCATCAAAGTTTATTATAAAATGCACCGGAAAGTTTTAGTTTCAATAAATCGAGGTTAGAAAGTAAAATGAAAAACCGAATTTTGTTATTAATTTTGTTCACATTGTTTTTAATGAACATCGTTTTGGCGCAGAATGCGATAGAAGATGACACGCCTATCAAAGTTGACACTTTGTTGCTGACCGTTCCACTCGTCGTTACAGATAGCAAAGGACGATATGTTAGCGGTTTAACAAAAGATAATTTTTCAATTTACGAAAACCGCAAAAATCAGGAAATTGCATTTTTCTTCGGTGAAGAATCTCCGATGAATGTTGCCATTCTGCTCGATACGAGCATCAGCACAAAAGAGGTTCTAGGTAATATTCAAAAGGCAGCCCGCGATTTTATTAAAGTTTTTCGTGCTGGTGACAAAGGAATAATCGTCAGTTTTGACAATCGCACGGCATTTTTAAGCGAGTTGACTAACGATAAAAAGCAACTTTCAAAAGTGGTCAACAATGTTCACATCGCTGCAAACGGAGGTTCGGACCTCAACGCCGCCGTTTTTCAGATCGTCGATAATTATTTTGCCTCGCTTAAAGGCAGAAAAGCGATAATCGTTTTAACCGACGGACAAATTCTCAAACGAAACATTTCAACCCAACAGACGCTCGAAAAATTACTCGACGCGGACACGGTGATTTACCCGATTGTTTTCAAAACAAAATCAAATTCGGAGGCTTTGTCAAAAACAAATAGACCTTTGCCTGTTGAAATGCTCGAATTCTTAGCCGACGGCACGGCGGGCAGATTTTACATAAAAGATGCGACAAACCTAAAAGAAGCCTTTCAGAGCATCGCCGAAGAATTGAAAAAACAGTATCTTATCGGCTTTTACCCGCAATATGCCGAAACGGGAAAATCAGGAAGAGATTTCAGAATAAAAATCGACCGCACGGATTTAACGGTTGAAACAAAGAAAAAGTGGCAATTTTGAACAAAAGCCAATAAATACTAAGGTGTAAGAGATTTTGTGTAATTCTAAAATTATGAATTGAAACCTTTAAAAACAAAATAATTTACAACTCGAAAGCGTAGGCGCACAAATATTTTTTATGTATGGAATGAGCAAGAGCGAGTTGCGATTGATGCCGCACGATGAAGCGTGGAAGGATGATTTTGCGGCGGAACGTGAGCGCATCGAAAAAGCATTTGCGGATTCGTCTGTTGTCATCGAACACGTCGGCAGCACGGCGATTCCGGGTGTTTGGGCGAAACCGATTTTAGATATTGCTATTTTGTGCGACGCGAAACATTTGAAAACTGTCGCTGACGCTCTTCATAAACTCGGTTACGAATATCGCGGTCAATTCGACGACGAAAGCGGACATTTTTACGCCGTTTTGGACAAAGATACTATTCGGTTTTGTCAGGCGCATATTTACACGGAAGCGACCGCCGATTGGCATTCAAAATTAAATTTTCGTGATGTTCTCAGACAAAATGCCGAACTTGCAAAGGAGTATAACGATTACAAATTGGAGCTTGCGAAAAGAGTTTCAGACAAAAAAGAATATGCTGAGTTCAAAACAAAATGGGTTGATAAATTTATTTTGAAGATCAACATTTAGAATGAAAATTCTATTTTTGAATAGTTTAGAATCCAGTTCAAGCAAAAGATCGGCTATCGCAGATGGTTCCGAAATTAATAAAATTCACGGCAGCATTTGAAACACGAGAAAATAATCCATTCCATCGGCTTTGGTGAAATCGTATTCTTCCTTTAATGTAAATCCGGCGCGTTTTGCTTCTTCGATGACTTGGGTTTTGTCTAGTCCATGATCGTCGCCTTTGCCGTTGCGGTCAATGATGCCGAGAAGCGCGTCTTTTTTGAGAGATTTTTTGAGTTGTTCGAGAACTTTTACCGGCTGCGCGATTTCGTGATAGGTCTTGAGAATCAAGCAAGCGTCAATCGAATCGGCAGCAAGGCGCGGATCGTCTTCCGTGCCGAGAATTGTTTGAATATTATTGAAATTTTCTTTTTTCGCGCGGTCGTTAATATAGTTGATGTATTCCTGATTGATCTCGACGGCGAAGACTTTGCCCGATTCGCCGACGCGTTTGGCGGCGCGAACCGTGAACCAACCCGAACCCGCGCCGAGATCGGCGACCGATTTCCCCTTCGTAATTTTCAAAATGTCCATCACGCGTTCAATCTGCAAATTTTTCGCGCGGTCTTTGTCCTCGAAGATCGAAAGATCACCTTTGTAAGGCTCGCTGACCGGACGATTTATATTGTCGTCCGAAACATTTATGTCTGGAGTTGGAGTCGGTTCAGTTTGCGAAAGTTGCGCCGTTTGACACGAAGAAAATGTCATAACGGTGAAAATCGTCAAAAGTAAGAGTTTTGCCAAAACAAGCGCGGCAATAGTTTTTTTCATAGTAGTTCGATGACCGATTCGCCGACTTGATTTGCCTGCGAATCGATCTTTGTGTTAAACGACCATATTTTGTTTGATAACTTCCTTGTAAAAATCCGCGCTCAGTTTCGGTGTGCGTTTTTGCGTTTTGTAGTCAACGTAATGCAGACCGAAACGGTTCGTGTAGCCGTCCGCCCATTCAAAATTGTCCATCAGACTCCAGCAAAAATAACCTTTGACGGGAACGCCTTCGCTCGTCGCGCGTTGGAGATGCGAAAGATAATTTCGCAGATACATCACGCGGTCGGTGTCGTAAACTTTGCCGTCCGATGCAGGAATATCGGACGACGAACAGCCGTTTTCGGTGATGTAAATTTCCTTTGTTCCCCATATTTTATTGACGTTGCGCGGTCCCCAATACAACGCTTCGGGACCGATGTTAAGCCACGACGAAGCCATATGCGGATACGACGCGGGATTCGGCACAACGGCGAAACCCTGCTTTGAACCGTCGGCGCGAACGTAGGTCGGCGTGTAAATATTAATGCCGACAAAATCGAGCGGCGACGAGATCGTTTTCAAATCTGCGGCGGTGTATTTCGGCGCGTCTTTTCCCGTCGTTTGGAGATACAAATCAGTATATTTGCCTTCCTGAATGACGGTCATATATTGCGCGTTCAGTTGCCGCGTCGCTTCTTCGGCGGCTTTGATGTATTCCGAAGTTTCAATGACCGGACAGCAAATCGCCATATTTTCCGCGAGTCCGATCTTCGTGCCGGCTTTTGCTCTGGCGCGAATCGCCTGAACTGCCAAACCGTGTCCGAGAACGGCGTGATGGCGCGTTTGATTAAAACGCTGCGCGGGCAATTTCAATCCCGGCGCGTGAATGCCGAGGCGATAACCGAGTTCGACAAACGCGCCGAATTCGTTGATCGTGAAAAAATGTTTGACGCGATCCGACAGTTTTTCCGCTGCGTAACCTGCATAATTGGCAAACGCTTCGGAAGTTTCGCGCGATTCCCAACCGCCGTATTTGTCCTGCAAAACCTGCGGCAAATCCCAATGATAAAGCGTTGCAAACGGCGTGATTCCGTTCTTTAACAATTCATCCACCAGTTTGTTATAAAAATCCAAACCCTTCGGATTCGGCTTGCCCGTGCCGTCGGGAAAAACTCTCGACCACGCAATCGAAAAACGATAAGTTTTCACGCCCAGGTTTTTCATCAACTGAATATCTTCCTTGTAGCGATGATAATGATCGTCGGCAACATCGCCCGTCGCGCCTTCGACGGTTTTCCCCGGCGTTTTCGAAAAAGTGTCCCAAATCGTCGGGCTTCGACCGTCTTCATTAAACGCGCCTTCGACCTGATACGAAGCCGTCGCACTGCCCCACAAAAATCCCGCCGGAAATTTCCGCCCCGAATTTTGCTGAACATTTTTTTCTTCATTCGCCGTTTTGTCCGCGCCAAACGCCGGAATAGCTGATGCGCCGATGGCGGCAGTTCCGATAATTTTGGCAAAATCACGTCGTGAAACTTTCATTGAATTTTCTCCTTTCGATTGTTTGATTTAGAAATGCTGTGCGTAAATTTTCGTTTATACGGCTTGATTTGTAAAGAACTGATATGAACCGGAAGTAGAAAATCAATCCAAATCTTAAGTAATCGAGAATTGTCTTTTCAAATTTAAATTAGCGGTTATCTGTAAATTCAGCCGTTTTTAAGTTATCTTAATTTCAAAAATAATTGATAATGGATAGTTAGTAAATATATTTTCCATTTCTACTATTGATTCGGATATTTTAGAAGCTGTTTTAAAACTCATAAAGGTTGTAATCGGCGAAGCATTACACGAATCATCGCAATCTGAATGAGCGTTTCGCTCGTTTTGGTAAATCGCTCATAATCTTTTGATAATCGCCGATGATTATTGAGCCACGC
>JANMAA010000089.1:0-14662 GCA_031359215.1 Acidobacteriota bacterium | reverse complement strand
TTATACAATAAGTCCATATTTACTTGTGTAATATTATAAGTTCTAAAAAACAACCATTTGGCGTTTGAAACAGACTTCATATCAATATTGATTGCCATACTATCAAAAATGATATGATTGGTTGGAATTGGGCATTTCCTTATTTAATTAGGTTATTCTGATGAAACCGCAATTAATTATTCTAAGCGGCTCTTTGGAGTCCAAAACAATT
Source organism: Acidobacteriota bacterium (assembly GCA_031359215.1). Lineage (GTDB taxonomy): Bacteria > Acidobacteriota > Blastocatellia > Pyrinomonadales > Pyrinomonadaceae. The sequence goes on along the minus strand of JANMAA010000089.1, from coordinate 14,451 downwards.
TTACTCTCTGAATTTGAAACGCTTACTCTGGGTCGTGCCGTCAAAAATGACCTTGCCATCCCTGACTACGGTTTATCGCGCGAACATGCACTGATCCGCCAAACACCCGATGGCTTTTTTCTTGAAGACCTCGACAGTCGAAACGGGACTTTTGTGAATGACTTTCCAGCCACGAAATCTCTTCTTAAACATAAAGACCGCATTCGTATAGGTCAAACTTATCTTTTGTTCATAACTGAAGAAGTGGAAGATGAGAAAATTTACTCAAACGAAATTCGGTTCGACGATGATCTCCATTTAACACATTCGTTTGTAAAAATTCCTTTTGAAAGAAATTTCGGTAATTTATCTTCAGAATTGGGTGTTTTAACCAAAATAGGAAAGGCTTTGGCTGAAACCAAGAATTCTGAGGATCTTCAAAAAAATCTTTTAGATATAATTCTGGAATTTATTCCTGCCGAACGTGGTGCAATCTTATTACTTAATGACGATTTCACTTTACCGCACTCGGTTTGTGTTTTGGATAAAATAACACCAAACAATGAACCGATGCACATTAGCCGAACCGTTACCAACATAGTTTTAAGTGAAAAAACTGCAGTTCTTACCAATGATATAATCGAAGCGAATCTTGAAACAGCCGAAAGTTTGATTTCCACGGGTGTTAATTCTGTTCTATGTGTTCCGCTTTTAGCCGGAGACATTGGTGGGATGATTTACCTTGATTCAGGCGATATACTTTTCAAATTTAAAGATCAACACTTACAACAAATGACCGCCATTGCTAATTTAATAGCTGCGTCGTTAAAAAATATCCGAAACCTCGAATCTCTCAAAATCGAGAATGAATCTTTGCAAAATTGGGCAGATATCGAAACCAATATGATCGGGGAAAGCGAACCGATGAAAAATTTAGCACAACTGATTGCTAAAATTTCATCAACTAATTCCACTTCGGCAGTTCTTATAAGCGGTGAAAGCGGCACCGGAAAGGAACTTGTTGCCCGCGCGATTTATAAAAATAGTCCCCGAAAAAATAAACCCTTTATCACACTTAATTGTGCAATGCTTGAGGAAAATTTTTTGGGGAGTGATCTGTTTGGTCATGAAAAAGGCGCATTTACCGGTGCTGTAGCGCAGAGAAAGGGGAAAATTGAACAAGCTGATGGCGGGACACTCTTTTTAGATGAAATCGGGGAACTTGCACTGCCATTACAAGCCAAACTACTGCGTGTTTTGCAGGAACGTGAATTTGAACGCATTGGCGGTAATAAAACAATTCAAGCCGACATAAGATTGATAGTTGCCACAAATCGCGTTTTGTCTGAAGAGGTAAAAACCGGAAATTTCCGCCAAGACCTTTTTTTTCGCCTCAATGTTCTCCAAATCGAAGTACCTCCGCTGCGAGACAGAAAATCGGATGTCAAGCTACTTGTCCAGTATTTTATGGTAAAATGCGGTGCAAAATGCAATCGCCGGGTGCGGGAAATTTCATCCGAAGCTTTGAATGCATTATACAATCACAATTGGCGTGGAAATGTCCGCGAACTTGAAAACGTGATCGAACGGGCAATTGTTTTAAGTGAAACCGATTCTATTCAACTTTACGATTTACCGTATGAAATTATTGATAACGGAAAACCTGAAATTGGTACCAATCAATCGTTACACGCGCAGTTCAAATTGGCGAAACAGAATATCGTGCTGGCTGCAATCGAGGAAGCAGACGGAAATTATGCCGAAGCGGCAAGAAAACTTGGCATTCATCCTAACAACCTTCATCGTTTAGCTCGTGATCTCGAAATAAAACAAGTAAATTAACAATTTACTTGCTCAATCAATCGTTCGGATCATCAGGTTTTAACTTTTGTCAGTAGATACATTCCCAATATTGCAAATAATAAAACAGGACTCCATATCGCAATTTTGGGTGATATGAAACCATTCATCCCAAATTGTTCAAAAACACTGTTAACTCCAATAAACAATAGCCAAATCGCCACTGCGTAACCTATCGTCAAGACCTTGCCTTTACGGTTTAGTGATAGCGCAAACGGAGCTGTAAAAAGTGCAATTACAATTGGAAGAAAAAGCGTGGTTGATTTTTTCTCCAGTGCGATTTCATAATTGATTTGCTCACTTTCTGATTTGCTGGATTGTATTTGCTCCTTTGTCTCCATGGTGTTCAGATGGCTCGGCTTTTCATTTAAGTTTTTGAACGGGTTTGATAACTCGGTTAATTCCAAATTTGAAACCTGACTGATCTCGGTTTTATTATTACTCCAGTTAATTATTTCTACATTATCCAAAAGTCTTATTTTATCTTTTTCCCATATTGCTGCCGGAGTTTTATAGAGCCTGCTAAGTCTGGAATCATCATCTGAAAACTCATATATTGTTAAGTTTTTTACCTTTTGATTATTCAATCCTGAACTTTCTGCTAATTCAAAGGAATATATTCTACTGTTATTAGCAATCCAATTCTTACCTGATTTAGTGCTTAATAAACCGCGACCGCGTATTTGATTCCGTAAATTATCCTGAACAATATTTGTTTTCGGCGCAATCCATTCTTGAATTCCCCAATTAGTAACTCCAAAAACTATCATCAGACAAAAACAAGGAATTAATAGACGATAGACACTTTGACCTGACGCAGTCCACGAAACAACTTCATTCTGTCTCGATTTAATAACAAATGTCGCTAAAGTTGCGACCATCAAAGCCGATGGTGCTAATTGTATGTAAATAAAAGGGATTAAGAAAAATAAATATGTTATCAAAAGTATTGCACCATTATTTGTTTCTCCGGCAAACTTCCACAATTCAAACGCCGTGAAGATCATATAAATTGCCGTCAAAAATACAAATGTCAGGCTAAAATATTTTAACAAAGTAAAAATAACATCCGAGTCCAAAATTCCGGTAGTTAAATCGAGATAAAAACTCCGCCTTGAAACTTTGTTTAAATTTACCGGAAAATTTAACTTTAATTGTCCGCCAATCCCAGAAAAGTATTTTTTTAAAAAGAACCTGTTTTCCAAAAAGAACCAAAGAATTAAACAGCAACTTACCGTAATCGGTATCAAACCGGCAGAAAAGACGCTAATTTTACCGGTTCGCGCAAGTTGTTCTCCTAAAAGTGTCAACAGGTAATAGGTCACTAAAACAACCAGTGCCAAAAAAATACCGAATCCCCTGCCGCCTCTGTTAAAACGTAAAATTAGTGCGGAGCCTAAGACGGCAAATATCAAGGGTGTTATAGAAAGAATGACTCTTCTTTGCCAAAGTATTTGTGCTTCAATTCTTTCTTTTCCCTCTTTGGTATTTGCTAATTGTGCCAATTCGCGCAACCCTAACTCTTCAGGCGTTTCCTCTGATTTTGTAAGTTTCTCAACTAATTCTCCACGTTTCGTTTTTATTGCCAAGCGTATTTGTCCGACATTTTCCGATACAAACTTTTCTGTTTCTCTTCCGGTTGAAAACGTATTTACTACCGCATTATCTAATACTAATTCAGATGTTTCCGCCTGTGAATCAATGCGCCCGCTTTTAGACGTTATCAGACGCGTTGATTTATTTATTTGATCTTCATTGTAAATAAATATATTTTTCCATGTCCCATTTTCAAAGTCGCCATCTTTGACATAAATCGTATAACCACTGATCTCAGTATTAAAAACACCGGGTTCGATAGGAGATTCGAGTTTATAGAGTGTCGTTTGTAAGGCTACTTTTCTAACTATCTGAGCGGCAAAAGGGACGCCATTCAGATTAATAAAAAAAGCAAAGAAAGAAAGTATGATTCCTAAAATTATGATTGGAAAAGTGATTTGAAAATTTCCGACCCCGGCAGCCCGGATTGCAATCAATTCACTGTCGCCCTGCATTTTGGAAAGCCCGATAATAACCCCAACAAGTATCGCCATCGGACAAGTAAAAGCGATAACATTAGGCACAAGGGCGATTGTCAATTGCCAAACTAAATTTTTAGGAATATTTACACTAAAAAAAATATCTGAAAAACGACCGGCTTGTTGGACAAATAAAATAACACTTAACAAAAGCCATGAGAAAATAAAATAAGGCAAAATCGACTGTGCTAAATATTTTGAGATTAACCAACTAAAACGCTTCATTTAGACTTATAAATTTGCAGTTAAAATTTTTTCGCCAATTGTTTCTTTACCGATTATATGTGAAATTATCCGTCTAAGAATTATCGAAACTTCTTTTAGATCGGCTTTTTGAATTTTGGCAAATTCAACAAATTTTTGAGGGGCGACCTTTTGCGCCATAATAAAAATTTGTCTTTGTTCGGGCGAAATAATCCAATTATTTCGTAATTTTTGACAGGTTTTACAAAATAAATGGAAGTTTATTTGTAAACCTGAAGTTTCATTTTCAACCAATCCTTTTTTACATCTGTCGCAGATGTTCCAATTCGGCAGATAGCCACCCAAACGCAAAATCCAAAGCTCAAAATAAACGGCGATACTTTCCAGACTATCGTAATTTTCTGCCGCAGTTTCGAGGCAAACCTTCGTCATTCGATAAAGTCTTTCATCAGGATCGTGTGGCGGTGCAAATTCAACTATTAGATCCACTAAATAAGAAAACTTCTGTAAGAACTGAGGTTCGCTGGCGTTTTCAAAAAATGATCTTATAAGTTCAATTTCACGAATGGAAACTAATTCCCTTTCTTCTTTTTGAAAATATGCTACTTGCACAATGGAGAATGGTTCTAAAGAGCCGCCAAATTTGCTTTTTAAGCGTTTAGCTCCTTTTGCCACCCCGCGAATCAAACCTTCGTTCTGCGTCAGCAAAACAATTATTTTGTCCGCCTCTGCCAAACTGTAGCTTTTTAGAATTAACCCTTCTGTTTCAACCAGTCCCATTTTATATTTTTACCACGGAATAAAATAGAAAACCCAAGCGAGAACTAAACTGATAATAATAAATTGGGCGAATATTTTTGTTCCGTATAGAATTTTTTCTTTTGAAGTTCCCGTTGCGAAAACACCAAAGGCGATAGCTACAAATAAGGCAAACCCGACTAAATAGAGAAAATGAATCATTTTTTCCTCCCGAAACTAATATCAAGCGCATCCATTACAGCCATATAATTTAGTAATCCGGCAATTTCCAAAAATCTTCCGCCATATTCAAAGGTAGCCCAAGACGCAACTTTTGGTGGCGGACTTGCCGCTAGAAAAAAACTAATAACCGCCCCTAATCCATTGCCGAATCTTGCAAATAAATTTAACAAATAAAGCAACGTGCCATCTTTAAAGTCAAAACCGGGATAATATGCGCCGCCGCTAAAAATTGCAATAAGGAACATTGTCCATATAGCGACTCCGATTATAATACCCCGCACAATGCGACCTTGAATCAAATGTCCAACACCGGGAAGTAACCAAGAAATTATACCGACAATATACGGATTATCCATTTTATTCGCCTCAAATATATTCGTATTTTACATTAACTGTCGAACCTCAACAATTAATGCTATTACCACTTTTATTCTACTAATCTTTGCTAATGTTAAACTTAGCATTATCTAGAGATCACTTTAAATCTAATAAAGCAAGTATTTCATTCTGGTATTATTAAATTCTTTAATATCAGTTTGCCAAGAATTTTTTATTTCATTAACCGATTTTCCTTGCTCGATAGATTCTCTAATAGTCATCGTCCCTGCAATAACATCAAAAGGGTTACGGTCGTAAACATATTCATACGGCGGAATTTTCCATTTGAAACTATCCGGATATAACTCGTAGATAACTTTCGTTATCGCCAGACCAGTTATCACAGGTTCGAACAATTCCCTATCAATGATGTGCAGAAAGACACCTCCACAACTTTCATTTGAAAATTTTTGAAAAGTCGGTAAAAAGTTTATCGGTCTAAATATAACGCCTGAAAGTTCAAGTGATGTCAGAGCATCTGCCAATTCTATTGCATTAATGTAGGAAGCGCCAACCGTTTCAAACGGGCGGGTTGTTCCGCGCCCTTCCGAAACTTGTGTGCCTTCAAAAAAAACAGTAGCGGGAAAAACAATCGCAGTGTCCACAGTTGGCATATTAGGTGAAGGAATTACCCATGGCGCGTCGGTTTCATCATAAAAATCTTCCCTTTCCCAATTATCCATTGTGATAACCTCAAGATCGCAATGAAGTTCAAAATCTTTGTTAAATAGCTTGGCAAGTTCCCCGACGGTCATACCGTGCCTCATCGGAATCGGATACATTCCGACAAACGATTCGTGACCGGCTTCTAGTAAATTCCCTTCGATATTTATTCCGTTTATCGGATTTGGGCGATCTAGTATGAACATTTTCTTTCCATATTCAGCACAAGCTCTCATACAATTAGCCATCGTATAAATAAAAGTATAAACGCGGCACCCGACATCTTGTAAGTCAAACACCAACGCATCGATGCCCGAAAGCATTTGTTCAGTCGGTTGGCGTGTTTCACTGTATAAAGAATAAATCGGTATTTCTGTATGACTGTCGATAATATGGGATGTTTCAATCATATTATCCTGCACATCTCCACGAATTCCGTGTTGCGGACCAAAAAGGGTTGTCAGATTTATTTGTTTATTTTCATAAAATAAATCCGCAGCGTGCTGATATTGATGATTTACTGATGCAGGATTACAAACTAATCCTATCCGCTTTCCTTTTAATAGGTTTATTTGCTCGTCTAAAATCTTCTCCAGCCCTAGTTTAACTGTCTTACGTTGAAGTCTTGCCATAAGTTAATACTTTTTATTTTCACTAGAATAGTTCGCACATTGCTCCACAAATGTTTCAAATATTTTGTTTGAAAGTGAATCCGTCCTCCAAGAAAGTTCAGGATGCCACTGAACACCGAAATTAAATCTATTTTTTCGCGTATCTTCGATGCACTCAACGACAGTATCATTTGCCCGCCCGGTTATTATTAAGTTATTTCCGACATTTTTGATTGATTGATGATGCGATGAATTTACACCTATCTTTTTTTCGCTTCCCGTTTCAGAAATCAGGCTTGAAATAAAGCTTTTCTTTTCAACTATCATACTGTGTGAATTTCTATTCTGAGGAACGCCCTGTTCGTGTTTAATGCAGTCCGGTATTTGGCTCTCAATATCCTGAAAAAGACTTCCGCCCCGAAAGACATTCAAAATTTGCATACCGAAACAAATTGCCAATACCGGCATTTTCAATTTTTCAGCTTCCGTTAAAACCAATAAATCAGTTTCATCTTTTTCGGAAATGACGCTGCCTAACTTTGGATGAGGTTCTTCCCCATAGAGTAACGGGTTTACATCTGAATTGCAGCCGGGAAGCAAAATACCGTCTAAATTTTTCATTGCCTCAGCAATATATTCTTTATCGGGAATTAAACAAATATGAAACGGAACAGCTCCAAAGGCTTCTAATGCCTCGCAATAGTCCCGTCCGAGATAAAAACGGCGGGTTTCTGATTCCAACCGCATAGTGAGTCCGATTCTTGGTCTTTTTTTCATCAACTTTATCAATGTTCAAACAGAATGTCTGCTTCTGTCAATTTGAGCATTTCAATTTAAACATTTATCATTAATCTTTTTATGAATAAAGATTTTGGAAAAATTCGCTCAACAACCGTTCTTTTAGTTCGCCGAAATGACCAAATTGCAATGGCTGGTGACGGACAGGTAACTTTAGGAGATACCGTAATTAAAGGAAATGCCCGCAAAGTTCGCCGAATCTACAATGAACAGGTCTTAGTTGGTTTTGCCGGTGCAACCGCCGATGCTTTTTCACTCTTAACCAAATTTGAGGCAAAACTCGAACAATATCAAGGACAACTTGAACGGGCAGCCATCGAATTGAGTAAAGATTGGAGAACCGATAAATACTTGCGTCATCTGGAAGCACTTTTGATTGTCTCCGATAAAACAGATGCTTTTTTAATTTCAGGTAAAGGTGATGTCATATCTTCGGACGAAGGATTACTTTCAGTCGGTTCCGGCAGTATGTATGCACTTGCCGCAGCCCGCGCCTTAGTAAAACACACCGAACTATCGGCAAAAGAAATTGCTTCCGAATCATTAAAAATCGCCGGTGAAATCTGTATTTATACAAACTCTGATATAATTATTGAAGAAATTTAAGTTTAAAAATGCCTATCTATTTAAGTGGCGAGATAAATAATACTGTGCCAAAACTGAAACTCGATGACTTAACACCCCGACAAATAGTCGCGGAACTGGATAAGTATGTGGTCGGACAAGCAAATGCTAAACGCGCTGTTGCGGTCGCTCTCCGCAATAGGATCAGACGGCAAAAACTTCCACCGGAAATTGCTCAGGATGTTCTGCCTAAAAATATTTTAATGATCGGTTCGACAGGTGTCGGAAAAACTGAAATTGCGCGACGTTTAGCCCGACTTGCAAATTCACCTTTCATTAAAATCGAGGCATCAAAATTTACTGAAGTAGGATATGTCGGACGCGATGTAGAGAGTATGATTCGTGAATTAACAGATGTTGCAGTCGATATGACCAAACAAGCTGCTTACGAGGAGATTCTTGAAAGCGCAAAACAAAATGTTGAAGAAAAAATTCTGGACATTTTACTTCCGACTTCTAATAATTACAGTTTTGAAAGCGATAATTCATTAGATTTAGAAGAAAAATCACAACCGAATCGAACCCGTGAAAAACTTCGTGAACAACTCCGAAAAGGCGAACTTGACAACCGCTTGATTGAAATCGAAACTCAGGATCGATCAAATGCCATGATTGATTTTGTGGGCGGTCAGGGAATGGAAGAAATGGGAGTAAACATCCGAGATATGATGGGTAATTTATTTCCGACAAAAACAGTTCGCCGTAAAATAAAAATATCTGAAGCAAAAACACATTTGCTTCGTGATGAACAGGAAAATTTGGTTGATATGGAGCAAATCACTCGCCAAGCAATAAATAACCTCGAAAATTCGGGTATTATTTTCCTCGATGAAATGGATAAAATAGCGGGGCGTGAATCCGGTTCAGGAAACCCCGACGTTTCACGTGAAGGTGTTCAGCGGGATTTGCTGCCGATCGTCGAAGGGACAACCGTGAATACAAGATATGGAATGGTAAATACCGAACATATATTATTTATTGCAGCCGGTGCTTTCCACGTTTCCAAACCCTCGGACTTAATTCCTGAAATGCAAGGTCGTTTTCCAATTCGAGTCGAACTGGAGTCCTTAACTTTAGACGATTTTAAGCGCATTCTTATCCAGCCTAAAAATTCGCTTATTAAGCAGTATCAAGCATTGCTTAACACAGAAGGAGTTAAGCTCGAGTTCACCGAAGATGCTATCACGACAATTGCTGAAATGACTGTCAGCATTAATAAAAACACCGAAGACATCGGAGCTCGAAGGTTGCATACGCTTTTGGAAAAACTTCTTGAAGAAATCAGTTTCCTTGGTAGCGAACTCGAAAACAAAGATCAGTTGTTAGATTCTAATTATGTCAAAGACAGGCTCGACGATTTAGTAAAAGACCAAAATTTGCGGCAATACGTTTTATAAATTAAGCAGTATTTTAATCAGAATGTTTAAGGTATCATATTTAAACACGAAAACATTTAAAAAGGTGCCGTTAACATTTATGGTGCTTATTTTCCTTGCTTGTTTAAGTTGCGGTAAGCGTAAGCCGCCGCTTCCGCCAATTGAAAGAGTTCCACAAAGAGTCGAAATTTCAGGTTTCCAGCGCGGAAATAAAGTTAATTTAACATGGATAATGCCTGCCCGAAATGCTTCTGAAGGAAGTATTTTAAAAATTGTCCGCGCCGATATTTATCGTCTGGCAGAGCCTCTTAACTCTACGCTCACACTTTCAGAAGAAGAGTTTGCCTCTCAAAGCACCTTAATTTCAACCATCCCGATCTCAGATAAAGACTTCAAGCTTAACAAAATAAGTTATATCGATACCCTCGAATTTGCCGGACAAATGATACGTCTGCGCTATGCAATTCGCTTTGTAAATGCTTCAGGACAAAAAGCCGCATTTTCAAATTTCCTATTAATTGAACCAACTGCAAGAGTTGCCGATATACCAACTTTTCTTTCAAACCAAATTACCGAATTCGGGATTATCTTAAATTGGAAATCTCCTGAAACGAATGTGGACGGAACAAAACCGGCAAATGTTCTCGGTTTTAATATTTATCGTTCTGAATCGGAAAAAGAAACGGCAAAACTTTTGAATGATTCGCCACTCAAACAAACCGAATTTATTGACAAATCGTTTGAATTTGGAAGAAATTATTTTTATTTCATTCGTTCGGTATCACTAGGAAACAATGCAGAGCCGGTCGAAAGTCTTGAATCGAATATTGTTAATGTTTTACCAAAAGACATTTTTCCTCCAAATTCCCCGGGCTCAATTACAATCGCAGCAGCCCCGAATAATTTATCAATATTTTTCGCAAGTAATATAGAAAAAGATATAAAAGGATATAGTATTTATAGATCCACCGAAAGAAATTTACCTTTACCGGAATGGAAAAATCTCACATCCGAACTGCTGACTTCAAATACATTTCAGGATACAAATGTCGAATCAGGGAAAATTTACTACTATTATTTGACAGCCACCGATACAGCCGGAAACATCAGTTTACCTTCTGAAATTATTTCCGAAACTGCTCCGTAAAACTTTATGAAACTTTGTTACTTTGAATATGAAAATAGTAGATATTGGGGAGAGTTCAAAGATGATTTGATTTCTTCTTTTGATGATTTTGAAAATTTTCCTGAAGAGTTCCAAATCTATAAAATTGACAAAACAATCAAATGTGAAAATGTAAAATTACTTCCCCCGGTAACGCCTTCCAAAATCGTCTGTGTAGGTCGGAACTATGCAGAACACGCTGCCGAACTTGGTAATGAAATCCCAAAAGAGCCGCTTCTTTTTCTAAAAGCACCGTCAGCAATTATTGCTGACGGTGCAACAATCATACTTCCAAAACAATCGAGCCAAGTCGAGCATGAGGGTGAATTAGCTATTGTCATATCCAAGTCCTGTAAAAATTTGAGTGAAAATGACAATCCTTTTGACTATATTCTTGGCTATATATGTTTAAATGATGTAACCGCTAGAGATTTGCAACATAAAGATATTCAGTTTACCCGTGCAAAATCTTTTGATTCTTTCTGTCCGATAGGAAATTTTGTTGAAACCGAATTAGATGTTACAGATATAAGTGTTACCACAAAAGTTAATGGTTCGATCAAACAAAACGGGAGAACTTCCCAAATGGTTTTTCCAGTTCCAGATTTAATAAAATACATTTCAAATCAAATGACCTTAATCCCCGGTGATATTATTGCTACCGGAACCCCGTCAGGTGTTTCACCACTAAAAAATGGTGATATGGTTGAAGTTGAAATAGAAGGAATTGGAATTTTATGTAATATTGTTAAATAACGCTGGAATTGCTTCAAATTTTTTATCTGGAAGTTTTAGTAGATACCTTACATTTCAACAAATTATATACAATCATTTTTCGTTTCAAAATTTATTTCTACATATTTTTTCGATTATAGTTTGAATTAGCTTGCTAATGAAATTTTATTAGCATACTATTTATTAGCTTTGCAATGATTTACTCTTAGCTTGCTAATATTATTATGATTGAAATTGAAAATACACTAACATATTTATTTACACCAATTTCTAATGCTTATTGGTTAAATCTGGAAAAAGCTATGAATGAAATTGAACTTCATAGCGGACAGGTTTTCGTATTAATTTCTCTCTGGAAACAAGACGGACAAAGCCAAATTGATCTTTCAAGAAATTTAAACCTGTCTCCTCCGACTGTAAATAAAATGGTAAAAAGTTTATTGAAGAACGGTTTTATAAGAAATCAGAGAGACCTCGAAGATTCTCGTATCTTGAGAGTTTTTTTAACTGAAAAAGCCGTTCAGTATAGTATCCTCGTAGAAAGACAATGGCTAAAACTTGAAGCTCAAACATTAATTAGTTTTACCGAAACCGAAAGACTTATTCTATTTCAGTTATTTGGCAAACTTAAAGAAAATTTAGTAGCCGGTTCAATAATCGATCAGTCCGGTTAATATGAACTTCAAAGATAGCAGTTAATTCCATCAACTATTTTTGAAGCTATTTTTAAAGTATCTTTAAAATGTTTTCATCAAATTCTTGTCGTTACAAAACCAGTTAAAATAAACCAGATTTGCAAATTTATTATGTTCCGGCAAAGTAAAAATATAACGATTAACTCCCGCAAATATGACGGAAAAACCCATCGCAGTTGGAGTGCGGAATTATTAGAAAAAGATAATTCCCTGCTCAAACTTTTGGGAAAATTTGAAAAAGAAATAACTCATCAACATTTAGGCGTTATCAGACGCGCAACCGTTTCTTATGAATATTACTGGCTTGACCGTTGGTATAATGTTTTTAGTTTTTACGAACCGGAGGGCGACTTCAGAAATTATTATTGTAATATCAACCTGCCCCCAACATTTGATAATGACATCTTAGATTATGTTGATTTAGATGTTGATATTTTGATTTGGAAAGATTATTCTTTTTCGATTCTTGATCTTGACGAGTTTGAAGAGAACGCTCGTATTTACAACTATTCTAAAGAAATAATAATAAAAACAAAAGAAACACTTTCAATCCTGATTGATCGCATCGAACGTCGAAAATTTCCTTTTAACTTTCAAAATCAGCCGACTAAAATATAATAAGGACTTAAATTTTACTTGTAATTGAATATTGATTAAGTTAAATTTTACTCGTTACCAAAGGAGTAAAATTATGAAAATTACAACGATTCTATATATTCTAGTCTTCGTTTTCTCGACAAATATATTTGCCCAAAATAACCAATCCAATAATTTACCCGCTCTACAAAATCCGGTGGAAAATATTTCAGCCGAGCTAACCAAGATTTCAAAGTCTTTACAAATTTTTAACAAGAATTTCAAATCATTTCTCGAAACCTTGCCGCAAGGAATTAAATTTAGCGAGAAGCAACAAAATTTCTTACTCGCCTTTGAAGTGTTGAACCGTGCCGAACAACGTGTTCAAATTCTGCAAAAATTCCAGATTGAACTGACGGAAAAACAAGCGGAAATAAAGACGCGTCTAACGAGGGTTGAAGAAGATTCATCGCCTGAAGGCATTGATCGGAGCGTTGCGTTTCAAGGAACAACAAGAACGGAAGAGATTCGTGAAGGTCGCCGAAAATCTTTGGAAGCCGAAAGATCGAGTTTGCGGCAATTGTCAGCTCAGATAAATCAAAATCTAGCCGACACTACCAACGAATTGCGTCAGGCAACAGCTTTTGTGCAAAGACTCCGTAACCGAATTCTGCCGCAGCTCGAAAAGGAATTTTCGGATTTCAGATAATTTGCAAATTGGCGCAAACTCGCTAGACTTAGAAAATATGCAACCGATAAGCAAACCGGAATTGAAAAATAAACTTGAACAATTAAAAGAAAAATCTGCTCTGGCGGAACAGGGCGGCGGTGAAAAGAGAGTTGAAAAACATCGCGCTTCCGGTAAAATGACGGCGCGGGAACGCATCGAATTTTTCTTGGACGAAGGTTCATTTGAGGAATTCGATAAATTTGTCGTTCATCGTTCGACTGATTTCGGTCTCGAAAATCAAAAGTATCTCGGTGACGGAGTAATTACCGGACACGGACTCGTGGACGGACGCGAGGTTTTTGTGTTCGCGCAAGATTTCACCGTTTTTGGCGGTTCTTTGAGCGAAACTCACGCGCAGAAAATTATCAAGGTGATGGATTTTGCGATAAAAACCGGCGCACCGATCATCGGTTTGAACGATTCGGGCGGCGCACGAATTCAGGAAGGCGTTGTTTCGTTGGGCGGTTACGCCGACATTTTTCTGCGAAATGTTTTAGCAAGTGGCGTTGTTCCGCAGATCAGTTGCATTCTCGGACCGTGCGCCGGCGGCGCGGTTTATTCGCCGGCGATCACGGATTTTAATGTAATGGTAAAAGACACTTCGTATATGTTCATCACCGGACCCGAGGTTATCAAAACCGTAACGCACGAAGAAGTTACCAAGGACGAACTCGGCGGCGCGATGACGCATAACGCCAAATCGGGCGTGGCACATTTTGCGGCGGACAACGACCAACACGCGCTTCGACTGACCCGCGAATTGCTTTCGTTCGTGCCGTCGAACAATATGGAAAACCCGCCGTTTGTGCCGACCAATGATCCGGGCATTCGCATCGACGAAAAATTAAACTCGATGGTGCCGGAAGTTTCCACGCAACCTTACGACATCCGCGATATTATTCACACCGTTGCCGACGACAACTATTTTTTTGAAGTTCAAGAGCATTATGCGCCAAACATCGTCATCGGCTTTGCACGTTTGGGCGGTTTTTCAGTTGGCA
>JANMAA010000080.1:0-36287 GCA_031359215.1 Acidobacteriota bacterium | reverse complement strand
GCAAAGTTGCCGAACCGCCGACACAAATTCTAATTTCCCGTTTGCGCCTTTTTCGCGCTTCGGATTGATCGCATCATAACGATTGATGATTTCCATCAACCGCGTCGCTTCTGCCAGAAATGCGTCGCGCACTTCCGGCTTATAGCGTTTTAAGGCTTCGATAAGTTTTGCTTCAGTTGTCAAAGAACTGTCTTCTTCCGCCGGAACTTCAATCTCGATTTCCGCTTTTTGCCGATTTAAGAATTGCAACTGCAAATCGTGCGGCAACGATTCCAATAAAACCTCTCGAACCGGTTTCCCGTTCTTCGATTTTCCAACTTCTGTGGACTCCCATTCGCCGCTTGAAATTTTGCGATGATATGTCCGATGCGGAACGCCTAAGTCTTTTAAATCGGCGACTTTCAAACGCATTTAACAATCCTCCGATTTGGCACTTGGATTGAAGTTTTTAAAGCTGAATTTGGCACTTGGATTAAATTTCCGTTTTTCGCGTCAAATCGCGTAAATGTTTTTTTTTCAGAACTTACAGATGGCACTTGGATTTTCTCCTGTGGCACTTGGATTGGCACTTGGATGGCACTTGGATTTAAAGCATTTAAACGACTTACAGTTCCTGCACCAAGTCAATAATTTCGTTCAATTTTCGCCGTGATTTCTTTTTGACATTAAAAATATTGCCGTCAAAACCGATAATTAAGTTTCCGCCGCCCATCTCGACGGTTTTGAAATTTCCTGTCGGTGCCGGTCTGTCCTCACCGTTCGGCTCCTGTCCGAAATCAACAACCGTTGCCATTTTGACCGGCGTTTCGACTACGCTCTGAACTAATGCTGTTTTGACTTTTTGAATTGATTCGCGGGAATGTCCGTTTTCGCAATGCTCGATTGTTTCCTTAAAACGCGGCGCGGTTTGCACTTCGACTTTTGCCTGTTCGCCTTCGCGCTCGATGCCGACTTTATGATCGCCGTTGAGCCAAAACCGCACGGCATTCCATTCCGGGCGAAAATATGCCATCACTCTTCCATTGTCGAGTTTTGTTAATTTTCTCTCCGCGACCATTTCTTCGAGAATTTCCAAAATATCGAATCTCGCATCAATGCCGTTATTAAACAGCTTTATCTGAAAAACCGTGCAGCAATGCGCGTCAATCGCCCTAAAAATCGCTTCTTCGACTTCTTTGTAGGACATTTCGATTTCGGGTGTGTCAGCCAATTCAACCGGCGCGATGGTTTTGGAAATCTCGAACTCGTTAGTTTTTGTTTCGGGTGTCGGCAACGGCTGATTTTTTTGTCCGTCTTCATAAGCCGTTTTTAATTCGGGAATTTTAAATTTCGAGTATGCGGCGGAAATTACAATTTCGTAATGATCGGCAATTTGTTGTTTAGTAAGCCCTTGCTGCCCGAATCTATAAAAATCTTCCGGCGTGTAGATATTATTTTTTCTTTTTCTCATATTTCTCCTATGCCGCGCGGCGGCGATTGTAGTTATCCCGCGCCACTTCTGTCAGCCGTCTGGCATCGCGTTGAATTTGCGCTGAAGCCAATTCCAATTCGTTCATTTCGTGTCCGTCAATTTTGCCGTCGTCAAACGCGCTCAGGAATTTATCACCAGCTTGCAAAACATTCCGCACCGTCCGGCTGGCAAACCGGCTCAGATCGAACTCGTCGCACATTTCCTGCTCGACTCCGAATGTCGAAAACCACGCGCAACCGAGCGCGAAAGAATTAAACTGCTGGCAAAAGATTTTTATTAGGTCCGGCGAAATTTCCGTTTTCCCTTGCCGGTAGTGATAAATTTGCCGTTCGCCAACGCCCGACATCCGTGCGAGTTTGGCAATAACCTCGCTCAAAGCCTCGTCGCGTTCCTCCGCGATACGTTTCACTTCCGCCTCGAAACAAAGCGTTACGGGCGTGTTTTTATAAGGATATTCCTCGTGTTTTTGCTTAATCAGCCTTAGTGATTTCATTTTTTGACCTCTTTTTGTAATAGATTTTGTTAACTCGAAAAAAGTAAGATTTTCAGGCAGCTTTTTGAACGATTTCGCGGTTAGTTGTGCGTTTTGGTCGGTCAATCTTGATGCCGTATTTTTGGTCAAGTTGTTTTGCGTATTCAGGAAACCATTTCCGTCCGTGAATTAAATCGGACACCATCGTCTGCATACTCGTAAATTTTGCGTCGCTTTCCAGACACAAATCACGAGCGATTGACGCAACGGTCAGTCCTTTTTTCAGCATAAAAACTTTGACTTCAAAGGGATTCATAGTAAAATTTCTCCTTTAGCTTGTTTGTAGTAAATAGTTTTTGATTACAAACTAGATGGAGTATAAATGTAAGCCACTTACATTGTCAAGTGAAAATGTAAGTGGCTTACATAATAAATTAAATTGTCTGAACAAAACGAAAATATTTTAGGGGAAAAAATTGAACGAGCGCGAAAAAGGGCAAAATTAACCCAAAAAGCGTTGGGAAGTCTTGTGAATTTGACTCATTCGGCTATTTCTCAAATTGAAAAAGGTAGAAATATTCCACATCCTTCGACTTTGTTAGCTTTAGCAAAGTCGTTGAATGATGATTTTGGAAGGGCTGAACTGCAAAATTACTTAAATAATGCTGTAGAAATTGAAATTGAATCGCGTGTTGCCGCCGGAAGACCGTCACATTCGTTTGAAAATATAGAAAAAATTTACATACCTTCCCGAATGTTGTCGAGAAGTGGTAAAACTTTCGCTGTATTGGTGCAAGGTGAATCAATGATAAACGCCGGAATTTTTCACGGTGACATTGTTGTCTTGCATGAATGTCCAGAGCCATTTAACGGACAAACGGTTTTGGTTAGAATTGGCGAAGGTGAAGCCAGTGAATACACTTTAAAGACTTGGTTTAAAGATGGTTCTAAAATAATCCTGAAACCCGAAAATGATATTTTTGATGATATTGTGCTTACAAAAAACTCCGCAGAGGTTACAGTTGTAGGTAAATTTGCTGGTTTAATTCGTTTTGGAGAATAATCTTGTTATGTTGCCAATTCTCACTCTAAAATGTGCCAATTGCGGTGCAAATCTTGAAGTTAGAGCGGAAACTGAAACTTTCGCTTGTGGTTATTGCGGTGCTTCGCAAATGGTCGAGCGGCACGGCGGAACTGTTTCACTGCGCCTTTTAACCGATTCAATTTCCAAAGTTCAAGTTGGAACCGACAAAACCGCTGCTGAACTTGCTATTCGTCGTTTGAAGGAAGAATACGAAGATTTGAAAAAGTCATATCGTAGCCTTGCTACAAAAAAATCTGATGTCCAGAAAGAAATAGGCACTGGATTTGGAGGGATTTGCATTTTCGCAACGGTTATGTGCTTGACAGCTATCATCTTTGGTAGCTGGATTGCGGTTTTTTCTATTATTATGTATGTCGTTATTTTGATTATTTGCTTTGTTTTTTATACAAAAGCCATCGGCAAAACTACCGTAAAATATGATAAATTACTGCAAAAACTGACTATTCAGGGAGAAGAAATTCAGCAGAGAATTACAAAAAATAAAAAAATTGTAGATAGCTAAGAAGAAAAAAAATATGGCACTAATACTTTGTCCAGATTGTAACAGTAGTGTTTCGAGCAAAGCGAAAAACTGCCTAAAATGTGGCAGACCGATTCGCAAGGATAATTTCGTGCTCGGCTTGGTCTTTTACATTGGAGTAATAATTTTCGGCTTCATTCTCGCGGCAATGTTCTCACCACAAATTGCGGCGATTCCGTGGGCTATTGCTGGCTTAGGTTTGATAATTCTTTTTATCCGCAAACTTCTGCTATAATTTCCAACTATGAAAATAAGACAATCAATTTTAGGTTTTTTGGTCTGCTTGGCAATCGGACTTTGGGGCTACTTTTTCTTTTATACTCCAACGGAAATGATAGTAAAAGATAATGTAATTGATGTTAGTAACGCTTCTATCGAAATCCGCATTTTCGAGGAAGCACCAGATATTCAAATCAGGAATAATATTTTTACTGACAAACCTATTGAAGTGCCGATTACAACGAAACTTCCCGCTCATTGTTCCCCAGACTCAATACGCCAACGTGCTATTTTTGTAAAAAATAAAGGTTTGTATGTCTGCGTCAGTCAAAATAAATGGTCTGCCTTGCCTTAACATAAAAAAAATGCTTGATCTAATTTCTACAAAGATATTTTGAATGTATAATTTCCAACTATGAAAATGAGAAACTTTTTAATATCTTTGTTGTGTTTTGCGATTGGGATTGGAGGCTTTCTTATCAGCCCAAATACTACTGAAGTAGAAAGCATAGAAAGCGATAGTTTTAATGTCCTATGCACGCCAATTAATAGTGCGGAAACAGAATATGCACTAATTATCAATGCGTCTGACTATTCACCTTTCGGTGATGGTTCGCCGAAAAATCCTTTTATAATTGACACTGGCTTTTTAAATTACACCCTTCAACATCTCCCTGCTAATCACAATAGAATAATAATTGACGGCGGTTGTCATACCTACTTATTTGAAGGCAAGGGGAAAACTGTTGTTGTTCCGCATAATAGTTTAATAACACGATTTGATATTAAATCGGATAATTTACATCCTGTTTTTGATATAAGTGATACGGATGTAGAGATTAAAGATGACCTTCTTGATCCGTAAATAAAAAAAATGCTTGACCTAATTCCCACACAGAGCTAGTGTCGTATGCTGGCTGTCGAGGTCAGCATTTATGAAGATAAAAAGTCCGGCTCTGAAATACTACGGCGGAAAATTCCGTCTCGCCAATTGGATCATTCAATTTTTCCCGAAACACATTCATTACGTCGAGCCCTTCGGTGGCGGAGCTTCCGTGCTTCTGCAAAAAGAACCGTCATTACTCGAAACCTACAACGATTTAGATAATAACGTCGTTAATTTCTTTCGTGTATTACGCCACGATGCCGCCGAACTTGTCCGGCTAATCCGCCTCACGCCGTGGGCGCGAGCAGAATACGAAAGCTGTTTAGAAAATTCCGGCAAACCAATCGAAGATGCCCGGCGGTTTTTTGTCCGGCTATGGATGAGCCTTCACGCCGGAACGCGCACATCAAAAACAGCGTGGCGCAGAGGCAAAGGCTTCAAATCGCCAATGAAATATCTCAAGCCCGAAAACCTCTACACCGTCGCCGAGCGGCTCTGGAATGTCCAGATCGAAAACCGCGACGCGCTAAAACTCATCGCCGAAATGGACTCCCCGACAACTCTCTTCTATTTAGACCCGCCATATCCCGGTTCAACCCGCAGCGACAAAAACCGCTACACCCACGAATTGACCGATACCAATCACCGGCAACTAGCCGAACTTATCCTCCAATTAAAAGCCAACGTCGTGTTAAGCGGCTACCAATGTCAGTTGTATAAAGAACTTTTTGAAGACAACGGCTGGCAAAGAATTGACAAATCCACCCTCGCCAACGGCGGAATCCGGCGCATCGAAAGCCTCTGGCTCTCACCAAACACCAGCAAAACTTTCGCCGTTTAGTAAAAGATATGAAAATCGCCGCAAAATTTACATCTGTTTAGTAAATAATGTGAAAATTAAATGTGCGCTGAACAGTCGCTGTAACTGATGATATATTGTGTCTTACGGAAATTTTCTTTGCTATGTCCCGCTATGTCCCGTTTAGCGAATATTGTGGAGATTTACAAAATCAGGTTCAATTAGCTGAAAATGCAATAAATATCAATACGGCTTCTGCCGAAGACCTCGAAAAACTTCCGTATATCGGAACACAAACCGCACAAAATATAATTGAACATAGAAATAAATACGGGAGATTTCGTAAACCCGAACAACTTTTACTCGTGCGCCGGATCAGCGATAAACATTTTCGAGAAATAAGAAATTTAATAAAGGTTGAGTAGTTACAAATTTAATATATCTGTTAATTGTGTGCAAATTAACAGTTTTGAAGAAAATGTTCCGGTTTTACAAAAAACTGATGTTAGCAGAAAACTCAAAAAACACAAATTCCAATTTTACCGTTTATCCGTTGTTGTGGTTATTTGTTTGTTTCGCAACCGGTGTTCTATCGGCTAATTTCATTTCCCTAAATTGGAAAGCATTGCTCACTATTTGCCTCATTTTTGCAACGCTGACGATAGTTTTTCTAAATCGTAAATTCGCCTTGATGTTTCTTTCAATAACATTCGTTGTGGTTGGAGGATTGTGTCTGAGCGTTGAGAATCAATCGGACACGACGGACAGATTGAAAAATTTTTATGATACGAATCAAATAAAATCGGGCGACCCGATTGAAATCGAGGGAGTTCTGCGAGGCAAACCCGAACTCGCCGTAGGAGGTTTTTTTCTAACTCTCAAGACCGATAAAGCGGTTTATCTAAACTCGGAAATAAAGATTTCAGGAAATGTCCGGCTTTTTGCGTCGATTCAAGATGCACAAACTACAGACGAATATGACAGTTTAAATCTTGATTATGGCTCAAGAATTCGCGTGGCTTGCAATCTTCGGCGGGAGGATAATTTCTTAAATCCGGGTGTTAAATCGCACATAGAAACGCTCGACCAAAAGCAAATTGACGCAACCGCAGTTATAAAAAGTCCGCTGCTTGTAGAAAAAATCGACGACACGAAAACCTTTGCGCCGCTCAAATGGATTTATGACCGCCGCCAAAATCTGATTATTGAATTTAAGAATAACTTTAATGTTTCGACGGCAGGAGTTTTAACTGCATCGCTTCTCGGTAATCAGTATTTTTTGGATAAAAACACGGCGCAAGTTTTCCGCGAAGGCGGAACTTTTCACGTTCTCGTTATTTCCGGGTTACATATAACTTTTATCGGCGGTTTGACGCTTTTATTTATCCAATTTTTCACGAATAAAAGGCTGTGGCAATTCATAATTGCTAGTGTTTTTTTATGGTCATATTCGCTGGCAGTCGGCGCGGACGTGCCGGTTGTGCGTGCCACGATAATGTTCACAATTCTGCTTTTTTCGCAGGTGATTTATCGAAAAGGAACTCTATTGAACGCGCTCGGTTTTTGTGCGCTGATCTTGATTGTTTGGCGACCGAACGATATTTTTACATCTTCTTTCCAACTTACATTTATTAGCGTCGGTGCGATTATTGCAATAGCTTTTCCGTTAATTGAAAAATTACGTGCCATCGGAACTTGGTCGCCATCCGCTGAAACACCGTTTCCACCTAATGTTTCAAAGGTTTTATGCAGATTTTGTGAGACGCTTTATTGGCGCGACGAGGTTTGGGAAATAGAAAAGAAACGTAACTTGTGGTCGGCAAGGTTTTTCAAATCGCCTTATTTGAAATGGTTGGAAAGAAGAAATTTGCAAAATCCTTTGCGCTATATTTTTGAAGGACTTGCGGTTTCACTGATTGTCCAATTATGTCTTTTACCTCTCTTGATAGTTTATTTTCATCTTCTGTCATTCGCCTCGATTTTTCTCAACTTGTGGGTTGGAATAGCGATTGCGCTGGAAAGTTTCACGGCAATCATCGCTGTTTTTCTCGCTCAAATCAGCAATTTCTTGGCTTTTCCCTTTATAAAATTGACGGAGTGTTTTAATTGGCTAATGCTTTTTTTGCCCCGTATTTTGAGCGAAAACAACTGGGCAAGCACACGTTTGCCGCATTATGCGGGTGCGATGAAAGTGGTTTATTTACTATATTTCATTCCGATCATATTTTTGGCAGTCGGGTTGAATTGGTGGAAACCTTTTTCATTGATTCCAAAGTCCAAATCACAAAGCCCAATATTTTTGTCTCTACGTTTCACTGGTGTTTGTTTCTTCATTCTTCTTTTTTTTATAATCTTTCATCCTTACAGTGCGCCAACGCCTGACGGTAGATTACATATCGATTTTCTAGATGTCGGTCAAGGCGATTCGGCTTTGATAACTTTTCCGAAAGGTGAAACTCTGTTGGTTGACGGCGGAGGTAAACGCAATTTTAACAAGATTCACGTTCAAAAAGAATTTGATGATGAACCTGAATTTTTTGAACCTGACACCCAAAATATCGGTGAAACTGTGGTTTCGACATTTCTCTGGGCAAAAGGCTATTCTCAAATCGATTATATTTTAGCTACTCACGCCGACGCTGATCATATTCAAGGTTTATCGGATGTTGCCAAAAATTTTAAGGTGAGATTCGCACTATTTGGCAGAACTCCTTCCAACAATGCTGAATTTACCGCTCTTTACGAGATTTTACAAAAACGTGATATTCCTATAGTCAAACTTTCACACGGCGATATTATTAATTTGGATAATGTTCGAGTCGAAGTGCTTAATCCTGAAATGGACGATTCGCCCGATGCAATTTCTGATAACAATCATTCAATTGTGCTGCATTTAATTTATGGCGAAAGAACATTTTTGCTGACGGGCGACATTGAAAAGATGACTGAAGAGATTTTGTCGGGAACGCCTGAGTTTTTGCGAAGTGATGTTGTCAAAGCCGCCCATCACGGTAGTCGAACTTCTTCAACCCAAGCCTTTATCGACGCTACAAAGGCAAAACTGGTAATAATTCCTGTCGGACGCGAATCGCCGTTTGGACATCCGCACCGGGAAGTTTTAGAAAGATGGATGAACGCCGGAGCGAAAATAGTTACAACTGGTGAGCGCGGCACTGTTTCGATTTCGACCGACGGGAAAGATTTACAGTTGAAAACTTTTCTGCGCTGAAACCGTTCTAAATAAACGAATAGCCCGAAAGATTTTTCCATAAAAACCTTCGAGCGTTCCTTTGTAATCCAATACTGAACTTAGTTTTACGCTATTTTAAATGAAAAGTCAACAACTTTTTTTTAAGACTGATAAAGATGCGGATAGTTAATCTGTTTCTTTAGCTTTTAAGGTAGAAATCAGGCGGCAAATTCGGCGAACTGCGGCTAATCTAATTATCCGCAGTTTAGTGTTTGAAATGCCGGACTTTTGTAAAGACCATCGCTAAACCATACTCGTTGGCAGCTTGAATGGTTTCTTGATCGCGCATCGAACCGCCGGGTTGAATAATTGCCGTGATGCCGAATTTTGCGGCTTCGTCCACATTATCGCGGAACGGGAAAAATGCGTCGGAAGCCATAACCGTATTCTTTAAATCCAATTCGGTTTTTTCGGCTCGCATTGCGGCAAGTCTGACCGAATCGACACGATTCATCTGACCTGCGCCGACTCCGACGGTTTGATTTTCATTGGCAAAAACAATCGCATTCGACTTGACGTGCTTGCAGACCTTCCACGCGAACAGCAAGGCGCGAACTTCCGCTTCGGTTGGCTTTCTTTCCGTAACAACCTCCAGATCAACCTCTGAAACCACTAAATTATCACGGTTTTGCACTAATAATCCGCCTGAAATCGTTCGATATTCGAGAGTATCCGCGAATTCGCTGTCTTCAACCTGCAAAACCCGCAGATTTTTTTTCTTTTTGAAAATCTCTAATGCTTCATCGGAAAAATCGGGCGCAATCACGACTTCGGTGAAAATTTCATTAATGATAGTTGCCGCTTCCGCGTCAACTGAGCGATTAAATGCGACGATTCCGCCGAAAGCCGAAACCGGATCGGTAGCGAGTGCGCGCCTGTAGGCTTCCGTATTATCTGCGCCCGTGCCGACACCTGAAGGATTAGTATGTTTAATTATCGCGCAGGCTAGTTCATCAAAATCACAGACCAAACGCCACGCGGCATCTGCATCAATATAATTGTTGTAAGACATTTCTTTGCCATGCAGGATTTTAGCTTGAGCAATGCCCGGATTTTCAAAATGTTCGTAAAGTGCCGCTTTCTGATGCGGGTTTTCACCGTAACGCAGGTCGGAAACTTTATCCAACTCCAATGTCATAAAATCGCTGAAATCTTCGCCCTCTTCCGATACAGCGTGCCCGTTATTGCTAAAATCCTTGCTCTCCAATTGATCATCATCAAAATCATCGTCTTCTAATTGATCGGATTCGGTTAACATCTGATACAACGGGTCTTCAGCCAGCGGGTCAAGACTTTCAATCAATTCAAACTCATCATCGGATAGTTGTTCGTTGAGATATTCGGCAATTATAGTGTCGTAATAAGAGGTTTTGGTAAAGGCTAAAGCGGCGAAAGATTGACGTGATTCAAGCGGCAGTGAACCGTTGTTTTCGGTCAATTCGTCGATCACCCGCTCATAAAGTCTGGTGTCGGTTACAACGGCAACATCGCGCCAATTCTTCGCGGCAGAGCGAATCATCGCCGGTCCGCCGATGTCGATTTGTTCGATTGCTTCCGGGAGCGAAACTTCTTGATTTTCAATCGTTTCTTCAAACGGATAAAGATTAACGACAACCAAATCAATCGGTTCGATACCGTGAGTTTGCATCGCTTTTTGGTGTTCTTCATTATCTCTTAAAGCGAGAAATGCGCCGTGAATTTTCGGATGCAAGGTTTTGACGCGCCCGTCCATCATTTCGGGAAATCCGGTTACATCGGAAACGTCCGTAACTTCTATGCCTTCTTCGCGCAAAGTTCGCGCCGTCCCGCCGGTCGAGATAATTTCCACACCGAATTTCTGCAAAGATTTAGCGAAACTGACAATACCCGTTTTGTCCGAAACACTGATTAAAGCGCGTTTGATTTTTCTTAATTCACTCATAAAATAAAATTAGCGGTCAGACTTGACCGCTAAAGATGTAAAAAAATGTGCAGTATGACACGGAAAAAAACAAATTTTCCGTTAAAAAAAATCCAAAAGCACAATTTTGCCGACGCGACAGTTTAGAAAAAGAACCGTCCAAGAAACAAAAGGCTCAACAAAAATGCTAATGTGTAAATGACTATTTTGATAATACTCATAAATTTTTTATCCTAAATATGAGAGCCTTGATAGATTACGACCAAAAAATTATTTTAGTTCCGTATCTGCCTAGATGTCAACAATCAAAAAAAAGTTTCCACACTTTGTAATTCTCTGCGCCTTGATTTTATTGGTGATTGGCAGTTGTTCGGCGCAAGACTTTGAGACGGCGATTAAATTTATTTCGCCGTCGGTGGTGCGTATTGAAGGGAAATTTTTAAAAGCAGATGTCATTCAATTTAATCAAAATTGGTCGTTTGCCCGGTCAATCGGAAGCGTCGAAAATCTCGGGGCTGGAATTTCGGGGTTGAATTTAACTGACAAAAACGGTCAATCGGTATCTGTCAAAAAATTGATTGACGGCGAATTTTTGGCGCAAGATGAGGCAAATGCTTGGGGTTATCAAGTCAATCTGGATTCGCCTTCAGTTGAAACGTCAAAAGCCCATATTTCTTGGCTACAAAATGAGCAGGGAATTTTGATGCTTGGCGATTTACTGCCGCAGTTTGTCGGAAAAGATAATAAAGCGATTGCTGCAAAGATTAAATTTGAACCAGCGTCGGGTTGGAAAATTTTAAGTAGCGAAAAAAGTTTGGCAGAAAATACTTTTTACACCACAAATTTCAATAAAGCGATTTTTTTGATCGGAAAACGCTGGCGCGAAAAAGAAATTTCGATTGAGAATAATAGGCTTAGTTTGGCACTTTCGGGGGGATGGAATTTTTCCGATGAAGATGCAGTTGAAATGACAACCGAAATTTTTGCCGTTTATCAAAAGTTATTTGGCAGAACGCCGAATCAAAAGGTGCAGATTTCATTGATTCATTTTCCGCAAGATATAAAGTTTGGGCGTTGGGAAGCGGAAACACGCGGCGCAAATGTAACGATTTTTTCAAGTGATTTGCCTTTTAAAACTTTGTCGAAGCAACGTCTCCACGAACAATTACGCCACGAGCTTTTTCATTTGTGGATTCCGAATAATTTGGCTTTGACGGGAAATTATGATTGGTTTTACGAAGGTTTTACAGTTTATCAATCTTTGCGAACAGGCGTTTGGATGAATCAAATTCGGTTTGAAGATTTTCTCGATACGCTTTCCCAAGCCTACCAAATAGACGGTTTTCAAGCCCGGAAGATTTCGCTGCTTGCCGCCTCGAAAGACCGCCAAAGCGGTGCTAATCCGCAAGTTTATGCACGGGGAATGTTGGTGGCTTTTTTATGCGATGTCATACTACTGCGCGAGAGCAAAGGCAAAATTGACCTTGTAAAAATTTATAAACAAATTTACGAAACGCATCGTTTCCCAAATAAACCGCAAGACGGCAATACTGCGGTTTTAGATATTTTAGGACGTTATCCGTATTTACAACCAATAATTGAAAAATACATCAAAGGAGTTGAGAAAATAGATTGGCGGGCGGATTTGGAAAGCCTTGGAGTTGAAACTTCGGGAACAGATTATCCCGCGAAATTAATCATAAAAGCCAAACTCGACCGGCATCAGAAAGATTTATTGGATAAGTTAGGTTATAATAATTGGCGGAAAGTCTTGGAAAAATCGAAATGAAAGTAAGCAGATTATTTATTTTATTAACACTTTCGCTTGGTTGTCTAAATTTAAGCGGTTGCGGTTTAGTTGATGCGGCGTTCAATAATGTTTCGAGTTTGGTCGGACTCGGCGAAACAGGCACGGTTATCGCCAATACGGCGCAAATCCGCAGTTCTTATGCGGTTGTTGCGGCGGATTTGTTGGAGGTAAAACGCGGCTACACGCTCGATATTTTGGACGATACGAGTTTTGAAAAAGTGCATTGGTATCGTGTCCGCGCCCATGACGAGGACAACACGGAAGGTTGGATTGAAGCGCAAAATTTAATTTTAATTGATGCGCTGGAAAAATCGAAGAAAATTGCCGAAGAAGACAAAGAGGTTTTGGCACAAGCCAATGGACAGCTTCGTGCCGCTTCAAATCTGCGGTTGACACCCGAACAAACCGACGAAAACATACTGCTCAAACTAGATAACGGGTCTAATTTTGAGATAACCGATTGGAAATTTGTTCCGAAAGCCCAAGATTCGTCTGATGTCGATGATGCTTCTAAAGGTGAGCAAAAAAAGACCAAAGGCAAGACAAAAAACGAGGAGATCGAAGCCGCAAAGGAAAAAAATGAACCGGATAAAACCGAAGATACATACGATATTTGGTATAAAGTAAGACTTGAACCGTCCGTCTCACCGGCACCTTCGGGTTGGGTCTTTGGCAGACAAGTTGAACTTCAGGTGCCTAGCGACATCGTTTTTTATCAGCAAAACAACAAAAAATTCGTTACCTGGCAACGGCTTGATAACATTGACACTACCGACAAGTCTTCATCAAAAGACACGATGAAGGCGGCAAAGCCGGGAAGTTGGGTAATCTTTTCGAGAACAAATCTTGTCAAGGCAAAAGATGGCGTTGAACCCGATTTTGACGGGTTTTTAGTGCTTGGATACGACAAGTATAATGAAGAACACTATACGGCGTATCGGAGCAACGAGGTTTGGGGAATGCTTCCGGTTAAAGTCGAAGGCACGGGCGACAATAAATCTTTCACAATTCAACTTCGCAACGTCAACGGGCAAATGGAAGAAAAGCGTTTTGTCGTAATCAAAGATGCCAAAGGTCGCATCAAAGTAACTGCGCCCGCAGATATGGATAAAATGGATAAATAAGTTTTCTGAGTAAAAAGTTTCGAGGTGAAAGATGAATGAAATCGAAGATATTGACTTACAAAGTCCATTTCCCGAACCTTTCGAGATGGAAATAACGGATACGCTTGATTTACATTCTTTTCGCCCGCAGGAAGTAAAATCGGTGGTGGTAACTTATCTGTCGGAAGCGCGCAAGAAAGGTTTTCGGGTAATACGGATAATTCACGGTAAAGGTATCGGTGTGCAGAGAGAAACGGTCAGAAAAGTTTTAGCCGAAACCGATTTTGTTCAATCTTTCAAAAATGCACCTGAATTTTCAGGTAATCGGGGTGCAACAATTGCAGAATTAAAGTGAAATAAGATTTTAATCTCTATCTTTTTTATCCTTCCTCAATCACGTCTGCCCAGATTTCTTCTTCTTCGCCAAAGTCATCGAAAATGCTTTCGAGAATATCGTTTTGCTCGGTTATTTGCTGTTCTGCATCTTGAAGTCTATCCGATAAAAACTTGGTATGGCGTTCTAATTCATGAATTCGTTTTTTGTGTTCACGGTCAATACGTTCCATATACACCAAATAAAAAAACTGCAAACCGGCAACGCCCGCTAAAGACAACGAAAGACCAATTAAGACATACCACATCATATTGATTTTGGATTGCGGATTTTGTCGTGCAATCACTCCGCTTTTCTATTTTTCAGTAATTATACTCTTGACCAATGAGAAAGGAAAAGCCAAAATTTAAATATCAGCCAAAATGGAGAAACAAGATGCCAGAAGATATTACTGATTTTAATCAACCCGCACCGCTTCTTGACAGACGGGAGTTTTTGGTAACTTCCATCATTGCCGGATTTGCGTTGGCGGTTCAGCCGATTCAGGCACAAACACAAATTAAAACCGACGAAAAAGGTTTAATCACCGGCGAAGTGAAGATTCCCGTTGCCGATGGCGAATTTCCCGCTTATCGCGCAATGCCCGACACGAAAAACAAAAAGTTTCCGGTGGTTTTGGTGATTCACGAAATCTTCGGCGTTCACGAACATATTCAAGATTTGTGCCGTCGCTTTGCCAAAAAAGGTTATATGGCAATTGCACCCGCACTTTATGCGCGACAAGGCGAAGTTTCAACCATTTCAACTATACAAGAGTTAAATAGAAGCATATTTTCCAAAATCCCCGACACACAAGCGATGTCCGATTTAGATGCGACGGTTGCATTTGCCAAGAAAAATAAGGGCGATACGAAGAAACTATCGATTACGGGATTTTGTTGGGGTGGTCGCATCGTTTGGCTGTATGCGGCGCATAACAAAAATGTTGACGCGGGCGCGGCTTGGTATGGTCGGCTTGCTCCGACACCTAATTCACCGAAAAATGAAGTGCAGCTGACAATGCCGATTGATATTGCTAAAGATTTGAAAGTTCCGGTTATCGGATTTTACGGCGGACTCGACACGGGAATTCCGCTTAATACCGTCCAACAAATGCAGGATGCGCTCAAAACAGGGAAGTCGAAATCGGAAATCGTCGTTTATCCGAATGCCAAACACGGTTTTAATGCCGATTACCGCGAAAGCTACAATCAGGAATCTGCGACGGACGCTTGGGCGAAAATGTTGAATTGGTTTGAGAAAAACGGCGCGAAATAATGAAAGAAATCCTGAATTGAGTCTTTCTAACTTAAAATCAATTTTATTAAGGCTTTAACAAAAAATTATGACGACTGAAAATTTAAAATTAATCTACACTCTATTATGCGATGACGTAAGGCTTGAAATGGGCAATAAAATATCCTTAATGGGAGTTTTTCAAAATATAATGGTAGAAAAACTACCGATTTCGCTGATAAAATTTGCCGTTGTCAATCATTGGCGCGGCGACGGACATCATCAAACCGAAGTGCGGATAATTTCGCCCGACAAAGTTAATACGGTAGTTACATCGCAACCGACAAATATCGAACTCGCACCCGGCGGTTTCACCGATAATGTCAGTTTTTTTGTCAACGTCGTATTTCCGAGTGCCGGAACTTATTGGGTGCAAACGCTGGCAAATACGGTTTTGTTGGAAGAATTTCCACTAATTGTAACTGACGCGGCAGCGACTGCGGGAAATCAACCGCCGGAAGAAATTTCGGAGACGATAAATTAAGCAAGAATTAATAGTGAGGAAATGAGAACTAAAATTTTAGTTCTCATTTCTCTTTGTTTAAATTCAAAGTGATTGACAAACGATAAATTGCGGCACTGCTCACTTCAATTTCTTTACTTGCAGATGCTCCTTTTACCGAAGCAGTGATGCGAAACTTGGCTACGCCTTCGCTGAATTTAAAAGTAAATTCGCCGCGTGCATTCGGTTCACCGCCATAACTCGTCGAACCGGTTCCGAAAGATTTAGTCGAACCGTCGCTCAAAATCTTTTCGACTTCGACCTTTGCGCCCGCCACGCTGCGTCCGTCCTGATCAAAAACAGTCCCTTTGATAATTACTTGTGTGCCTTGATCAATGGTTAAAATAAGACGGTCGCCCAAATTGTTGGTTTTTTTATTCTGTATCCCGACATTAGACATCAATCCCGAACCATAACCGCTTTTAGTAAAAACCAGATTATAAACTCCCGTTTTGAGACCTGTCATCTCAAAATTCCCTTTAATATCGGATGTGGTTGATTTAACATCTTCGCCATTGTGTCGGGCTGTTATGCTTACTCCTTCGATGCCGTCGCCTCTAGTAGTGCGAACCTTACCTTTAACACCGCCGGTTTCTTGAGCTAGTAAAATACTCGCGGAAACAGCTAAAAACAAAACCAATAACACGGACTTCTTCATAAATTTTACGCCTTAGCGGATTCGGCTTTTAGTTCTTCCCGAAATTGTTCCGCTACGTCATTGATGATTTGTTCAAGTGTTCGGGTTGGCTGATAACCGATAAGATTTTTGGCTTTCTCAAGCGAGGGAACACGCCGCCGCATATCTTCAAATCCTTCTCCAAAGGCTTCTTCGTAAGGAATATATTGAATTTCGCTATCGCTTCCGGTCATTTTTATTGCCTTTTCAGCTAAACCTTTGATCGTAACTTCTTCATTGTTGCCGAGATTGATAACTTGTCCGAAACATTCAGGAGTATCGATGGCTTTAGTCAAACCTTCGACGACATCCAAAACGTGCCCGAAGCATCGTGCCTGTTCGCCGTCGCCGTGAACTTTGAGCGGTTCGTTTTTTAATGCAGATTTTACAAAATTCGGCACGACCATTCCGTATTGCCCGGTTTGGCGCGGTCCGACGGTATTAAATAATCTTACAACCACAACCGGCAAACGAGTTTCCTTCCAATGTGCCAATGCCAGAAATTCATCCAAAGTTTTCGCGCAAGCATAAGCCCAACGATGTTTGTCGGTCGAACCCGTCAGCAAATCATCATCTTCTTTGAACGGAATCGAATAACCTTTGCCGTAAACTTCCGATGTCGAAGGAATCAGCACACGCTTGCGATAGCGTGAGCAAAAACCGAGAACTATATCCGTTCCGCGAAAAATTGTTTCGATGGTTTTGACCGGATGTTCCATAATCAACTTCACGCCGACTGCGCTTGCCATATGAAAAACCCGGTCGGTTTCTCGAATCAACTCTTCCATCAATGAATAGTTTAAAACCGTGTCAATAATCAGGCGAAAGTTCTTTTCGCCTTCGAGATGTTCGATGTTTTGATAACGTCCGGTTGAAAGGTCATCAATGACCGTAATTTCGTGTCCTTCGTTTATAAGTTTATCGGCGAGATGGCTTCCAACGAAGCCCGCACCGCCCGTAATTAAAATTTTCATAATTTATTTATTTTCTAATGTTATGATTCTTTGCAATTGTGATTGTGACGCTTCTTTCAAATCATTAGAACTAACTCTCAGTTCGTTTATTGATTCTTTTAGTTCGGCTATATCAGTTTTGTTTCTTATTTGCGCGTCAATTAACGCATTGAGTTTAAAATTGAAATCTTCACGAGATTCGCGCAAAGCTCTAAAATAATTTTCTAATCTTTCATCGGGGCTGACAACTAAATCGCACATAGTCAAGGTAGCCTGCTCCAGTAGTTTAACTCGTTCTTCAAGTTCCATTATTTTTCATCCTAAGCTTTTATGCTTTTATTGTCCTATTTTCCGATTCTTTCCGCAAAATAAGCAACTGTTTTCTTTAAGCCTTCGGCAAGCGGAATTGTCGGTGACCAATTAAGAAGCGTTTTTGCACGTTCGATATTCGGCTGACGCTGTTTCGGATCGTCTTGCGGCAACGGCAGATATTTTATTTTTATCTCTTTACCGACAATTTTGGCGACCTCGTGCGCGAGTTCGTTCATCGTAAATTCGCCCGGATTGCCGAGATTTACCGGCTGATGAATAGTTTCCGCTTCTGTGTTCATTAAACGAATAATGCCTTCGACCAAATCGTCAACATAGCAAAAAGAACGAGTTTGTGTGCCGTCGCCATAAATCGTCAAATCTTCACCGCGCAACGCCTGAACGATGAAATTAGAAACAACGCGCCCATCATTTTCCATCATTCTATCGCCGTAAGTATTGAAAATACGCACAATGCGTGTGTCAACATCATTCTGCCGGTGATAATCCATCATCAAAGTTTCCGCAACGCGCTTGCCCTCATCGTAGCAACTACGCAAACCGATACAATTTACATTACCGAAATAGTCTTCCGTTTGCGGATGAACCAACGGATCGCCATAAACTTCGGAGGTCGAAGCCTGCAAAATCCGTGCGTGAACACGCTTTGCCATTCCGAGCATATTGATCGCGCCCATCACGCTGGTTTTGACGGTTTTGACCGGATTGTATTGGTAATGAACAGGCGAAGCCGGACACGCGAAATTATAAATCTGATCAACTTCGAGCAAGATCGGTTCGGTTACGTCGTGCCGAATCAGTTCAAACCGATGATTGTCGAGCAGATGAAAAATATTTCCCCGTCTGCCGGTAAAAAAATTGTCGAGACAAATCACCTCGTGTCCTTCGTCTATAAGTCTTTCACAAAGATGCGAGCCGATAAATCCCGCTCCGCCCGTTACAAGTATTCGCATAATTTAAATAGTTGAGAGTAAAGAGTTGAGAATAGCGAGTCAAGAGCTAAAAGTCAAAAATTCTTCTGAATCATACTCACCTTACGCAGAGAGGTGAACTTGATTTAATTCCTTGAGAGTTTGAAAAGCTGATATTAATGCCTTGAGATAAAGTCTTAATTTCAAAGCAAGATGATTTTGTTTAGTCTCGATTTTCAATCTCTCCAGGTGCCGTTTTTGATAATCGAATCGTGTTTCATAAGTTAATCGTTCTATTTCTTGTCGCGCACGAGTTTCACCGAATAACCGTATAAATCGCTGCGGTAAAGCGTGTGAACATATTCGACGGGGCGCGCTTTGTCGGTGTAAACCGTTCTCTCGATTGATAATAAAGCCGTGCCAACGCGCACGTCTAAAAGTTTTGCGACATATGGATCGGCGAGTTCGGCGTGAATTTGCTGGATCGCGTTGTCGAGATTCAAGCCGAGTTTTGTTTCCATCGTGTGCAAAAGTGCGCCGCTCGAAAGTTCCGCCATCGTCAGAGCCGAACCGATCTCGTCAGGCAGATAATTGATAATCAAACCGAACAGCTTTCCTTCATTCAAACGCAATCTTTTGAGGCGATAAATCGGCGTTCCGATTTTTATTTCGAGCGAATCGGCTTCATGCGAATCGGCTTCGACACGGTTCATTTCCAGAACTTTGACGGGCGTGTTCATTCCCATCTCGATTAATTCGTCAAGCGAACCCGTCAGATGAATCGTTCCCGCAAAGCGTTTTTTGCGCGATTTGCGATTCGCAACAAATGTCCCGCGACCTTGCTGACGTTCGATTAAACCGTCGTCCGAAAGAGATTGCAGAGCTTGTCTGACGGTGATGCGCGACACGTCGTATTGTTCGACCAACTCGATTTCGGTCGGCAGACGCTCGCCCGATTCAAATGCGCCGGAGGTGATTTTTTCGCGCAGAACATTTTCGAGCTGATAATATAGCGGAATGCGCGAACTGACGAATGATTGTTTTGTTTTAGCCATACTTTTAAGTTATCAGTTATCAGTTATCAGTCAACAGTTATCTTTTCGATAACTGATAACTGTTTAATCGTGCGAGTGTTTGACTCCCATTTCGTGCATTTGATCGTGAATGTGAACGCGGTCGTCTTCGGAATCCGCCGTATAATGCTCGCCGAATTCAAAATCGAAATGATTATGATCGTGCGAATGCAGCCATTTATTGAGTTCGGGTTTTTGGCGAATTAATCTCGCGGCGGCGCGGTCGGCGTTCTCGTCAGGATTCGAGCGTGATGATTTCCGAAAACTTGTTTTCCGACTGGTCTTTGTAAATCCACATCAGAAAAATCGTGTTGTCATCAACCTCAACCGATTCACCTTTCAAACGCGGATTATCAAAGGCGAGTTTGCCGTCCTTCAGTTCGCCCGGAAACTCCTTCGTTTCAACTTTTTCATTATCCCAGGTATAAATATTCTGCTGTGAATACTCGTTAATCCCGTTTGTTTTGCAGGTCAGACGACTTTTATGATGATCCAAAATTGCGCCCGTTTTGGCATCAATCAGCGTGTATGTTCCTTCCCAAACTCCGTTATGCCGCAAAAAGACCGGAAACGGAACATTGGTAACGGTTGCTTCGTTCATAATTTCACCTCATTGGTTATAGATTTATAACAAATTAATCATATATCAAATGCCGGAATAGACAAAATCAAATTCTTTTTTCTGCTTATTTTTTTTGATTAATTCTTTGATTCAGCGAGTTATTTACCGCCGTAATTGTCTGAAAGATAATCGTATCCCTCTTTGTATTTCCATCCGTTTCTGCTAGAATTTTCGGCAAACGCATAATTAACCCCCACGTTTTTGCCTGTAATAACGCGAGATTGGCTTATCATAGATTAAAATATTCTAAAGTTGCCGACAAATGTTTCAAAATTGTTATCAACTGCGAATTGAAAAAAGAGTTTTTAATTTGACTGCTGACCGACGGCATTTGACGGAAAAACCGGCGTTAAAATTTGAATCAACAACCACTGTTGCCGCAATTGGCAGAGAGCATCAAAGGCTTTTCATCGCTACCAGACCTAATTATGAAAATTTTTACAATTTTATTTATTCTTTTTCTTTTCGCTCTTTCGGCATTTGCCCAACAACCGAACTTATCCAATTATACTTGCGCCGAAGACACGTTAGCAATCACGTTTCCGGCAGTCAATGATGGCAAATTTCGATTCAAAACTCGTGAAAAAGAAACTGATTTCGGCAAAACCTTTGCGACGCGGCAGAAGGTTTTTAACGAAAAAGTTTACCTGGAATGGCAAATCGGCTACGATGCTTTTGTTGAGGACGTAAAAAGCGGCAGAAAACAAACGATCTTAGCGCAAAGCACCTTTATCGGCAGTAACGGCAAAGAAAAATATCCCTACGAACTTTCGGAAATTCTTTATGATTCGGTCAAATGCGGTTTAATTTCGTTGAAAGATTTGGATGCCTTACAAAATGAAATCGGCACTTACAAAAAGTTTTTCGATGAAAGAGAAATCGCCCTCGAACCTCTCTCAAACCTTTCATTTAATGGAGTTGCGCTCAAGGAAAGCGCGATCAAACTGCCCGTCTTTTTTATGCCGCAGAATCTTGATGGAACGATTATCGAGATTTCCATCCAAAAACAACAATACGCTTCCGGTGTGCAGCCAATGATTTATTTCGACATTCCGTTCAAATCTTTTGCCGACTGGAAAAAACTCGACGGTAAAAAGTCGGTCAAAGGCGATCAATTAAAATACGTCGTCAAAAAAGCCACCGCCGAAGCTATTTTAAACCTCTTCAGAGTTTTCGGAATGGCTTCTGCAAGACATAAATATGATGTCGAACAAATTTTAAAGGTGTTGAAGAAATTGATTTAATTCGTAAAAACATGCGCTTAACATTAAGTCAGCCAAGGGAAAATTTTGCCCGAATAATTTATGTAAATGCCTGTCAGTTTCGTGTAATTTTCCAAGGCTTCGAGTCCGAAATTTTGTCCGGTTCCTGATAAACCGCGAATTCCGGCGGGCATCATCGGGGGCATATAAGACGGCATATTGACGAAAACTAACCCTGAATCCATCGCGTTTGAAACGCGGTGCATCCGGTTCAAATCATTTGTCCAAAAAAACGCGCCAAGTCCGTAATCCATGTCGTTGGCAAGACTTATCGCTTCTTCTTCGCTCGAAAAAGTTGTCAATCCGACGACCGGACCGAAGATTTCTTCGCGCCAGATTCGCATCTGCGGAGTCATTTTCGTAAAAACCGTCGGTTCGAGAAAATAACCTTTGTTGCCGATTCGGCTGCCGCCCGCGACGATTTCCGCGCCTTCATTTTTGCCGATTTCGATGTAGCTTGAAACCTGTTCCAACTGTTTTCGTGAAATAATCGGACCGACATTTGACGACGAATCCATCGGGTCACCGACCTTAATTTTCTTTGCTTTTTCGATGACTTTTTCGGTAACTTCATCGGCGATTTTCTCGTCAATCAACACACGCGAAGCCGCCAGACAAAATTGCCCGTTATTGCCGAGACTCGAATGCAAAATCCCGTTGACGGCGAGGTCAATGTCGGCATCGGCAAAGATAATATTCGCCGATTTTCCGCCCATTTCGAGCAGCGCGGGCTTCGTCATTTTGCCGCATTGTTCGCCCAAAATTTTGCCGACCGCGCTCGAAACCGAAACCCGCCAGCATCGAACCGCAAAACGGTCCCGCGAGAAGCTGTCCCATTTCGAGAACTTTTAAGCCTTTAAGTGGTCTATCTTTCATAAAATTTCTTTCGCAAAAACCAAATTGATAAATTCATTTTTGCCGTCAGAAAAATCGGTTGTGCCGATATTTTTCATCCCGATTTTTTCGTAAAATATTTGTGCCGCGTTGTTCTTATCCCAAACGCCGAGCCAGAGTGTTTTATAGCCTTTTTGTTTGCCGATTTCACAGCATTTTTCAATCAACGCTTTGCCGATGTTTTTGCCTTTCATTTTTTCAAGCAGATAAATTCGCTGGACTTCGATGGCGTTTGCGCCTTTCAAACATTCGATCTTTTTGCCTTCGCGCAATTTTGCGTAGCCGACCGCTTTACCGTTAAATTCGGCAATCAAAAACGTGGAATTCACGTCTTCAAACTCAATTGTCAATTGCTCTAAACTAAAGAACTTTACACAATATTCCGCCAAATCGCGCGACGGGTCGAGTTCAAAATAGGCTTCGTAGCAAGTCGTAATGCCGAGTGCAGAAATGATGTTTATATCGGAAATTGTCGCGTGGCGAATGGTTAAATCCATTGGCATAAAATACAACGAAAATTTGAGTTAAAGCTAATCGAAAATATATCTTTTTATAAAATCGTAATGACTGGAGCGCAAGCATCCCTGCTTGCATGAGCGTTCGCTTCGACGCTCAAAAGCGTTTTATTACTTTCAACTTGAGTAAAGCGAAGGCTTTTTCGCGTCAAAAAACGACGCTCATGCAAGCAGGGATGCTTGCGCTCCAGTCAGACGGCTTTAGATTTTATTCAAAAAACTTTATCAAAATGGAATGTCCAACATCAGCAAAGATTCTTCGACTTCTTCCAAACTCACGACATCGGTATATTTTGCATCTAAATCTGATAAATTCGCTTCGTGCGCCGACGCGGAACGGTCGCCGACGCATTCGCGGACGACGTTTGTGCGAAAGCCGTGCTGACACGAATCAACCGCCGAAGCGCGAACGCAGCCCGAAGTTGTGCAGCCTGTAATTATCAGCGTATCAATCTTTTGCGCGGTCAGAGCCGCTGCCAAAGCCGTCCCGAAAAACGCCGAAGCATACTGTTTTGTCCAGACGACTTCGCCCGCAATCGGAGTTAATCTTTCATCAATTTCAACCCAATTTGAACCGATTTTCAAATGCGAAAGACTCGGAACTTTTTTGACAAAAACGCCTGCCAAAACCATCGCTTCATCGTAAGCCGTAGTTGTAAAATGCACGGGCAATTTGCGCCAACGAAATTCGTCGAGCAATTGTTTGGTCGCTTCAATTTCTTTATCGAGATTTGAACCAAGCGGACAATGTGTGTCGGTAAATCCTTTGATGAAATCAATTACAAGCAAAGCGGGAAGTTCACGAAAACCGACTCGCGAAGAAAATCCGCGTTGCTGATACATTTCCTGGTCGCTCATATTTTTGTTTGCAAAATGCTGTAAAATTCAAAAATGCTCAAAAGTCCTCTGCGCTATCCGGGCGGAAAAAGCCGTGTTGCTGAATTTATAGTCAAACAATTTCCAAAATTTGACTAATACCGCGAATCTTTTCTCGGCGGCGGTTCGGTTTTTATCAATGCGAAACAACGATTTTGCGATAAAAAGTTTTGGATCAACGATGCTTATTTTGAACTTTTCAAGTTTTGGAAACTCGCGCAAATTGATGCAGACATTCTACGCGGCAAAATTATCGAACTGAAAAATCAATTCGCAAACGGCAAAAAACTCTATCAATTTCTCAAAGCTAATCGTAGTGACTTTAACGATTTAGAAATTGCAGCGTCATTTTTATTTTCAATCGAATCACTTTCCCATCACGACTTTGAGCGGCGGTTACAGCGAATCGGCTTTTTGCGGACGATTTACGATGAGCAGTATCGAAAGAATTAAACCTCTGCAAAAGTTGCTCGAAAATGTCAAAATTACCAATCTCGATTACAAAGAATTGGTTAAGGCAGAAGGCAAAAATGTGTTTCTATATCTTGATCCTCCATATTTTTCCGCCCGAAAATCTTTGCTTTACGGCAAGAAGGGAAATCTGCACAAAAACTTCGATTACGAACATTTTGCAGAATTTGTAACAACTTGCAAACACAAATGGCTCATCACTTTGGACGATTGCGAATATATCTGCGAATTGTTTTCGTTTGCTAAAATTGCGCCGCTGCAATTCGCTTACGGAATGCGAAAATTCAAATC
This sequence comes from Acidobacteriota bacterium, assembly GCA_031359215.1. Taxonomy (GTDB): domain Bacteria; phylum Acidobacteriota; class Blastocatellia; order Pyrinomonadales; family Pyrinomonadaceae. Next base: position 11,707 of record JANMAA010000080.1, on the reverse strand, counting down.
AAATCGGGCGCGAATTGCTCATTTCAAATTATTCATCCACAGATAAACACAGATCAAGAAATGATTTTATCCGTGTTTATCTGTGTTCATCTGTGGATAATTTTTCTTCAATTACGCCGAAATCGCCTCAGTTTTGCCGTTAGCATTCCAAGTTGCGACAACGCCGATTGCTTCAGGCACTTCGCCGATTAAAAAGAGCGGAAATTCGCCGCGTTTTTCGCGTAGATCGCTGCGAAGAGTTTCGGTTGCCGATTCGTCAATTGATAAATCAGCATTCAAAACTACGCCGTAATCTGACTTAGCTTTTTCAATCGAAACCAAACCGTTTCGCACATCTTTGAAAACATTTTCGCTCGGACGGTCAAAGGGGTCTTTCCAACCGCCGCCGGCAGTTCAATAAATTAAAACGTCGCCTTCATTAACGCCGCGTTTCCAATTCGCCAAAAATCCGTTGATATACGAGCCGAATTGCCCGACGACCATTCGACCGTCCGGGTGGCAAATCATCGGAAAACCGTCGTGCTGTTCACGAATGACGGGCGACATCGCCGAACGAAACAGCACCGAATCCATCTCTTCACGCGCATTTCGCAAAGCATTTTCGATAACATCCAAAGTGATTTTATCAATTTCGGGCATAGTGTTTTACTTCAACTTGTCTTAGATTTATAACCAATTTTAACTGTAAAATTTTTTATGTCAAATCATTCGGGATTTGTGTTTAATTTTTCGTTTCGGCTTTGCCAAAAGAACAGAGCCATCACAACTGCGAAAAATCCGTCATAGATAATGGCAACCAAAATCAACGGTTTGGCGTGATTTGATATTAAAAGATGAATCCAACTTCCCGCGATAAAGGCTTTGCCGCACGCACCGATTAACGCTAAAATCCTGTTTCTAATCGGTTCTTTGCCTAAAAACCAGTAACCGATGCCGAGCATCAAGACGAAAAACCACAGATTGTAATGATAAAACCTCAGCAGAGTGCTTGATTCGGTCGCGCCGTAAAATAATTCAAGATTCGTTGACATCGAAGCAATTCCCATGACCGCGCCGATAATATTACCGATTGCCGTGATTTTGAAACAGGTTTTGTAAAATGAAAGATTCATAAATTTATTCGGGATGCACTGAAGAAATAATTACATTTTTGTCCGACTTTCTATAAAAATGACAAGATCAACGAATGATAATACAAATCTTTTGTCAAAAAAACGACTCAGAAACGATTTAAGAGGTAGGTTTTTTAAAAATTCAGGAATTTTTACAGTTTTTTCATAAATTACCTTCATCTATTATAAGCCGGAAACTTCTAAAACCGGAAAATTTGCCAATATAAACGAAAGATAATAAATGAGTAAGTTCCAACAACCGAAAACTATTGGCGAATTCATTTTGATCCATTAAAGTCTCAAAAATTATAATTAAAATCGGGCGTTTTTAGCGGTTACTTTAAATTCGCCAACAGTATCACAATCGGGGAAAAGTCCCACAGAGTTTTATCTTTATATTCCTTCAAAATGTTGGGCGGATGTTCGCTTGGCACTAACCGTGTGCGCGATGTCGGTTAAAATCCCACGAACAGGAAAATAGTTCACAGGGATTTTGTCAATCTATTGATTTATTGGCACTTAATGGATTTTTACATTTTCTGAAAACACCCCTGTCAAAGTGGTTCAATGCAGGATGTCAAACAAGTATTTTAACTTCCCGTAAATAGCAGTTTAAATTAAAAGTCACGAAACCTTTTTTCGGCTCGTGGGTTTCGACCTAACACTCAGAGTGGGATTTGCTTGCTCTTTAAAGTTCTCGACCGGTTTTGAGAAGCAAGTATTCTTTTTTGGCTTCAATTAAAATCGGCAAATCGGCATCGGCATTTTGCCATAATGTAAAGAAATCCATATATTCTTGGCGGCTTTCAATCAGGTTGCTGGTCAGCGCAAGAGCGCGGGCTTCCCGGAGTTGCGCGAGGGGAACCAGCGGCGTTTGTTCAAACCAGCCGAGATGTTCGCGGATATTTTTAAAGACGGCGGCGGCTTCAGCGTATTTACCCGATTGCAGAAGCGAAATTCCTTGCAAAAATGGTGCGAAATTCAGGTAGCGACCGTTGAACTGTTCGGTCGAGCGCAATAATTCGAGGGCTTTTTCGGGTTGGTTGCGATGAAGTTCGACGGCAGCGCGAATGGTTGGAAGATAAAGTTCGTTGACAAGAATGTCTTTCGGAGAGCGATTCACCATTTTATCTATGAATTTTTGAGCTTGGCGGTCTGCGCCGCACATTGCCAGCGCGAAACCCGCTTCGGCTAAATAATTGGTGTTGTCGGATATTGATAAAACTTCATTGCCGTCTTGTTCGGCGGTTCGGCAATCGCCGTAAAGTGCGGTGGTGACGGCGTTTGAAGCCAGTGATGCGGCGGTTAATTCTATTTCTCCATACTTCTCCGCTTCGGTTCTTGCCAGACGGGAAAACTTCAGTGATTGCTTTTGGCGACCTTCGAGAAGTGCCAAATAAGATTCGTATTGATAGGCGAAATGTTTGTAATCGTGCGTTTGCATCCATTCTATTTGCTGCTGAATCGCCGTTGAATCGTGTTCAAAATAGCCGATCCAAAACAGATAAAAGTGATAAGCAAGATGATCTAAACCATTCGCCATCGCCTGACGATACATCTCTTTGGCTTCGGCAAAGCGATTGAGCCGAAAGAGCGCACCTGCGGGATTCGTATAAGCGGCGGCAAAATTCGGGTTAAGCCGAACCGCTTCACGTCCGTTTTCAACCGCTTTCTCGAATTGCCCCGATTCAAGATAAAGATCGGCGAGAACGTGATTTGGCTGCCAGTAACGCGGAAAAGTGCGTTTCCAAAATTCAGCAGTTTCGACGGCTTTTTCCAAATCGAGCGCGGCAAATTCGTAATAGAGAACTTCGATTGACAGCCTTTCGTTTTCGCTCGTGTTTTCACGAAATTCAAAGGCTTTCGTGATCGAAGCGACGGCTTCGGCGTGTCTTCCGATGTTGAATTGATGACGCGCCAAATCGCGATAGGCAAGCGCAAAAACGGGATCGAGTTTGATGGCGAGTTGAAAAAGTGAAACGACCGCTTCGTCTTTATTTCCGCCTTTGGCATACGCTTCCATCGCCATCGAATATGCCCGCAACGCTTCTAGTGAAGACGTGGTTGCGGCTTCGGACTGCGAATCGAATTTTTTGATTGACGCGAGCGATTCACCGAGTTTTTCGCGCAAGCTAAAGACTGTTTTGTGCAAAGTATCTAAAACTTGTTCTTTCGACTCGGCTTCGTTTTGTTCACTAAGGATCGTTTCGCCCGTTTGCGCGTTGACGACTTGCAGCGTCACGACATAATTATTGCCAAGCGTCGCAAACGAACCTTTGATAAATACCTTGACATTTTGCTTCAGACAAATCTCGCGGGCAATTTCGGGCGTGATTTTTTCCTCCGCGCTCTGTCCGAGTAAACGCAGAGTTTCTTTGATTTCCGCTTCGGGAACGATTCTTAAAAACGGCGATTGCGCGAGTTGTAAAGCCAAACCCTGTTTGAGCGTTCCGCTAAAAACCGAATCATCCGTCAGATTCTCGAAATCCGCCACTAAAACCGTGTCGCGGTCATTTAAAATCGGTGAACGATTGAAATAAAAAACGGCTGCGACGGAAATTAAAAATAGAAATAAAAGCGCGGAAATCGCTCCGAATTTGCGACGTTTTATCCACTCAAAAACAGATTTCGCGCTTGAATTTGTGTTTGGAACTTCGGCTTCAGATGTGATTTGGTCAATTGTTTTTGCTGAATTTGGAGTGTTTGCACGTTCAGTTTCTTCAATAAATTGGAGTGTTTTTTTGAGATTGTGAAGATCGTGCAGAAAATCCTGCGCGGATTGATAACGATTGTCCGACTCTTTTTCCAGCGACTTTTCGATAATTCGGCTTAACTCGACAGGCGCGTTTTTATTGAGCGGCGGCGGCTTATTTTTCAAAATCGAATCAATTATCCCGTGCATCGTTTCGCCGTTAAAAGGTTGTTTGCCTTGATACATTTCAAATAAAACGATACCCAAACTCCATAAATCGCTTCGCGCATCTGTCGCTTTTCCGCTCGTCTGTTCGGGTGACATATAAGCGAGAGTTCCCATCAGCAAGCCCGAATTTGTTTGATGCGGCGCGGGAATGGAGTGACGCGGAGACGCGGCGATTGAGGAATCATCAACTTCATCTTTTTCTCCGTGTCTCCGCGTCTCCGTGTCTCCGCGTCGGTTCTCCGCGAGTTTTGCCAGACCGAAATCCAAAACTTTTACCAATCCGTCATCGCGCAGCATTATATTTTCGGGTTTGATGTCGCGGTGAAAAATTCCCGCCGAATGAGCGGCATTCAAAGCGGCGGCGACCTGCAAAGCGATGTCGAGCATTTTATCGAGCGTCAGCGAGTTTTCGCTGATTGCCTTTCGCAAGGTTTTTCCGTCAATAAATTCGGCGGCGATAAACGGCGTGTTCTTAGTTTTGCCGATTTCGTAAACCGTAATAATATTCGGATGATTAAGCGCGGAGGCGTTTTTCGCTTCGTTGATAAATCGGCGAAGACGGTCTTTATCCTGCGCCAAATCAGTATTGATAAATTTGATGGCGACACGGCGTTCGAGCTTCAAATCTTTCGCCAAAAAAACCTCGCCCATTCCGCCGACTCCGATTTGCGAGAGAATTTTGTAATGCCGAATTTTTGTGCCGATGATTTTTCTGGTCTTCTTTTTAGTCAGCATCTCCGCCGCGACATCCAGCGGCGGCGTATCAATCAAACTCGATGAAACACCCGCAAAGCTAAGTAAAGATTCCACTTCACGAAGTACTTCTGCATCGTCGCCGATATTCTTCAAAAATACCTGACGCTTTTCGGGCGAAATCTCCAAAACTGCGTGGTAAATCTCTTCAATTTTTGCGAGTTTGTCGGAAGTCATTTTCTAAATCGGAAACAAGAACTTAACCACTCGGAGTAATTTTAAAACTTGGCGGCTTCTTCGTGTAACTTCTTGGCGGGCGGTTTTTTATGATTTCTATTGATGTGATAATTCGCGTAACAACCAGGTTCGGGCAAAATGCCAATCTCTGGTCACGGTTTTAGTCGTCACCTTCAATACTTCGGCGATTTCTTCGTTGTCTAAACCGCCGAAATATTTCAGTTCGACGACACGACCTTTGCGTTCATCCAATGCGGCGAGTTTTTTTAATGCTTCATCGAGTTCGATCAATCCGGCGGCGCGTTCGGTAGAAACAATGATTGATTCGTCGAGTTCGACTCTTGCCAATTTTCCGCCGTGTTTTTCGTAACTGCGCCGGCGGACGTAATCAACCAGAATATGCCGCATCGCCGTTGCCGCGACTCCGAAAAAATGAGCGCGATTTTTCCAGCTTTGTTCTTGCGCTCCCGCTAATTTGACATACATTTCGTGAATCAAAGCCGTCGGCTGCAATGTATGATCACTGCGCTGGCTCTGCATATACTGCTTTGCCATTTTGCGTAATTCCTCATAAACCAGCGGCATCATCTGTTCCAATGCCAATTCATCGCCGCTGCTCCAATTATTCAGTAACTGCGTAATTTCGTTTGGCGATTCTTCTTTCATTTCAAAACATTTGCGGAGTCTTTAACTGGCTTGACTATATCTTAAATTTTCTGAATTTGTAAGTAACCTTCCGTCTCGCAAAATTATTTTTATTTGAAATGTCTGTTTGGGAATCGAGTTCTCGTTTATATGTGTGAAGGGAAAAAATTATCTAAAAAACGGATTCTGCGAATGAACGCAATGCAGGAATGAAAAGAGAGTCTGCTTTGTCCCGAAATCTGCGAGCCGTGAATCGAACTAAAAGGAGAAAATTATGTTGAAAATAAAAAACCAAAAAATGTTGAGAAGTGCACTAATGATGTCGTTTATGACAATCGGATTATTAGGAATCGCGGCGAATCAGGCAGCGGCGCAAAGCCGGATATTCAATTTTTTCATTCAAAATATTGATTCCGCGCCGGTGACCGTTACACTTGATGCATCATGGGCAGGAACTTGTTATGAGGGCAACCCTTCCAGTGGCGAGATTTTCGAGAATGTTCCGCCGCAAGGAAAAGTCAAAATAGTCCTGGCGCGGGTTCAGGGAAATGGTTGCGATGGCAAAGCCGGTTCTTTTCAACTCACTTTTAGTCCAAAAGTCGGGGTCAAGGAGAAGGCATTATTTAACTTTGACAATAGTGGAAGTCTTTGGGTTGTCCCCACTGCGAACCAATATCCGGGAAACCTCGGTCCAAAGGGTGGTCCTTCAGATCAAAGTTATACATATACGACTTTTGCCCGACCGAAAGTAACTGCGGGAAAACCGCAAGGTTCGTGGGAATTTCTGTGCCAAGGAGTTTGTAATGAAGAATATTCAAATCAGATTACCAATCAGACGACCAAAGATACCACTATCAGCGAGGAAACTAAAACAGCCGTTTCGGTTGCCTTAGAAGCCGGAGTTGAATTTGAAGGAGTCGGAAGTGCCAAAACTACCGTGACCGCCAGCCTTGAAAAGTCAGTCGGACGCTCAATGAGCACCGGAGTTTTGAATTCCTCAACCACAACTCGAACCAAAAGAGTAATTTATACGCCGGAACAGATGAATACTTTAAACATTTTCGCGGTATGGCAATGGGTGGCGAAAACCAAACTTAGCAATAGTCAAATGATTCTGGTTAAATCTGACAAAATCACCTGCACACCCGATGGCAATGAGCCGACGTATCTTCCCGGAAGTAAAGAAGATGTTGGAGCGTGTTACGGCAAAACTTCAGCTTCCAACGATAAACCGCAAGATGCAAATCCCAAGCCGAATCCGGTCGAAACGCCAAAACCGATTATCAATCCGCCATCGACACTGCCGACTGCAAGAATCAACGTCGCTCTGGCATCAAATGGCGGAGTAGCATCTGCATCGTCAACCATCTGGAAAAACGTTCCTAATTACCCCAGCTTTCCAGAGGCTTCGGCTATTAACGGCGACCGAACGGGTCGAAAATGGGGCAGCGGCGGCGGTTGGAATGACGAAACCTCGGGTTCATTCCCTGACTGGCTACAGGTTGATTTCAGCGGTCAAAAGAACATTGACGAGATTAACATTGTCACGCTACAGGATGGCTTCGAAACGGCAGGCGAGCCAACCGCCGAAACGAAGTTTACCAAAAACGGGATCAAAGATTTTGTGGTTCAGTATTGGAATGGTAGGGATTGGGTAACCGTGCAGGGCGGCAGCATTACCGGCAACGATCTGGTAATTATAACTTTCAAGTTCACGCCGGTTTCGACAACAAAGATCCGGGTCACGGTCACTGCCGCTCTTCAAGACTACAGTCGTATAGTTCAATTTGAAGCCTGGGGTAACAAATGATAAATGCGGCTAACTAATCTTTTCACTGTTCATTTGTGCTTCGAAAACCTAACTCGAAGCGGAGAAATATATGCTGGAAACAAAAAACAACAAAATGACGCAGAAAGTAATGATGATGGCTGTTCTGACAATCGGACTGTTTTTCGCGGCGACGAGTAAAGCGCAAACTCCGCAATTTTCGGATTACCCGGCGAAGATTGAACCTGGAACCGCTGAAAAGATCGAGGCTCGGAGTCTTTCCAACGGGATTCAATACTCCACCGCCGAATTAGAACAAGCCCTCAGGGGCGGCGTAAATTTTGCAGGACAATATGTTCTTGAAAGTTTCGGCTGCGGATTACAAAACTGCAATTCGAGTGTAATTATTCATTCTCGAACAGGTTGGGGTGCTACCCCTGAGCAACTCCTCTTCACCGAATACGGCGGGGGCGAACTTGATGATAAGCCGCCACTCGAATACAAAGCCGATAGCCGTTTGTTGATTATTAACGGTAACATAATGTCGGATGGTTTCGGATACGGCATCCGGTATTTTGAATGGATTGAAGGCGGGTTGAAATTGATAAAATTTGAGAAGAAAAAGCCGACTCCTTCGAATGAAGAAACCACCTTCAAAGCATTCTTGCAGCTATTCCAATCAGCCGTTGAGAAAAAGGATAAACAGGCGGTTGCCGGTTTAACCCGGTTTCCTCTTGAGATGCCTCCCGAAAACTATAGCGATATAGAGAAAGAAGATGATTTGATCGCGCATTTTGATGAGATATTCTCCAATAAAACCGCTAAATGTTTGGCGAAGGAAACTGTTGTCTTTAGCGCGCCAAAACCAAAATACGATATCCGATGCCCCTCACGCTTGTTTTATCATTTCGAAAAAACGTCAACCGGTTGGAAATTCGTCAAATTTGTGGACGGCGACGTTTTTTAAACCCCGGAAAGTTATCAAATGAAACGCCGTGCATCGAATTGCCGGTTCGTGAATCAACTCCAAAATCAAAAAAAGTTACAGGAAAAATTATGACACAAATAAAAAACAAAAAAATCGTGCAGAAAGTAAATCGGGTATCAATTTGGGTTCTGTGGTTGGCTGTGTTCGGAACTTTACCGGCAGCGGTTCTCGCCGATGAAGCGTGGACATCGAATGTCGGAAACATCGTTTGGGAAGAGGACGTGAACAACACCGCGATTTTCCTCTACAAAACTCCCTCAACGACCGAAGGAAAAACGCGGCTTTTCATCAGGAATCTCGTCCCCGATACCGCAGGCAGGCGCGGCACATATTCGGGCTATTGGACTGATGACAGCAAAGGCGAACTTTGCGAAGCCTATCTAACTGATCCGAAGGGAACGGAAACCAGGCGTTGGGGACGAATGATCATCACCTTTGAGAAAGCCGCTGATGGGTTGTGGAATTTCACCGCGAGCGTCGGCGATTGTTTTGATGAACCGAGCCGAAAGATCACTGCCAAAAGAGAGACGGACGAGGCTATACCGGCAAAATAAAAATATTTCAAATAAAATTAAGCGGGAGTTTAGTCAGAGAATTCAGTAAAACAAAAGCTGAGATAGCCGTTTTATTTGATTTTCAACAGGAGTCTTCCAAAGTATAGATAAAAAATTTCGCGGCAGAAACTCGAAGATGAGTTTCGCACCTGTTTCGAGGCGCAGCAACACAGCGCATCTACAACTACGGATTTCACTACCAGTTTATATTGGCGTTATTTAGGTCACGGTCTCGACGGAAACCTGCAACTTCACGCCAATCGGCTCAATGGATAAAGAAAATTTTATTATCAAACCGAGTTAGGCGAGTTAAACCCAATTATGTGCTGTTAGCAAGAAAGTCCGTGATGCCTCCATAGACATCGCGGACATTCATAAAACGACTTATTTTGCTTCGTTTGATAGACACACCTCCAATCCGAAATGCCGGCGTTGTGGGTCAAAAAAACTTATGGTTGAGGAGAAAATTATGTTAGAAACAAAAAACAAACAAATCGAATGGAAATTTAGCCATAGTAACAGAACGGAGCGCAAAACAAATCAAAATCAACTGGCAGTTTTCAATCGAAACGGCTAGAACAAAACTAAACAGACATTACGAAAAGGTAAATGCTGAAAATGCAAAATACCTAGAAATTTAATTTACAGACTAGTTAAACTAAAAAGCGAAATTATTTTGATCTTTCAAAATTCATGCAGTCTGTTTCATTTCGGTTACTGGAATTTACTTTAAGCGAAGATTTTATAAATAATTGCTTGGTTTTTTCCTGCAATGTCATTTATAGATTAGAAAGCGATTTGAATGATTTTTTTCTCAAATTGTTTAAAAAACTGATTTCCCTCATAGACAACCGTTCCATTTTTACCGTTTATTTTGATGCCGGATAATTCAAAATCTTGATAGTCCTCGACGAAATACATTGCATCGTTTGTGGAGAGGATTTTAAGCACTTCATTCGGCGATAGTTTTATTTTGAATTTGCGACTTTTCGGTTCGAATTCATATTCGCTTTGAGATAGTTCAACCCATTTGTCCTTATTACCAAACCAAGAATTCCAATCTGATAAAGCCATTCGAAAAGGTTTAATGTTATTTTCAAGAGATTCGACTTCAAAAATAATTGTGTATTCAACTTCAATCGGTTCGTCTGATTGATTAATCACAGCAAAATTAACCCTGAAGCTATAAGCTGACAGGGCTTTCCTATAAAACTTGAGAACAAGGCGGCAAATAGTTATTTTTTATAGTGACGAAACTTTAAGAAGTAACCAATATGCCACCTTGTCAAGAAAATAGTAGAAGTTTTTTCCAAATTCTGCAAAATGCAGATGGTTTGGATTTAAGAGATAAGCGCGGCAAACGTCACGAATTAGCGGTTGTTTTAGCTGGAGTGACGCTTGCCATTTTGAGTAATCGGGATGGTTGTTTATCGAGCATTCATCGGCACTTGAAGAATCATTATAAGAAATTGGCGGTGGTTTTAGAGATTGAATGCAAGAACTCGGTTTCGCGTTCGCAATTGCCATTGATCTTAGAAAAAGTTTCGGTGACGGTGTTTGACTCACTGTTATTTGCCAATTACGGGATCAAATTGAGCGAAGACGAGCGAAAATGGTTTGGGCTGGATGGGAAAGAACTGCGCGGAAGTATTGAAAAAGGCAACAAGCGTGGCGAAGCGATAGTGCAAGCCGTTGCTCACAACAATTGCCAGACGGTAGCGCAAGATTATTATTCGGGAGAGAAGGAATCGGAAGTTCCGGTCGTGCGGAAATTATTGGGGAAAGACGATCTAGCATCACAAAAGATAAGTTTGGATGCGCTCTCATTGCAAGCCCCTGACGCTCGGATTAATTAATGAAAGTGGCGGGAAATACGTGGTTGGGTTGAAAGAAAATCAGAAAGAGTTGAAGAAACAAATAATTCGGGCAATGGAAAATCAGGCAAATTTATTGAAGCTCAGGGAGCAGGAAAAAAGCCACGGACGAATTGAATTGAGGAAATACGAATTCTACGATGTTTTAGAAATGGAAAAAGATGAAAGGTGGAAAATGTGCCGGATCAAAACGGCAATCAAAGTGATGAGGGAAAGAGAAGAACTAAAAAGTGGGAAGTGCGTTCCGCGTCGTGAAGAAAGTTATTATGTGTCGAATGAGGTAGGCAAATACGAAGAACTGGCGCAAGCGATTCGACGCCATTGGCAAGTAGAAACGAATAATCACATCCGGGATGTGAGTCTCAGAGAAGATCAAATGCGTTCAAAAAAAAGAGTTTACAAAAAACAATGGCAGGAATCAGAAGTTTAGCGACAATTATATTGGAGAAAACAAAGTGTCAAAACAAAAAAGCCCAATTAGAGGAATTTGCTGATGATTTTGACACTTTGATTATACACATTGAAAGAAATGAACTTTTTATAGGAAAGCCCTGTATAAGCTGATGAAATTAAAGCAATAATTATTATCAAACTTGACAGCGATATTTTTTTCATAAAAACTCCTGCATCTATTTCAAATCTTTCAAAATCTCTCTCAATTTCTTTCGCGTCGGTTCGGTTACGGGAACAAGCGGCAATCTTAGATTGTCTTCCAGCAGATTCATTTCCTTCTCACGGATTTGCAAGAAGAGGTCGAGACTTCAGCTGTAAGATCAATTTTATTCTTTGAATTACGCAGGTCAAAACCTTGCACTTTCAGTGCAAGACTTTAGTATTATTCCGCTAAAATCTATGCGAAAATAGCGGACGATGAAAGACAACAGGCACTCGTCGCATACCGTTTCACGATTGACCG
>JANMAA010000054.1:0-2985 GCA_031359215.1 Acidobacteriota bacterium | reverse complement strand
CGTGTAGTCTCTACGGATCGAATTCGGACGAATCCGAATAATTCCCTCGGTGTTGTCATAGGAATCTTTCGATTCCCTTAGATATTCACCGATATAGCACTCTCCACTGTATAAGTTACTAATTCCCTATACAGGCTCCTTACTTAAAGGCTGTTGCTCTATCCAACTGAGCTACGGGAGCATAAAAGAACGAATAAAAATCTTAACGATTCGGTAAAATTAAGTCAAATTCACCGCAGATTTTAAATTCTTTTCGTTGATAATGCCGAGCATTTGTTCAAAAACTTCGGTCAGATTAAGTTCGCTGGTATCAATCACGATGGCATCATCGGCAATCGCTAACGGCGAATCTTCGCGTGAAACGTCGCATTCGTCGCGCATCATTATTTCCGCGAAAGTTTGTTCAAACGAAATAGCCCGACCTTTTTCTAAATCTTCTTCGTAACGCCTTCGCGCCCGCGCTTCGGGTTTTGCCGTCAGAAAAAATTTCACGTCCGCATTCGGAAAAACCACCGTTCCGATGTCGCGTCCGTCAAGCACCGCGCCGTTTTTTGAGGTTTTACCGAGAGTTCTTTGATGCTCAACTAAAATGCGCCGCACTTCGGAAATTGTCGAAACGATTGACGCGGCTTGTCCGACTTCATTCGTGCGAATTTCTGTCGAAACATCGCGTCCGTCAAGAAAAATCTGCAAATCTTCGGGTTCGCCGACGAGTTCGATTTTCGCGTCTTCGGCAATACGAGCAACTCGCGCTTTATCTTCAAAACTCACATTATTTTGCAAAACAGCCAACCCGACACCGCGATACATCGCGCCCGTGTCGAGATAGAGCAGATTCAATTGTTTGGCTAACATCTTGCCGAGCGTAGATTTTCCCGCGCCCGAAGGTCCGTCAATCGCAATAATCATCGAGTTTTAGTTTATTTGATTTCAGAGATTCTGTCTAAATCAATCAGCATTTCGAGTTTTTCGCCGTCTTCCCAACATTTGTGTTTGAAATTCTCATGAAATTCGTCAATCGCGTGAACCGAACTTTTAACGGCTTGTTTCGCCTGCTCAAAACTTTCGGCTATCATCACATAGATTAAAAATCGCCTTCCGAATTTTGATCGAGAAAAACGCTTTCCAAAATTACCGATTCATCGCGCAGAGTTTCAATGACTTTATCTTTTCGCTCGTTGAGAGTTTTTGCCCATTCACGAACTTTTTCGAGCGAATTCGGTTTTAGTTTGATTTTCACCCAGCGCGTTTCGTATTTCATCAGATGATTTTACGCAATTCATTTAAGGTCGTTTCAATGTCTTGACGCAAAACGTCACAGTGTGTGACCATTCGAATTGCTTTGCCGAACGGACTTGCAAAGATATTTTCCGTTTTTAATTCATCGCAGATTTCGGCAGAAGTTTGGTTGGTTGCGGAAACGTCGAAAATCACGATATTTGTCGCGACTTTTTCCGCGTCAATCGAAACGCCTTTCAAATTTGCGACACCTTCGGCTAATGTTTTCGCGTTTTCGTGGTCAATATGCAGACGTTTCGGCGACTCTTCCAAAGCGATCAAGCCTGCCGCTGCGAGAATTCCAACCTGTCGCATTCCGCCGCCGAAGCGTTTGCGCCACGTTTTGGCTTCCGTAATAAATTCTTTTTTGCCCAAAAGCATCGAACCAACGGGCGCACCCAAACCTTTTGACAGACAAAACTGCACCGAATCAACTGATTTTGTAAGATTGGCGACCGTTTCATTTTGCGCGACCGCCGAATTAAAAATCCGTGCGCCGTCGAGATGAACAGGCAAGTTTAATTTGTGCGCTTCGTTGCAAATTGCACTCGTTTCATCCGCGCTCATCACGCTTCCGCCGCCGAAATTATGTGTGTTTTCTAAACAAATTAAGCCCGTCGGACAAGCGTAATATGGCTGATTGATGTGAATTGCCGCCGCGATTTCGTTCCACGTCAGCATTCCGCTATCGTTCGCGGCGCGAACCGGACGAATCGTCACACCCGAAGCGATTGCGGGCATTCCGAGTTCCCAATTAAAAATATGTCCGCGCTCTTCGATGATAATTTCATCGCCGGGTTTGGTGTGCAATTTAACGGCGATCTGGTTGCCCATCGAACCCGTCGGCACGAACAGCGCGGCTTCTTTGCCGAATATTTCCGCCGCTTTTAGCTGCAAAAGATTGACGGTCGGGTCTTCGCCGTAAACATCGTCGCCGACTTCCGCTTCCGCCATCGCTTTCCGCATTTCGGCGGTCGGTTTTGTTACTGTGTCGCTTCTTAAATCAATCATTTTAGTTTTGGTTTTTTAAGGATTTTAACTACCGGATAAATCGCTCCAAAAAGCAGCGCAGTCGGTAAAATAATTACTGCCGCCCAACCTAAAGGTGTCAGACTTCGCTTAATTTCGTAAACGCCGAAAGAAGTTCCTTCACTGCCGAATAACAGAAAAAGCACATTGAAAATTGTTATGGCTAAAACATTAAAAAACACTTTTATTGTCCTCCGAAAAGAAAATCGTTTTGGAAATATTATTTATTAACATTTTTACTTTTTACCTTCGGCAAAATTTTATCAATTTCTTTTCGCAATAATTTCGCATTGATGACTCCGACTTTTTGATAAACAAGTCTGCCTTTAGTATCGAAAAGCAGAGTCAAAGGATAAGTATCAGGAAAGCGCGGCGCGATTTGACGGACGGCTTTAGCGATTTCTTTGCGTGTCGGGTAATTGAGCAGATAGGACGGCATTACTGCTTCGTATTGTTTTAAAAATTCAGGAACCTGCGTATCTATTATCATAAAATCGTCAACCGAAACGAGTGCAAAATTTAATCCTTTATCACGATACAATACCTACGCCAAATTAAGCCGAAGAAGTTGAAAAGTTGTAGCGATGAATACTGCCTATTCGACTGATGACTTCTCTTGCCTTTTCAATTAATATTCTTTCGGCTTTTGGCTGAACTATTTTTATTGTTTCCAGCGCG
>JANMAA010000023.1:0-34495 GCA_031359215.1 Acidobacteriota bacterium | reverse complement strand
AAAACTACAAAAAACTTGCGTTTCCCGTTTCATATTTGTATTTACTTGTTGGGACGAAATCCATCGGGCGGCGGCATCGGCGGATGTTGTTGTTTAAGTTTTTCTAATTGCGCTGTTTGTTCGGCAGTTAAAATTTTGAGAATTGCGTCATCCGTCCGAAGACGAATTATTTCCATTTCAATTAATGCTTGTGACTTGGTATTCAAAATTTGCCGTGCTCCGGTTTCGCTGAAGTTTCCGCTGTCCGACAAACTTCTCAATTGCTCATCAGAAGTTCGAATAATGTCGAAATATACCTTTGATGAATCGCGCGAACTTAGTTCGAGAGACTGAATCTGTTCTTTTTGAGCGTCTGTCAGATTTAATTGTTCGATAATATGCGGCGGCAATCCGCCACGCATTCCCGGCGGTTTGTGACCGAAAACTTCACTGCGTGGCGGCGGTTGTTTTTCTGAATTATATTGATCTTTGGTTTGAGCAAAAATAAACGTCAATGAACCGATCAAAATTGCGAAAATTAACGGAGCAAAAATTTTCGTGTAATTTTTCATTATAATTCTCCTGTAAAATCTAAAAAGTTGAAATTTTGAATTCATCAAGCAAGTTGCTTTTTGTTTCAATACGATAAGATTATCGGGCAAATGTAAAGAGATTATTTGGAAAGCAGGGAATTTTGTTAAGAGTTTGTAAAGTTGTGTGTTTGAGTTCCGGGACATCAGAGAAAATAAAGCCGTGCTTTCAAAAACACGGCTTTATTTGAAACCCTGACAAGGTGTTGGAATTCGAATATTATTTACTTACGAACTAAATTTGTCGTATTACAGCGAATTTAAAAAAGAAATAAGCAAAGTTTTTTGCGCCGCTGATAAAGCACTAAATCTATTGGACACTTCAATTGCTTGACTTTGGTGCCGTAAAATTGCTTCCTGCATAGTAAAACTCAGACCATCGTGCATCAACCGGTTTCGGGTTCTCAATGCCCACAACGGAGCGGTCTTGATCTGATTTGTAGTAAATGCAAATTCGGGAGTCGGCAAAAAGGGAATACCATCGCCGGTTCCGATGTCGTGCAGTAAAAAGTCGCTGAATGGATGAATGATCTTACTGCCTAACGCTTCAGGGACAGTAAAAGTTCCACCGTTAATCACCGTTCCCGGAGGTGCTGTCGTGATAGATGGGACGTGGCAAACCGCGCATCCGATCTGGTTGAAAATCCTTTCTCCCGCTAAGACCGTTCGCGTTATCGGTCCACGAGACGGGGCTTTTGTAGATCGCATAAAATTGGCGAATGCAACCACATCAACGCCGTCGTCTTCAGGATCAGCAACCGGATCAAATTGGCTGACATCAATTCCGCCGGATGTGTTTTCTTCAGGGAAAATCGGGCTTGTAATTCCCATTTCGTTAAGATAAGCGTCAGCCGAAAATGATTCGAGGCTGGCGTGCTGATTTTTCCAGCCGAAACGCCCGAGACGTGCCGTGCCGTTGCCTTCAAATACCGGAACCATAAGAATACTTCCGCGCATATTTTGGGGTTGACTGGTTTGAATAGCCAGAATAGTGTCATTAGTGATAGATTCGACAAATCCATTGCCCAGCGTGTTGGTTGAGATGCGAAAAGTTCGAATATCATCCTCAAAAGCCACGCGTTCCACAATGTTCGGGTGAATTGCACGAGATTGTATCAGTGAGCCGCCGAGTGATTCAAAAAATACCCCATTGTCAGTGCGTCCGGTTCGATGTTCGGCGATCTGGCTGGCACCGCCGGTTACGACATTCTGATGACATTCCCGGCAACTTTGAGCATTATAAGTCGGTCCTATGCCGTCTGCAATAGTTTCCGTTTCTTCAAATATAAATCGGTTATCGTTAAAAGAACGCAGTGCCACTACATTATCCGCGTTAATCGTTTCAAAAGGCGGTCCTTGGTCATTAAACCCATTTGTCAAATTATCAAAACCGGTCGGGGCTTCGGCTGGTGTGGGAACATTTTTTCTGATCGTGGGATTTTTACCATTCTTGGAGATTTCCGGGTCTTCAATTTCAATAACACCGTTATGACGGAATCTGCTTTGCCGAATCCGGTCATCGGATTTCTTGGACATCTTAGCGGTATTGTCCCGACTTTCTACATTATTTCTAAAAGAAAGCGCAAACACGACAATTACCGCAAACATCGAAATAATTGTCAGTTTCAAAATTTTCATAATGTCTCCTTTTATTGATCAGTCTTTTTACAAATTGTATATCTGCAACGAAACTAATGAAATTTAGTTTAGTTTTAGAAATGGTGGGACTTTTGAGGAAAACCCCGTTCAGGTTTTCTTCCGATTAACATATTGCTGATTTTAATACAGCACTATTAATAAATTTATTTGAACTTTCTTAAAACATTTTTATAGATTAAATGTCTATCTTATTTTTGACGCGATTGAATATAATTTGTAAATGATAAAACACCACAATCATAAGTTAAATCTGTTTTGTTTAGTTCAAATATAACAACTATGTATATAACCCATTCTATCTATATCTACACACATAGTTTATAAGCAGAGAGCCGGAAATTTGTTTTGAACAGGTAAATTTTTGTTAAGTAATTGTAAAGTCGTTTGCACGGAGATTGTTTTCAGTTAAACTGTCAATCTGATGCAAATGGAAAACGGCAATACAAAAATTTTAATGATAGACGATGACACGAAACTGTGCCGTCTCGTCAAAGATTATCTTGCGCCGTTCGGATTTGATGTAACATCTGCATTTACCGGAACAGTCGGACTTGAAAAAGCAAAAAATGAAAATTTTGAAGCGGTAATTTTGGATGTGATGATGCCGGAAATGAATGGTTTCGAGGTGTTGAAACAAATCAGAAACTTTTCCGCTGTTCCCGTGCTGATGTTGACGGCTTTGGGCGACGAAGCCGATAGAATCGTCGGGCTGGAACTCGGTGCGGACGATTATTTGCCGAAAACTTTTTCAACCCGTGAGAGTTCCACCGGATATGCAAATTCTTGCCCAACCGGAATTAATTTCCCGCGCACTTTCGAATATTATCCGCAATGCCCTGCATTATGCCGGAAATGCCGGACAAATCACGATTTCAGCGCAAAAAAAAGACAATCAAACCGTTGAAATAGTTGTGGCGGATAAAGGAATCGGTGTGCCTGAAAACGAACTCGAAAAGATTTTCGATCCGATGTATCGAGTCGAATCAGATCGTTCACGGCAATCAGGCGGAACCGGTTTAGGATTGGCAATCGTTAAGACTTGTGTCGAAAAATGCGGCGGCAAAGTGTTTGCCCGCAATCGATTGCCGCACGGCTTGGAAACAATTGTTCAATTATCAGATATAAGCCAATAGTCTTTTAAGAAAATCCATTTGCAAGAATCTCATTTCGTTTACTCAAAAGTCGTGCCGGATTATTTGTAATAATTGCGTTAATTCCTAAATCTACGGCACGTTTCACCCATCTCGGATTATCTGCCGTCCAGATTGTTACTGGTAAATTTTTTTTCGCGGCTTTTTGCATCAGTTTACGGGTTGCAAGCGAAAAGTGGAGAGAAATTTGATCAGCGTCAAGTTCGTGAGCAATTTTAACGAGATGTTTTTCTTTGCGAAAGATCGCCATTATCTTGGGCGCGAAAAGCGCAACTGTTTTCACGTCGGGACATAGCCGGCGGATAATTGGAATCGCTTCGAGTTTGAAACTTTTGACTAAAATATTAGGAAGCAATAAAGATTGGCTAATTACCTGACAAACGGCTTTGACCAATAACTCGATTTCCGATTCTTTACATTTTAATTCTATGTAGATCAAACCTTTATAATCCGTCAAAAATTCGATTATTTCTACTAATGTCGGAACCGTTTCAATGGAGAATTTCTCGACTGCAAGTTGCGGATTTTTTATATTGAACCACGAACCGACATCAAATTTTTGCAATTCCTTGACCGTAAAGTCTGAAACATTTCCTGCTATTCGTCCTAAACGATAAAGACTGGAATCGTGAAATACAACAGGAATGCCGTCTTTAGAAAGTCGAACATCTAATTCGATGCCTTCGGCACCGTCATCAATCGCTTTTTGAAAAGCCGCCAAAGTATTTTCAGGCGCAAGCGCAGATGCTCCCCGATGAGCAATGATTAGCGGATGAATAACATTAGTTTGCATTTTATTAAGAGAAGAATTGAGGGTTAAAACCCGGAAAGCGAAAAATTAATTCTTAATATTCCACTCTCACTTCTTCTTGAGTAGGAAGATCATTTTTGACCAACTAATGGGTTCATTTAACGGGAATTTATAATTACCGACGATCTCGAAATATCGTTTTGCAACCGCTTTGGTTTCATTTAACGAATGTATCTTAAAGTTATATAAAATCTCCAAAACCGAACTGACAATCGAAGGCTTGACCGGGATCAAAACCAATTTTGCATCTTTTTTCATTACCCGGGCGAATTCCTTTAAACTGTCATCCAGCGCAACATATTCCAGAACGCCGCAAGTTAAAACCAGATCAAAAGTTTCATCGGCAAATGGGAGACTCAAAATATTGCCTTGAACGGCGGAAATTTTTTTCTCTTTGGTCTTTTTGTCTTTTTCAAACTGGTCGCGTGATACTTGCAAAGAATTAAACGAAAGATCGAGCGCGATAGTTTTTCTCGGGTTAAAACCTGCGCTGTAGAAACCGAGTGTAACGATTCCGGTGCCGCTGCCGGCATCTAAAACTGAGGAGTTTTCATCAATTTGCAAATCCAATGAGCGCAGATATTTTGACACCGATGCCCGATAACCATTAATTTTCATCGCCAAATTCTGAACATCGGCAATGCGGTCGTAAAAGTTTTGCGTCTTGCTTTTTGAAATTCGGGTTTTGGGCTTCATTGCAAATCAAAATAAACTAAGCCGTAAAACAAAATAAATAAGAAACTTAATTCATTGAGTATAATTTAAACAAAAATGTCTAGCAATAATAGAACTTTTGTAATTTACATTTTACGTTATACGATCCTATTTTTCCGCCAAAAGTTTAACGATCATTTCCCGCACTTCACCTTCACGACTGCGGCTGGTGCCAGTTTCAAGGTATCGAATTATGCCTTTGCGATCAATTAAAACGGTAGTTGGAAGACTGGTAGCAACATAATTTATTTGGTTTGCCTGACCTTTACCAACTAAAAAATCGTATGGCAGACGTTGGGTTTTTTTGAATCGTTGAAGAAATTCTAACTCGGCATCGTTGTCAATTTGCAATCCTTCCGCCTGACCGTAATAACGCGTAACGCCCAAAATTTCTAATCCGTCGCTCTTGAAAGTTTGATGCCATTCGGTCAAAGCCGGAAAAGCATCGAGGCACGGTCCGCACCATGTCGCCCAAAAATCCAGCAGAATAACTTTTCCGCGCATATCAGCGAGTGTTTGCGGTGAACCGCTAAACCATTTATCTATGTCAACGAGTTCAGGGGCAGTTTCACCGAGTAACTTGTATTGCATTTCGCGCTTTTTTAAGCGTCGGGCAACATCTTCCTGCAAAAGTTTTACCGGAAAATCTTTGCTTATTTGTGCCAGCGTATTTTGATATGTTTGCAACGCTAATGGCTTGCGTTTCGTTTCAATTTGATATTTTATTTGTCTGTCAACCGCGTAATAATAAACATCGCTGGCTTCAAGGAAAGCGGCTGTTTTTCGCAAATCTTCGAGTGCTTTATCCGCTTCGGATTGTTTGCCGTCATCGCTGTAAATTTCAAACAATTTAACGCCGGCAGTCAGCAATTCGCTGAGTCCCCGGGCGCGTGACGAGTTATCTTTGAAAAGCACTTTTGCCGCTTTGTAGGCTTCTTCGGCGTGTTTTGCGGCTAAGTTCAAATTTTTCTCTTTTTGATAGTTTTCCGCCAATGAACTTTCCATTTTGGCGCGTTCACTAATTTTTATCGGATCGGAAGTGAGATATTCTTTAAGTAATTTTTCGGCTTCGGTAAAATTCTTTTCCCGTGCCGCGATAACAATGATAATTGAACGCGCTGTTTGCACTTTTTCAGCAGACTGATTTTCAATTGCGAGAAATTGTTGAAAAGAATCGGCGGCATTTTCAGAGTTTTCAGCCAACCAATTGAGCATTCCGAGATAATAAAAATCTTCTCCGGCGAGATTTGAGCGGGTGGAAACAACGGCAGCATATTTGGCGGCAAGTTGTCTTTGCTCTAAAACAGTGCGGTTAAAAAGACTGTCGTTAAAAGGCAATTTTTGCTTCTCAAATTCGGCAAATTTGTTCTTTGCATAAACATTTGCCTCATCAAACATCTGTTTAGCAGTTAAATCATTAAATGCACTGACAGCCGCTGAATTCGGCGGAGGATTATTCGGATTAACCCGGCGTGATTGGGCGAAAACGCTAATTGATATAGCTAAACAAATTAGAGATGCAAATAATTGTCGCATAATATTTTGAATTCATAACGCAGGGAAAATATTCACTATTTACTGCCGACTGCAAATTTTTGAAAACGGCGCGGACTAAAAATACTTAAATATTTCGACTCGACATTTTCAACAATTTTATCGATTAAAATCTTCGCTGTTAGCGGCGCAAGTAAGATGCCGTTTCGATAATGCGCGGTAGCGATAAAAAGATTTTCGATTTCGGGAAATTCGCCCAGAATCGGTAAGCCGTCAGCGGCAAAAGGACGCATACCAACCCAAGTTTCCTTTAAACTCAAATTCTCGAATTCAGGCGAAATTTCAAACGCTATTTTTGATAATAAAGCGTTCGCCGCGTTCGTCGTTTCACTGTAAAAGCCGACATCTTCGACAGTTGCACCGACTAAAATTCTATGATCTTTTCGCGGCACGGCATAACCGCGCCGACTGTAAATTATGTGGCGAAATAATTTACCGTTGTCATTCAGGGCAATCATCTGACCACGAATCGGTTTGACTTTGATGTTTGAAAGCAGGTTGAATTTGTCTTTGATTAAACTCGTCCACGCGCCCGAAGCAATTATCACTATCGGTGCATAGATTTTTTCTGTATTTGTTTCTACGCCGATTATCTTATTGTTTTCAAAAAGCAAACTTCTGACTTCACCTTTTATAAACCCGCTTTCGGCGCGAGATAACGCTTCTATGATTTTTCGATTTTCAACTTGCCAATCCATCGGAAAACGCAAACCGAAAAGAACATCCGGTGAAATATTCGGTTCAATATCCAACACTTCCTTGGAATTCAGTTTTTCAACTTTTAGATTAGTCTTTTTCTGCCAGTCGAATCTTTTTTCGAGTTCTTCCGCATCTTCTTCGGTGAACGCCAAATAAAGCGTTCCGGTTTGGTCAAGTTCAATGTCAATTCCGGTTTCCGCAAATAATTCTTTGGCAAAATTCGGATATAAATCGCGGCTTGCACTACAAAAATCAAAAAAATCATCAGCTTTATCAGCTTCGGCTTGCGGCGCGAGCATTCCGGCGGCGGCACTTGAGGCTTCCATTCCGCAAGCCGAATTCTTTTCGAGAATTTTCACCCTGTCAACGCCTTTTTTGCGTAATTCACGGGCGATTGATAACCCGATAATGCCGCCGCCAATGATTAAAACTTCTGTCATTTGTCTTTTGCTGTAAGTTAATTTTAAGTTAAACTGATATTTTATAAAACGAAAAATCTCCGCCAATGTCAAAGGAAACCAATTCTGAGGAATTAAATTTGGTTTGAGAGTTAAATAAAAATGAGCAAACACACAATTACACTAATTCCGGGCGACGGCATCGGACCTGAAATTATTTCTGCAACCGTTCAAATTATCGAAGCAACCGGCGTTGAAATTGACTGGGAAACGAAAATCATCGGCGCACAGGCATTGGAAAAATTCGGCACGACTTTGCCTGATGAAGCGATTAATTCGATCAAAAAAAATAAAGTTGCGCTCAAAGGTCCGCTGATGACACCGATCGGCAAAGGTTTTACATCGGTCAATGTCGGCTTGCGGAAAAATCTCGATCTTTATGCTAATGTCCGCCCGATCCGGGCTTTGCCCAACATACCTTGCAAATATCCGAATCTCGATTTAGTGATTGTTCGTGAAAACACTGAAGATTTATATGCCGGTTTGGAACATACGGTGGTTCCGGGCGTGGTCGAATCCTTGAAAATCATTACGGAAAAGGCTTCGACGCGGATTTCAAAATATGCATTTGAATTCGCAGTGCGGGAAAATCGTCAAAAAGTTACTGCCGTTCACAAGGCGAATATTATGAAACTCTCGGACGGGCTTTTTCTCGACTGTTTCTATAATGTGGCGAAAGATTATCCCGATATTGTTGCCGACGATAAAATTATCGACAATTGCTGTATGCAGCTCGTAATGAATCCGCAGCAGTTCGATGTGATGGTCATGGAAAATCTTTACGGCGACATCGTTTCGGATTTATGCGCGGGTTTGATCGGCGGTTTAGGACTTGCTCCCGGGGCAAATATCGGTGAAATCGGTGCGGTTTTTGAAGCAGTTCACGGTTCTGCTCCCGACATTGCCGGTCAGGGCGTGGCGAATCCGACGGCAGTTTTGATGTCGGCGATTTTGATGCTCAAGCACATCGGCGAACGCGAAGCGGCGGAGCGCATAGAAATTGCCATGCTCGAAGTTTTTGCCGAAGGGACGACAATCACCAAAGATTTGGGCGGTTCGGCGAAAACGGTTGACTTCGCCAATGCCATTATTGATAAATTGAAACAGTAAATTTTGTGTAATCGTTTATGGGAGTTTAAACTATCAACAATAAATTAAAGCGATGAATTTCTGCAATTTCGATAATGTCGGTTGAAAATAACTACTAATTGTTTGAAATTTCTGTTGTAAGCTCTGTTAATAGTTCTTTATGAAGTCTGAAAGTATATGGGATAAACCCGCATCACACGGGGAAATCCTGAAAAAAATTTGGAAACAACTGGATTTAGGAATGCTCGACCGCAATCACCCGTTTCACACGCCTGTTTTTGGGACTTCTTTTGAATGTAAAGCAAATTTGCGCGTGGTTGTTTTACGCCGCTTTTGGCGCAGACCGCCGCTTCTTGCTTTTCATACTCATTTCAATTCGCCGAAAATCAAAGAAGTTCAGATAAATTCGCAGGTTTCCTGGTTGTTCTATCATCCGACTGAAAAACTCCAGATTCGGATAAATGGTAAAGCCTTAATTCACACCGCTGACGAACTCGCCGAAGAACAGTGGCTGGCAACCGGTTTTTTTTCACGCCGCTGTTATGTTGCCGAAGCCCCGACAAAAATTGCTAAAAAAGCAACTTCGGGATTGCCGGAAGAGATTGTTGAACGACAACCAACCAAAGAAGAATCCGAAGCCGGACGCGTCAATTTTGCCGTCATATCTTCGACCATTGATTCAATAGATTCGCTTGAACTGGACGTTAAGGGAAATCGACGTTCCTTATTTATATGGAATGAAAAGGGTGAACTCGAAACTAAATGGCTCACACCTTAAAATTTATTTTTATATATTGATTACCCCGTAAATTACTCTTTCTAATTCTTTTAAGCCAATATTTTATCGTGAAGTTTTCGGATGATACGCGCATAAGAATTTCCAAAAGGAATTATTAAAAGCAATTCTCGATTGTTATTTTTCCGACCGGATTTCCGGTTGACCGCAATTTCTCCTGTCTAAAATCCCGATGATATTTGAAAAATCAGTCAATATGACAGTTCAATCCGTCATATTGATTTAAACTTTCAGCAATTTGATTTAAACAAAAAAATAAGTGTTGACAAACTTTAAACACTGTTGTAATTTTATTAAGTAATGACATTTCAAATGTCGTTTCCTATCGCCACCTAATAAGCGAAAAAGTTTTCATAAAGGAGCATCTTAAAAGCAAATACATTGCTTTTTCCAAGCAACAAAAAACGAAACAGGTATTTTGGCTCTGCTAATAGTTATACCTATCGAACCGGAGTTCTGTCTTTGCTGTCAGCCCGACAGGTGGCAAAAAATCTTCTAACTGCCAAATACCAGTTTCGTTGTTTTAATGAAAACAAAACTTGCACAAACAAAATAAATTTAAGATTGGCGCGAAAGCGAATAAGGAGTAAATAGATAATGCTGTTCAGTAAAAAGAAAAGCGTTGCCGGTTTAGATGTCGGCTCAAGTTCAATCAAAATCGTGGAACTCGACGGTAAGATGAACAATTTGAGTCTGACTGGCTTGGGATTTGAGAATTTGCCTGCCGACACCGTAGTTGACGGACAAATTATGGAGTTGAACATTGTTTCGGAAGTCATCAATAACATCTGCTCAAATCATCAGATTGATGCGAGTCAGGTCGTAACAGGTGTGAGCGGTCATTCGGTGATCATTAAAAATATCGTTTTGCCGCCGATGAGCCGTGAAGAACTCGAAGAATCGATTGACTGGCACGCCGAAGAACATATTCCCTACGATTTGTCGGATGTGAGCCTCGATTATCAAGTTACGGTTGAAAATTCCGACTCAACTCAAGTTTTAATCGCGGCTGTCAAACGGGAAAGAATTGACAATATAAAACAGGCAATTCAGCTTGCCGGAAGACAACCGGTCATCATCGATGTTGATACGTTCGCGTTGCAAAATTGCTATGAAATCAATTATCAACCGGATGATTCGCAGGTTGTAACACTACTGAACATCGGTGCATCGACGATGAATGTCAATCTGGTTCAAGGCACCCGTTCATTATTCACACGCGATATAACCATCGGCGGAAGTCAATTTACCGATGTATTGCAAAGAAATCTCGGACTCAGTTTTCAACAAGCCGAAGCCGTCAAGCGTGGAGTAATGGATTCGGCGGCAGGTGTTGAAGAAAAGTCGATAGAACCGTTGATAAACGATGTAACGGAGATGGTTGCAATGGAAATCCAAAAAACTTTCGATTTTTACCGTGCCACAAGTGAAGAAAACGAAGTTGTCGTGCAGAAAATTTTAATTTCCGGCGGCGGTTCAAAACTTGTCGGTTTAGCCGAAGAACTTTCACGCCGGTTGGAATTGCCCGTCGAGGTTTTAGACCCGTTCCGCAATATCAAAGTGGACACACGCAAATTTGACCCGGATTATTTGAGTGAAATTATGCCCGAAATGGCAGTTGCCGTTGGTTTGGCGGTAAGAGGAGTGGAACTGAGATGATTAAGATAAATCTACTAGATTCAGTTACGGAAAGACAAGGCGGAGCCGTTGTCGCGGTTGAGCGTAAAATCGGCAGCCCGACAACCCGAATGTTGTTAATGGCAATAGCGGTTGGGTTTTTGTTCTTAGCGTTAACCGGCGGACACTTTATTAGTGTTCAAATGGCAAAAGCACGCGCTGAAAGAGAACTCGATGAGCAAAAACAAATTGCAGCCGAACTCGAAGCCGTAACGAAAGAGATGAAGGATTTGGAATTAAAGATCCAAAATATTGACGGGCGTATTAATCTGATAAAAAATCTTCGTGCTTCACAAGCCGGTCCGAGTGCCGTGTTGGAAGCGATGCGGGAACGAATTGCATCTGTTCCGGGATTATATCTTGAAAGCGTCGAACAAACCGGCGATGTATTAACGGTCAAAGGCAATTCACCGGATGAAGCGGCGGTTACTCAATTTGGACGAAGTTTAGAATTTTCGGGTGGTCTTTTCTCGAATTTGAATATCGAAACACAGAGAAAAGAAGCACCGAATCAACCGCAAGTATCACCGGCTAATACGGATGCGCCAAAACTTGAAATTGTCGGTTTTATCATTCGTTGCGCCTACACGCCTTCAAAAGCAAATGGAGCCGGAAAATCCTCGCCGACAACCGCTGCTAATAACCCGCCATCACAAGTTACCAATCCAAATCAACCTGATAATTTACCAAAGGGAAATACTTCACAATCAGATGGCGCAACGCCCCCACAAGTCGCAAAAAATTAATACAACCATATCCAAAACTTAGTTTGCTCGGAATAGAAGCTAAGTAAATAAAAGGAAACCGAGATGATAGAAAAATTTAAAGCACTAGCTTGGTATTTTCAACTTATTGTTTTTGTAGGCATTGCTACACTTCTTTACGCCGGAGTTTACTACTTTGTCATTAAAGATATTGGCGAAGAAGTAACTCAACTGGACGATCAGGTTGCTCAATTAAAAACCCAGAATGAAGTTGCAAAGGTAGCAACTCAGCGAATCAACGAATTTCGCGCCCTGTTTGCCAGTAAAACGCAGGAATATGATGAACTAAGGGTATTGTTGCCGGAAGAACGCGAGATCACGAATGTTCTTCAAGGCTTGCAGGACACGGCAAACGAGAGTCGCTTGATCGTCAGTCGTTTTGCGCCGCGCGATGATGTTCAACAAGAATTCATAATGGCGAAACCGGTCGAGATTGAAGTTGACAGCAATTTTAATAATTTACGGGCGTTCTTTGAAAAAATGGCGCAATTGCAGCGTATTGTTTCAATTAGCGATTTCAAATTGAATCAAATCGATAAACAAAACGAGGCACGCACCCTGCACGCTCAATTTTTGTTGACCGCATATTACGCCACGCCGGAAGAACTCTTGAATAAACCCGCACCACTAAAACCCGGTGCGCCAAATCCGAATGGTCAGCCGCCGGCACCGGCTAACGGTCAACCACCGGTAGCAAATCCGCCTGCTCCTCCACCGCCCGCAAAATAAGGTCTGTGGCATAAATAATTTGTAAGATTCTTTAAGAGAGAAAAGTTATGATGAACAAATCGAAAATAATACGCTTTCTGAGTTTAAGTTTTGGGGTAGTTGGTTTTGTATTGGTTAGCGGCTATTTCACGACAGCCGCTGCTCAAACCCGCGACCCGTTTGAAAAACCGAATTGGGCAAAGCCGCGAACAAATAACCCGGTAACGACAACGCCAACAACTACCACAACTTCAATCGTAAAAGCCGACAAACCAAAACCCGCCGGACCACCACCGGTAAATGTGGTCTTACCGCCGGCAATCGAGCAACGAATTTCTTTTTACAAGCGGTTACGCGAAGATGCCGCCCTCAACGGTGTTGAATTACCTAAAGTTACAAGTGTCCTGACGCTTGAAGAAATGTCTGTAATCGGAATTTTCCGAACACCGCGCGGTTATGCGGCAATGGTCGAAGCAAAACCGATAAAACTTACTTACACGATTTATCCGGGCGAGAAATTTTTTGACGGTCAGCTTGTGGCGGTTGAAGAAAATCGACTTGTTTTTCGGAAAGTTACAAAGATGACTAACGGAAAATTTACCGCGTCGGTCGAGAACAAGACTTTACGTCAGTTCAGTGTTCAGGAGGAAGTTCAAGGCACCGCACCGATCCAATCTTCAGGTAATACTGAAACTGCAAGCACGGCTGCGCCTGTTCCGACCACCGGAACTGATAAAATGTCGATGCCGACGGTAATTATTTCACCGCTTGAAGAAATGAATAGACAACCGGTAGAAACCCCAAAAGAGTCGGTTAAAGAAAAACCTGCCAAGAAAGGAAAAAAATCGGTCAAAGTTGCCAAAAACAAAGATCAATAGGTATCGAGTAAAATCTAAACCATCCGGTTGACTACTTTTTACTCGAATAGCTTGACACACCCAATTTTATTAGGCGTAACTGCTAACCAGGAAATTACGCCTTAATCCAACAAATAATTTAACTTTTAAACATCTCGAGACGAGATGAAATCTGTAACGGAGGAAACATGAATTCTCTTGAAATTTTAAGCGGGTATGGCAAAAAAGCCATCGTCGCACTAATGATTACCAGTGCTTTAGCTTTTGCTGTGGCGGCACAAACAGTTGCGCCGCAACAACAAGGCAAAATGTATGGCGACCCGGGTTTTCGCGGCGAGTCAATAAATTTGAATGTCGTTAATGCCGACATCCGCGACATCTTTAACTATATTACCCAACAATACGGAATTAATTTCGTCATCGATAAATCGGTGAAAAGCGTTCCGGTAACGGTCAATGTCAATGATGTTCCGTGGAATGTCGCGCTTGATTCGGTTTTACAATCGCAAGACCTCGGCGTTCAGATCAATGGAAACATACTTCGCATCGCCGAGCGAAAATCTCTCGCCGAGGAACAGACGGTAGCGCAGAGAATTCGAGATAATCAACTCGACACTTCACCGTTATTCACGGAGTTTATCCGATTGAACTATGCTCGTGCTTCCGGAACTTTGAGCGGTGAATCCGGGCAAGCCGGACAATTTTCAGGTGGAACGAGTAATGATGCATCAGGATCCGGCAAGGTTGGCGGAGGTGGAAGTAGCGGAGGTGGAAGTGGCAGTGGAAGTGCTGACCAAGGTGTCTTGGGAATTATCAAACGCCGTCTTTCGCGGCGCGGCGCGGTCGAAGTTGATGGACGAACCAATACACTGATCATTACGGACGTGCGTGAAAATATCGATGCCGTGCGACAACTAGTCGGTTTGCTTGATCAACCGGAACCGCAAGTCGAAATCGAAACCCGCATCGTTATTGCCCAACGCAACTTTTTGCGCGAAATCGGGGTTCAACTCGGTGCGACCATCAGAAATCCGTTTGGACGAGGTGGAATTATTTCCGGGGACACCGGACGACCGAATGACAATGTCCCGACGGGAACTTTTTTCCTGACGACCGGAGCTTTCGGAACGGCTACAATTACGGCGGCTTTGAATTTGGCTGAAACCAAAGGACAGACCAAAACCATTGCTACACCACGTGTTACGGCTTTGAACAATCGCCCTGCAGAAATATCAAGCGGAAGCCAAATTCCAGTTACAACCGTTCAAAGAAGTGCCGGTGGTAATGCTGATACCGGAGTCGTATTCACAACAACCTTTGTTAATGTGCCTCTGCGTTTACAAGTTACACCGCAAATTAGCGATGCCGGAACGGTGATTTTAAATATAATCGTGGAAAATAATGTGGTTAATCGTGCTTTGTCAGCCGGTCTTAGTGGAACACCTGGCATTGATACGCAAAAGATGCAAACTGAAGTTTTAGTGCCGGACGGCGGAACAACCGTTATCGGCGGAGTTTTGACCGACCTGGAAAGTGACTCAAGAAGCAGTACGCCCGGACTTTCTAAACTTCCAATTCTTGGTAATCTATTCAAGAATCGTGCGGTTCAACGAAATACAAATGAGATTTTGTTCTTCATCACCCCCCGCATTTATCGCCCGGACTATGAAGGTAATCCGACGGCTGGTAAAATCGGCACCGGAAATCGGACAACAACCATAATTCAACCGGTGCCCTTAGGTAATCCGGCTTCAAACTCGGGAGTTCAACCGACGACACCGACAAACTTACAACCGACCATTGTTGTCCCGTCCGTTCAACCCGAAGTTCAGCCTAAACCGTAAAAATAATGGGGCAATGAACACCTTCTGTATCAAATGCCAACTGTGTTTACGTCATCAGTTAAAATTTTGAAAGAATTATTCACGCCCCCAAATTTTCTGACGAATGAATCGGTGATATGAAAATCAGAATTTAATGTTTCTTCCTTTTTTCCCGCTAGACGTAATTTGTTTGGCGGGGATTTTTACTTTCACTCAACCTACCTCATCTAAAATCTAAATAAAAAATTCAAATTGCAAACATTGTTTTTTCTGAAAAAACCGAGTTATTCATTATTTGGTGAATTAGAGAAAGTTTCTCAATAATGTTTTTAGTAGCAGGAAAATGAACACATCAAGCAAAATAAATAAGAAACAACAGGGTTTTAGTTTGCCTGAAATAATTGTTGTTCTTTTAGTTATTGCCATTCTCGTTGTGTTGGCATTACCGCAGATCATCTCATCACGCCGTCTATTTCGTTTTTCGGGAATGCAAAGACAAGTTGCTTCGTCGCTGGTTGATGCCCGACAAGAAGCGATGTCACAGAGAAGGATGATAACTTTTCGATATAACAACACTACAAAACAAGTTATCTTTTATGGCGGCAGCTTTGGAGTCGCTGGCGATACAAAGAATAAAATCGTCGAATTAGCCGGATCAGGCGTTGATCCGTCGGAAATAATTTACGGTCGCCCAAGCGGTGTAACGAGTTCAGCATTGTCCGACACGTCAAATTTGACTCCGCTGGCAGGCAATATGGTAGATATTACATTTCAATCGGACGGCTCGGTAATCGATGCCGCAAATAATCCGACCAACAGCGCATTATTTTTTTACAACAACAAATTTGCCAGAGATTCTGCATTTGCAATTTCAATTTTAGGTGCCGGTGGAAGGGTTAAAGTTTGGCACTATAACCGATCAATGAATGTCTATGTCGAATAAAAAAATCCGCAAATCAGGTGCCGATAATTTAACGAAAGATGAATCGGGCTTCACTATGATTGAAGCTGTTATTGCGATATTTATCTTAACGATCGGACTTATGGGAACCGCTGCCGCCATAATATATGCGCTTCAATTTGGCGCGATCAGCCGCAATGTATCGAGTGCGAAATCGATTGTGGTCGCTACGATTGAAGAAGTTGAAGCACTTAGAAATGCGCGGCGGCTCGATTTTAAGCAAGTTGCCAATGTCGGAAATGTGGACAATACGGGTTCGCCAAATCCATTTAACGGTTTTAGTAACGGGTTACAATCGGTTTCGCTTAGTTCGGGTCCGGACGCAGTAAATGGAACGGATGATGATTTACGCGATCCGGGAATTGACGGAGTCTTCGGAACGCCGGACGATTTTACTAATCAGGGTTTGGCACGAGGCGGCTATATGCGGCAAATAACCATTAGAGACTTGAGTGAAAGTTTAAAAAGAGTCGAAGTGCGAATTCAGTATTTAGGCAGCGGCGGTGTAACAGGTGAAATTACGGGTGTCAGTTATCTCAACAACGAATTGCGTATTACGAGATAAGTTCAAAAGGGAAGTCGGAGGAAAATATGATCGGTAAACACTCAAAATGCAATCAAAGTAAAACAAATACCATAATCAGTGATGAAAATGGCGCGGCATTGGCGATTGCCATTAT
Organism: Acidobacteriota bacterium; assembly: GCA_031359215.1. Taxonomy (GTDB): domain Bacteria; phylum Acidobacteriota; class Blastocatellia; order Pyrinomonadales; family Pyrinomonadaceae. Next base: position 17,525 of record JANMAA010000023.1, on the reverse strand, counting down.
TATCGTAGCAATCTTAGCGGTCGTAGCATTAACCGCACTGGCTTTTTCCTCAACCGAAGCACGAATCGCGGGCAGCGATTTACATCGCACACAAACATTTTATGCGAGTGAATCGGGTATGGAAAAAATGACCAACGATTTCAGCAATTTGTTTAGAAACAAACTCTATCCGACAACAACCGATCTGTTTACTATTGCCAACAGTCCGCCGGCACCGCTTTTGACCGAAGGATTTACATTTCAACAAACTCTGGATGAAGATGCTCAAAAATTAGCCGAATTAAGGGCAATACAAGGTTTACCGAATACGGTTTACCCTCGCGTGAATATTCCCGAAGGACCATACGCCGGACTGTATGCCAGCGTTTTACCTTATAAGATGTCTTCGACGGCGACGATGACTTCAACCAGAACCCAAATAAAACTCGAGCGCGAATTTAATAATTATCTTGTTCCGCTTTTTCAATTCGGTATTTACAGCAATGAAGACCTTGAATTCGCGCCCGGTCCGGTGATGACCTTTAACGGCAGAGTTCATAGTAATGGAAACATCTATGCGCTCAGAAATATCAAATTTCTTAATCGTTTATCAATGGCAGGTGAGTTAGTGAGAGCCGCGAGCCGCGGCGGAGAGTCGAATACTTTAGCCGGTGCGGATCAGGTTTTTGTTCAGGTTGGCGGAATAAATGTGCAAAGCACGATAGGAAGCGTCCAAGCCGGAGGCGGAACTGTCGGCGGACCGAATTTTACGACCAGCACGAGCGGGCAACGCGGTTATTTTCCGGGAAGTCCGAATGGTGTTGCGAATCCGAATTGGGAAACACAATCGGTCAGTCCGCCCGTAGCAGGAACTCCGAACCGATTCGGCGGACAGGTTTTAACTAATACGACTGGGGCAGATTCGCTTAAAACGCCGTTGGAAATTTCTGGAAATTCACCCGTCGAAATCATCAAACGGGCGTTGCCTTCGGATTCGCAGATTTTGTCCGCCTCACGCTTTCACACAAAATCGCAAATAAGAATATTAATTGACGATGAAACTGCCGGTTACGGCGCAACAAATGTCGCTGGTATTCCGGCGGGAAAAGGTGTCTTGTTATCGACATTTATGCCCTCGATATTAGGGGGTGGAAATGCGTTGAGAACAATTTCCGATGCCGGCACGGTTGGCGGTGTGGTTATCAGGCAAAAAAATCCCGATAATTCTATTTCGCCTAATGCTGTTTCAGTGAGAACAGTGAAGAATTCCGTTCCCAATACCAACGTCAATTACATTCCACCCGGATCGGGCATCACAGGAAGAATTTTAATCGAAATCGTCAAACCCGACGGCACAACGGTTGATGTTACACAGACCGTTTTGAGTATGGGCGTAACCGAAGGTGAACCGAACGGCATTGTTTATTTACAGCGTCCTTTGTGGGCGGCACTTATACAAGGAAGCCGGGATCGAAGCGGGAACGGGTGCGATTTGGTGAGCTGGACAAAATCCAATTCACAAATAATTGCCGATGGTGAAATTCAAGCTAATCCGATTCCCTTTTTGAATACATCACGCAATTTTATCACCGGGTTACCCGGCGCAATTGACGATGATGGCGGAAGTCCGATTCGTGAAGCTATACCCGGAATCAGCTATAACCAAATTGTTCCGATAAATGTTTATAACGTCCGCGAAGGTTGGGTGAGAAGCAATTCGGATGCAAAAACCGTGTATTATGAACGCGGAATTACGAGTGTTGTTGAACTCAATATGCGAAATTTGGCGCGTTGGTTTGACGGTGTCTATGATGGAAATCTGTTGACTGGAAGAAACGCTGTCAGCACGAATATCAAAGGCGATGAAGGCTATATAGTTTATGTTTCGGATCGTCGCGGCGACCGTGTGAAATCCGAATATTTGAGTGATGGAACGGCTTACAACAGCACCAATGGAACAGTTGACAACGAAGATATTTATGGTGCGAACGGAGTTTTGAATGAAGGCGAGGATGTCATTGATTTCGGTTGGGATGCCGCACAAGGCGGGGCAAGCAAAAAAGGGACATTGCAAAAAGATACTTCGGAACTTCCCGACACGGGAAATTCATGGCTCGTAACCGATGCTAACAGATTAACCATCGGAACCGGCGCAATGAATTATGTAACGCCGTATTTTCGTCGTTCCGTCAGACTTTTTGACGCAGACACACTCAGCGTAAGCGGTTCGTCAGGGAAACTTTCCCAAACCAAAGGAATCACGGTTTCTTCGGAAAATATGGTTTATGTGTGGGGAAACTACAATACGACCGGCATCACCGGCATACCGGCTGGCGGTTCGACATTGAACGACGGTGGATTTACGGGAGCGCAAGTTCCTTCATCTATAGTTGCCGATGCGTTTTTTCCGCTTTCAAAAACCTGGTTTGACGGTTTGAGTGCGATGTTTCCCGAAGGAAGTGGCGACCCGAACAATCAACTCGGTGAAGCCTTTCGAATGGCTGACGAAAATATTACAACACTCGCGGACAGCACCTCGGTCAGAGCCGGTGTTATCGCCGGAACGACGATCTCGGCTATGTCCGGCTTACCCGGCAGAAATACGAGCGGGTTAAGACGAAGTGGTGGAATCATCAATTATCCGCGATTTTTAGAATTATGGAATTTAAATGGAACTGAAAGAACCTGGAATTATACCGGTTCGTTTATTCCGCTTTTTCATTCAACGCAGGCACTGTCGCAATGGGAAAATGACACTTCGGTAATTTATATGCCGCCGCGCCGAAACTGGAGTTTTGACGCAACATTTTTATCACCTGACAGACTGCCGCCGGGAACTCCGTTTTTCCAATATGTTCAATCTACCGGTTTCCGTCAAAGTTTGCGGTAGAATTCAGGAACTCAAAACATTATGAAAAATTTGATGAACAAAAGTAGTAATCAAACCGGATTTACCATAATGGAATTAATGGTAGTGCTGGTAATTATGCTCGTGATTGTATCGGCAGTGTTTAGCTTACTTCGCGGTTCGATTACTACTGCCAATGCTAATTATGAATTGACCACTGCGGCACAAGGACTCCGAAATGCCCAGGAATACATAGCTCGTGATATTTTGGTTGCGGGTGACGGCATAAAAGGCGTATCCAATATTTGGCTGCCGACCTTGTTCGTGACGGATTTTCTAACAATTCGTTCGGCTTCGGTTTTAGACCCGGCAAACACGGGTTTTATCAGCATTGGAGCGATACTTTCCGATGATAATGTGCCGGCAGGAACTAATGTTAGAGGTTCAAATCCGCCGACCACGATACTTGTTCCCAGCGACAGATTAACTATGCTGTCGGTTGATTCAAATTTTGCCGCAATTGATATACCGGTGGGCGGAAGCAATCAAACCACCGGAGAAATCAATATTCCATCGGCACGAATCGCCGATTTTAGTGTCGGAGAAGTTTATTTTATCAGCAGTGGCGGAACAGGCGGATTTGGCACTGTTACCACAGTAAACGGGGGCGCAAATAAAATTGTTTGGGCAGAAGGCGATACGCTTGGGTTAAATCGGTTTGGTCCGACCGGCTCTCTTGGAGTAGGAACAAATAACGGTTTAAGTCCGGCAACCTTAAAGCGTCTGAGTATAATTCATTATTTTGTAGATGCCGACGGAAAACTGATTCGGCGTGTTTTCGGGGTTAAGAATAACGGATTTGTTGACAGCGTTATTGCTGAACATCTAACTACACTACAATTTAAATATACTTTGAAACCCTCAGGAACAGGCGTGATCTTCGATCAACCGAAAAGTCAGATTCAACTATCGGAAACATCATTAGTGCGAATGATAGAGCCGAGTTTGGCTGTCGAAACAGCTTATCCGCTTCAAGACGGACAAAAACATCAAGTTGAAGGAATAACTCAAATCGGAGTGCGTAATGTGCAGTTTTTGGAATCTCCGGCACCGGTTGATTATGAAGGAAATACAGACTTAATTGATCCCGGTCCGACACCTGCCATTACTCCCACACCGCCGCCGCCGCCGCCGCCGCCGCCGCCGACACCGATTCCAACCGCGACTCCGGTTCCAACACCGCCGTCGCCAACCCCAACACCGGTATCAACACCGACACCACCGCCGACACCGACACCACCGCCGACACCTACGCCACCGCCGACTCCGACACCTGCGCCGACTCCGACTCCAACTCCGACACCTAGTAATGGCGACGGTTAAAAGGTAAAAAGGATGAGTAAAATAAAATTATTTCTTACTCATCCTTCAATTATTGTGCGATAAAGCCGCTTGCGACCGGAATATCTTCGTTGGTGCCGAATTGAACAGCATTAAAAGAGTTATCTGAACTTTTCAGACTATACCAAACGCCGTTTGACGGACGATAAACCGCGATGTCGGTCTTGCCGTCTCCGTCAAAATCCGCCGGAACAGGTCTGTCGCTTGAGACACCGAATTGAACGCCGGTAAAGCCGTTTGAACTTTGGAGAAGATACCAAACGCCGTTTGACGGGCGGTAAACCGCGATGTCGGTCTTGCCGTCACCGTCAAAATCCGCCGGAACTGGTTTGTCTTCACTGATCCCGAATTGAGTTGCAGCAAAGCCGTTTGAACTTTGGAGAAGATACCAAACGCCTTCTGATGGACGATAGACGGCGATGTCGGTTTTACCATCCGCATCATAATCGCCTTGGGCAATTTTGTCAGTTGAAATTCCGAATTGAGTTGCGGTAAAGCCGTTTCTGCTTTGGAGAATATACCAAACGCCATTCGAAGGACGATAGACGGCAAAATCCGCCTTGCCGTCCCCGTCATAATCACCGACTACGGGACGGTCTTCGCTGATGCCGAATTGAATAGCTTGAAAACTTCCGTCCGAACTATTCAGCCAATACCAGACACCATTGGACGGGCGAAAAACTGCAAAATCGCTTTTTCCGTCACCATCGAAATCACCGGCGACAACTTTATCTTCAACCGATCCGAATTGAATACCCTGAAAATTCCCGTTTGAACTATTCAGCCAATACCAGACACCGTTTGAGGGGCGAAAAACCGCGACATCGCTTTTCACGTCATTGTCGAAATTAGATATTGCCGTTCCTGAAAGTGTGCTTTTCGATGTTGTATAAATATTGTCGCCGGATGGTCCGCCGTCGCTGTTGGCAGCATTGCCGGAAGCAAAGAAATTTATTTTGCCGACCCGTTGCGCCGGTGAATTCCAATTAAATGTCCAGGACTTCGTGCCGAATTGAGTCGGTATGACACCATCAGAAGTATGTTCGACATAACGGCGTTGATTATTGCCGACAATACCCGTTATTGTTTGCACTTGTGGCGGAGTTTGGGCGGGAAGCGTATAAGTTCCGACATTTCTTCCCTGACTGTCAATCGCGGTCAACTGAAAACCGTAAATAACGGCATCCGATTGATTGACCGTAACCGTGATCGGAATTTGTCGGTTCGGGAGGTAGTTCACCGGCAAACCTGAAATAGAAACGCCTCCGGTGCCGCTATTTACCGGAAAACTTACATGACAAGCCGTGCAATTGTCTTCGCCCGGTGCGTTGGTATGCGAAGCTGACGGACCGAATGCCGACGCGCTTGCTTTTTCAAATTTGGGCGGAAAACTTAAAAATCCGAAAACTGCAATAATAACGGCGGTAGCGATAACGCTTACTTTTAAGAAAATCATTTTGCGCGAAGCAATTAACATTGTTTGAAAACTCCTTTTATTTGTTTATTGTCGGAAGTATAGTTATCAACGGTTTTGACGCTTTTCGTCGGATGAAAGTCTTAGTGTAGCTTTAAAGTTTTGAAAAAAAAACAAAAAAAACGCGGAGAGTGAATTCTCACATCTTCCGCGTTCCTTCAGTTGTAGGGAATCGTTGAGCTAAAACTTAATGCGCCGTCATCGAACAATGCACAAAATCGCCGCCCGGGACGATGGATGCACGATAATCACCATAATTTATCTTTTCATTTTTTGATGAAAAAGCATAAACATCGAAACCGTAAGCATCTAAAAATTCGGCTAAGTCGAGTGAATTATCTACATACAAAACTTCTGTGAAACCTAACTCAGCGCGTATTTCAAGCAATCTTTCGATGATTTCGAGAGGAGCAAAACAAGTTACCGGATCATTATAAGTTGCCATACTTTTGCCTTTTTACAAATTTGCCGAACAATCAAATGTTCAAGCGTTTTGTTTGATTACGTTTGTTTTCCAAAGGTTGTTTCCAATCTTTAAACAACTTTCCGATTAGTATTTGAACTGATAAATCATAAGTATTCAGGTCATTAAGCGGTTATTAAATTGCTATTTGATGTGAGGAAATTCAAACGAAAAATTATCGTATGTAGAGTTGATTTCATTCAGATTCCCGCTCACAAAAGATCGTCTTGCCTCATCAGAAAACAGAAGCTCGCGGCTGTAAAATCGAAGCGGATAATCTTTATCGAAACTTTCGATTAAATTTCTGCAAATTTCAACAACTGAATAACCGTTTTTAGTTTTTCTGAACTCATCAACCGTTCGCATCCAGAAAATCGTTAAAGTTTCGTGATACGGCATTTCCTTTAAAAGATCAATTTCAAAGGCGTGAAGTAGATTAAAAATTCCTTCGCGCATTTTCATATAAGCCGCATCGAAATCATTTTCCGAAAGATAATGATTCGCCACGATCAAATGTTCGGCGTGTCCCCAATCATCCCTGGAAATTGTGCCGTTTTTAAAAGATTCGATTACTTTTAATATTTCAGTTTCGGTTTTGTATTTCATAATATTCCTTCGTATTTTATAGCCAAATAAAAAAAGAACGAATCGGAATTTTTCCGATTCGTTCTGCTTTTAACAAGCAGAATTATATTCTGGTTTTCGGTTCTTTGGCAAGAATCGAATTATAGTTTTTTTCACCACTTTGCATTTAAAAAATAAAGTCTATAATCGAATTAAAGATTTTATTTTCGTTGCTTTATGAAAATAAAATTTATAATTTAGACGAACTAAAGGGAGAAAAAAATAATTTATGGGACAATTTTTAACAGACATCAAAACTATCCGCGAACGCGCCAGAAAAGAGATCAACGACGGCGCGGTTACGCCTGATTATGCACTCGACAAAGATCAGGTTTGCAAGATTTTGAACGAAGCCTTGGCGACGGAAATCGTCTGTGTTTTGCGCTACAAATTTCATTATTTTATGGCGAGCGGAATCCATAAAGAAGGCGTGGCGGCGGAATTTCTGCAACATTCAAATGAAGAACAGATTCACGCCGATAAGATTGCCGAACGCATTAAACAACTCGGCGGAAAACCGGAAATGAATCCGGCGGTCGTCGCTCGCCGCGCACACGCCGAATACGTCGAAGGCGATTCGCTCGTCGATATGATTAAAGAAAATCTGGTTGCCGAACGAATTGCGATACAGACTTACCGCGAAATGGTCAACTTTTTCGGCGACAAAGATCCGACCTCGCGCGTGATGATGGAAGGAATTCTCGCACAGGAAGAAGAACACGCCGACGATATGGCTGATCTGCTTTTTGCCGTCAATCCGACGACCGAAGAAGAAACGAAATTGGTTAATCCTGACGAAAAGGAGGCGGGCAAAAAGGTTGAAACCGTCAACGCGCCGAATGCACAGAGGAAAACTCCGGGCGTTACAAAAAATTTGGACAGGAAGTCTTCTTCGGCGAAAAAATCTTCGGGTAGCAAAAAATCGTCAAAGAAAAAATAATTTTACAATTTACCGGCTGATAAATATCAAATCCTTACGATGAGGAAGGGAATTCGGAGATATTTTAATTCAAACTAATACTTAAATGTGGATTGCCGAAACATTCAAACAATCCACCATTTTAAGCCGCGAGACGTTCGGTTTGCTCGTCCGAAATGTCGTCCATAAACAGATATTTTTTCCATTCGGGACGCGATTCGGCGTAGTGGCAAAGCAGAACGTGATCTAAACCGAGACGCAGAAGTTTTTGCGGTGTGAGCAATGGCATTCTGGCTTGTTCGGGCGTGCGGTTGCCTTTGCGCTGGTTACATTTAACACACGCTGACACGAGATTTTGAGGCGTTGACTCGCCGCCTTGAGCGCGCGGCAAAATATGGTCAAGCGTCAAATCCTTAGCGTGTTTGTGTTCGGCGCAATACTGGCATCGGTAACGGTCACGAATGTAGATTCGCGCCCGTTTCATAGTCGTTTCCTGTCGTTTTCGCTTGATGTGAACATATGTTCGCAAACGCACGACGGACGGAACGGGAATGGTCGTCGAAGGCGAATGCAGAACATTTTCGCCGTCGTTTTCTTCAACTGTTAATTTGCCCGAAAACCACATACAAATCGCTCGTGCGACACCAATCGTGCCGAGCGGTTCGTAAGAAAAGTTCAAAAGCAAAACTCTACCTGTTATCAATGGAATCACCTCCTGTAAATTGTTGTTTTATTTGATGAACTCAAATTCAAATCGGATGCAATCGCAATATGTTGTGCAAGTTGTTAATAACTGCCACTATATTACCCGATTTTTACCCGATTTGTATATGAATTTTTTGTAAATTTGATTTTTCAACTAATTTTGCTAAAAAAGTTGCGTTAAAGTGAAATCATATTTCCACTATTTTGTGTTAAAATTCCGTCTATGGAAATAATGACTTTAACAATTCAAGTTCCGCAAAACATCGGCGCGATTTTGGAGCAAAAAGCTAAAAATCAAGGGAAAGATGTCGTTCAATACGTTGAAAACTTGATTGAAAAAGATATTGACGAGCGGAAAACGCTTGATGAAATACTCGCGCCGATCAGAAAGAATTTTGCCGAAAGCGGAATGTCCGAGGACGATTTGGATGAGTTAATCGTAAGCGAAAGACAAGCGATGTGGGAAGAAAAAAATGCCCGTTGAACTTATTTTCGCGGTTTTCGATTGCAATATTTTTCTTCAATCTTTGCTCAATCCGAACAGTCTTGCTGCAAGATGTCTTGAAACTGTTAAAAGCGGCAAAATAAAACTTTTCGTTTCAAAAGATACGCTTGCTGAAGTGAGAGATGTTGTTTTAAGACCGAATATTCTCCAACATTTGCCTGACGCAGATGCCGCACAAATCGAAGCCTTTCTCGAAGATATATCAAACATTTCGACCTTGATTCGTTTAGTGCCGGAAAATTTCAAATTCCAACGCGACCCTAAGGACGAAATTATCATCAACCTCGCCGTAATTTGCGAAGCCGAATATATTGTCAGTTGTGATAAAGATTTGCTTGATTTAATGACCGGATTTACCGACGATTGTAAAGAATTTCGGCAACGATTTCGACCTTTAAATGTTGTCGAACCGCTCGAATTTTTGCGAATTGTGGAAGATAAGGAATCGTCAATTGACCAGTAAAATTTAGAATTGTAACGAATTTGAACCGCTAAAATAACGATGCAAAAGTAGAAATTAATAATTTGGCTGCCAATTCCAAACATTTTCTTTGCCTGAAATTTCTTCCAGATATATTCCATCCTGCTTTTCGGGACGGACGAATTTGACGAGAAAATCAACACTCATTTGTCGTTCGCCGCCTTTTCCCTTGTTGATTAATTCGTCGCGTTCGACGCGCCAGATTGCGCCTTCGACTATTTCTACTGCGCCGTGAAAACCGTAATTGTTTAGTTTCCGCAACACATTTTCGACAGAAATCGGCGAACCCGAATGAATCAAATATGGTGTCACGAATTCACCGACGGCGACGCGTGAAATGAATTCGGAATAAACAGTTCGTTCGATTCCGCGCATTAAGTCGAAGGCGACAAACGGTTCGTGCGTTAGTTCGTAACGAGTCCCGTGAGCCTGCATCAACCATTCGCCGACCAATCTTTCGCCGTCCTGCAAGACTGCCAAAAAACGATCCTGATTGGCAAAAACCCAACGCGAGAATTCCCAATGCTGACGAAATTTTGACGTTTCCGCCAAATATCCGGCACGACCCAAAGGATAAATCGCACCGTCAATTCGCGCCACTCCGACATTTGAACCGTCGAGTTTTTCCTGCACAACAATTAAATCGTGTTTGTCACGCGCCTTTGCCGTCGCAATCCGCGCCTGTCCCGGATCGCAATGATGATCGCCCGCGCCCATCCGAGAATTCGGCAAATGCGCGATGCTTCCGTAGTTTTTGATGCCGAGCGGTTTTGTGTTTTTATTTATCACGACATTTACCTCCTGTTAAAATGATTGAGCATCGTTTCTGATCTGAACTGATGTTTTGCGATTGGCAAGCCGAAACCTTTAACTGCTGGATTAATGATGCCAATATTATTCCCAGTCTGAACCATTCCAAAAAAATCGCTGTCTATCTTCAAGTGAAGAAGCTAACATACGACGACGAGTTATAGGATTTCCAATCATTACATCTGGATTCATTGATTCAGCATTTTGGTCATAACCAGTAAATTTACAAGGTCGGATTTTGTTGTCCCATTGAGTTTGAAGTTGTTCAATCAATGAGGGATTCTTTCGGCGTTCTTTCCAAATTTTCAATAATTGTTCACATAAAATTTCATTTAAATTACGAACACTGTTAAAAATCCCTGTAAGGGTTATTTCAGCATCTTCATTTAGTTGAATTTCTTTTCCTTTAATCATTGCCTCAGTTTCTGATCTATCTGGATATTTTGCTAGATGAGTGGTTGCTTTTGCTCTCGGAATCCAATTTCCTTTTAAATCATAAATTGGATTTTCACGAGGCAAAATTTGATGAAATGTAGTTCTTCTGCCACGATGAACATACATATTCCTATATTGGTCAGCCCACTCTAGCCAGTTTTCAGGTCCAACAGATTTTTTTACTTTTTCAAACAAATCCTTAAAGTTTAACTGTATTTGAGAACCGCTATTCCCAAGATTTTGAATTTTGCTTAATGCTTTTTCAGCTTTAGTAATATCGCTTCGCCGTAGAGAAATAGGCAAAGCTAAAACTCCGACGATAGTCGCTCCAAGACAATCTAAGGAAGAACCGATTGCGCGGAAGAAACCGCAAATATGCATCCCTTCGAGTTTGTTTAATAAATCATCTTGAGCATTCAGAGAAGGAGGCATTTTAATTTGAAATTTCCCAAATTTATCTCTATAAATTACATCAGCAATTTTATTGTCATTTCTTTCTCTTGCATCAATCCATTCTAATAAATGTAGTTTTGCTTCTACTAAATTAGTCTCAATTCCATTTACACATTGATACAAGTAATCGCTTATCAAAATTCGTTCTTCTTTTGGAAGAGAAGTCCACCATCGAATACCAAAAGAAATTTCGTCTAAGTCATTATAAATTTCTTCAACTAGCTTTCCAGCACTTGGAACATCAGCGCCAATAACTGACTCAAATCTACGGTCAAATAAGCCATCACGCTCATCGTAATGTTTCTTTAAGTTATCAAAATCTCCGTTTCTCATATTTCACTCCTTTAGAAAATGGAATGATGATTTTAATCATCATTCCATTTTAACCTTTCACGCAAACGACTTGTTTCAATTCTGCGGCTACTTCCACTAAATCGGATTGATTTCTCATTACCTCATCAATGTTCTTGTATGCGCCGGGAATTTCGTCAATAACGCCGGAGTCTTTGCGGCATTCGACACCGCGTGTCATACGCTCCAAATCTTCGCGCGTGAAGCGTTTTTTCGCCGCCGTGCGCGACATTTTGCGACCTGCGCCGTGTGAGCAGGAATTGTAGCTTTGCGGATTTCCCAAGCCTTTGATGATGAACGATTTCGCGCCCATCGAGCCGGGAATAATTCCGTAGCGTCCCTGTTCGGCGTTGATCGCGCCTTTGCGCGTGACGAAAACTTTTTCGCCGAAATGCGTTTCTTCCGCCACATAATTGTGGTGACAGTTGACCGCGATTTCGGGACGAAATTCCTTTTGTTTATTAAACATCCGGTTGAATGATTTCAAAAGTCGTTTCATCATCACTTCGCGGTTCATCAAGGCATAACCCTGCGCCCAAGCCAGATCGCGCCAGTAATTCCTGAACTCTTCAGTTCCCTGAATAAAATAAGCGAGATTCGGATCGGGCAATTCGTTCAGACGGTGAAGCGTTTTCGCCGTCGCAATATGACGTTCGGCGATTTCCTTTCCGATATTACGTGAACCGGAATGAAGCATCAGCCAAACATTGTCTTCGGTGTCGAGGCAGATTTCGATAAAATGATTTCCGCCGCCGAGCGTGCCGAGTTGTTTCATCGCTTTGACCTTGCGGTCCTGCACGCCGGAATGCAGTTCGTCGAAAGTTTCCCAACCGTTCCATCGCGCCGCGTTGTTGTCGGATTCTTTATGCGCGTTAAATCCGACCGGAATTGCGCGTTCGATCTCGTGCCGCAAATCCTTCAATTTGCCGTCGAGAATCCCGCTTTTAAAAGGTGTCTTAACTGCAAGCATCCCGCAACCCACATCTACGCCCACAGTTGCCGGAATGACGGCTTCCTTCGTTGCGACGACTGAACCGACCATCGAACCGATTCCCAGATGCGCGTCCGGCATCAGCGCGACGTGCTTATACAGGCACGGCAGACGCGAGACGTTGCGGAGCATATTTTGTTCATCGAGCGACAAATCGTGATTGACCCAAGCGAGAACGTCCGCTTTTGCACCCGAAATATTAAGTTTGTTATATGGCATATTTCCTCCAAAAATCTTTTAACATTGAGCATTTATCAAAGTCGTTAGTTAAATGATAAATGCTCAATGTTAAATGTAAAAACGGGCGACAAAAATTAAAATGATACTGTTCCATTTTGAAAATAAATGTAATCATTTCGGCATTCGCCCAAAATTAAAATTGCAATGTTTTGATGTGAATTTGGCGACAAAGTTGCCGAGATTTCCGCCCCGAATATTGCTCGGAGCGGGCGAGGTTCGAACTCGCTAAACCGTTGAAGGTTTTTACCGTGTAATCCCGACGGCATTCGCCAAAATGTATTGTTATTTGCGACTGAAATTGATATTATTGTTGGGAATCGAGGTTTCCAAAATTATGAAATCAAATTACAAATTCGTTTATCTGATCGCGGCTTTTGCTGCCGTAAAATTGTTTTTGCTGACAGTCGTTTTCGGGGCAAACAGTGACAACTTTGGTTTTCAACTTCCATTTGCCGCTCACCCGATGCAGTATCTTTTTCAAATTCTCTTCATCCTCTTCATCATCAGCCCGCCGCTGATCGTCGTGCTTTTGTATCTGATTTGGAAGGAATTAAAAGATAGAAACAGATTAAAATAAATTTTGGCGGCAAAGTTTTTTCGAGAATTCCGCCCCGATTTTATTGGAGCGGGAAAGAGTCGAACTTTCTCGTGCCAATGTATTACTTGAAAAATTAGAGTTAACAAACGAGTTTCCTTCACATCCGAATTTCAGCCGCGCTGATTTATCGTTTCTGCCGCTGTGTGTTGGAACCCGCAGCGGTAAAATTTTGAGGATGCGGCGCGAAATCTAATGAGTAGAGCGATTCAAACTTGCGGCAATTATGTGATGTGAAAATCAGTGCCGTAGCACTTCAATTGTAATTTCCGAGCCACTGCTTGCGAAGCGACATTTTCCCATGCGGTGCTGTAAAGCGGAATCGCGCCCGCTACCCGCACAAGTCGCACCCATTCAGCCGTAACATCTGCGGCGTAGCCTCGCCCGCGAAAATCCGGCAGCGTTTCGACACCGGCTTCGTGAGCTTCGGGCGTAATGCGAACGCTGCGGCAGACTGAAACGGCTCGATTCTCCTCGACGAGCGCGACGAAAGGCTGCCAGTCGGAAAGCTCCGCCGCAAATTCTTCAAAGCCGCCCTGTAAAATCTCCGCATTATTTTCCGTCACTGCCACAACAGATTTTGACGAAATCGCGTGTTCCGTAAAGCAATATGCCGGACCTGTTTCCGTTTCCCTCACGGGCGCGTGTTGTTCGAGCAGCCGCGTGTAAGTTTCGACAAAACGAGGCAGCTCGATGAATTCCTTAACGACCGCTTCTTTCGCGCACAAATCAGCCAATTCCTTACAGAGAGTCTCCGGCAAATCGGCGCGAAACCGCCAGACATTGCCCGCCTGCGTGCGACCTAAAAACATCCGCGCTGCCCGAACCGCCGTGCCGCCCGGCTCGTTGACAAATAAAAGCCGCGATTCGGAATCATGCGTGAACAACGCCCTGACCTGTATATTCATTAGCTCTAAATCACTAAACATTATATCTTCCTCTTTTTGAAATTTGGCGACAAAATTGCCGGGAATTCCGCCCCGATTTGATTGGAGCGGGAAAGAGTCGAACTTTCTATACCAATGTATTCCCGACGGCATTCGCCAAAATTAATTAAGCATTAGGTGTTTTCCAAAAACGATGATTATCGTTGTATTTTAATTTGTCATAAGTTCCTGCTAAAAGATGTTCAATTTCTTGCAAGTCCCAACCATAAACTTTTCCAACAGACCAAATTACCTTTGAAAATGTTGGTATAGCAATCATTCCCGCGAAGTAAAAATTATTAGGATTAGAAAATTTCTCAAAGAATTTTTGAGTATTTCCTGTTGAATTTTGTCCTTCAACAATTTGAAATCCCAATTGAGTGATAGCCCAGTGATGACCATGAGCTACTCCTGATAAAAGTCTGTAATATTCCTCTTGATTCAAAACTGTTCCAATCAAGTTGGTAATTGAAGGCATCCTTTGTGCAATGCCAATCATGTCTCCATTTCTGTCTAATACTCTACTAAATCCTAATTGAAGTGCAGCTTGTTCAACCTGCATCATACGAGTCTGAGATTGAGTTAACTCTGCTTGCATATTTGCAACTCTAAGAAACTTTATTTGTTGATCGAATCCAACATAACGAAATGCGAAACATCTGCCAACACGAGTTTGAGCATCAACAGTTGGGTCAAAAAACCAGACAGCAAGAGCAGACGTTTCCAAAAGACCGCGAACACAAGTCCACGAGGCTATTGTTTTAACTGGCTCTTTCAATGAATCAGCAAAAGCAATTAAATGGTCAGCAGCAGATTCCATAGACAACATTCCTCTAGCATAGACATCTTTAACTAAATCAGGATTAGTATAATTTGCAATTTCTTGAACTGCCTGAGAATCAACCGACGGTTCTAAATTATATTGGTTAAAAATTCTCGCGGATTCATTGAATAAATTATGAATTACTGAAAGCATCAAATTAATATCTTCCTGAGTAAAAGTTGGTGGTTGAACAGCGGACATATTTTTACCTCTCTATTATTTATTTTGTTAATACAAAAATTTGTTGAATTACACTGTAATGGGCAAGTCAAATACTTGCCCATTACTTTTATATCTCAACCTTCTCAATCACACCAACCCAATGATCGGCTTCGAGATTGCCGCCCGCGAATTCGGCGATTAGGTTAAAAACCTGATCGGAGAATCCGCCGACGTTCAAAATGTCGGTGCGCGTCGTGGCTTGCGTGTGGGCGTTTGGCTGGATGTCGAGAAGGACGAGTTTTGCCTGCGCGTTGAGGGATTTGAACTCGTTCCATTGGGCAAGCGTTTCCGTGCCGTTGTTCCACGCGCGGTTTGAGTCAATCCACGATTCGTTGTCGGAAACGTAGATGACCAAATCGCCCTGTGATTTAGCGCGGTTTAGCTGTTGCAGAGGCGCGGAGCAGTTCGTTCCGCCGCCGCCGATTTTCGCCAGTTTTTGTGCGTTGGTCATCACCGAATCTCGCGGATTGAGCGCGATGTTGACGACATTATTTTCAAACGGCAGAATTTCCGCCGTCGGATTGACGCGGAGAATCGCCGACGCGACCAAACCGGCGACATCAATGCAGCGCACGGAAGTCGTCGCGCCTTTGCGATAACCCGTGACGGCACTCGCCATCGAACCCGAAACGTCGGGGCAAACGTAAACTTTGCCTGCAATGCACGGCACGTTTTCCGTCGCAATCTCCATCGCGTCCTGCAACGCTTCGGTGATTTGGCGCGGAATTTCCTTGTTGCTTTCAGCCATTTTATACGCCATCAGCAGTTGATAAGGAAAGACTTTCGCGCGCTTGATCGCTTCACGGTCGCGCAGTCTGTCGGCGATGATTTCAACCATTTCGGCGTTACGGAAAACTCCGTGACGCTGGAAAGTGTTGAGATTCATTCGCGTCATCTGCCACGCGGCGTTGCGCGCAATCTGCGTCCATTCCTTCGTCGAAATCGGCAGCGCGGTCAACATTTGAAACGGCACGTTTGGAACTTCGGAAACGTCGCCCGATTTGAATTTCTCAAACTGTTTGACGATTTCAGGAAGTTTATCGGCATCAATTTCGCGCCCGATAAAATATCCGAAAAGTGCTTCTTTTTCAACGTCTTTCGGCTTCGGGTGAACCATTTTCAGAACGTCGGCGAAACTTGGGCTTTGACCGATTGACTGCTTGAAAATAGTTTCTGCTTTTCGTGTTTCAAACCATTCACGAACTAATCTTTTCGGCAGAGAACCGAGCGATTTACGCCCGACTGCGCCGCTTCGCATAATCTGCACAAAGTTTCGCAGCATCTTCCCGTTATCAATCACACGCGGAAAAGTTTTTTCAAACAACGCTTTATCCTTGGTTGATAAAACCGCAACCAATAACGCGGGCATATCCTTCATAAACCCTTTTTCACGCGCATAAACCGCCGTTTTCGCCACAAATTCCGCGTCCAATTCCTTCGTCAAAGCGAGAACCTTTTCAAGCTGTTGCCCTGCGTCGGCGTAGAAAGTATTCGAGAAACACCCGGTCGCCGCATACTGCGCCAGCGCGTGTTTCGGGGAGAGTTTGTAGGCTCGTCCGCCCGCTTCGTTGATCGTGTCGGTCTTCGGCGCGAACATTCCGCGCACGGTTTGAAATAAATTTTTGTTTGCCATATTTTCCTCCTATTTGGACAAGTTTTCGCATTCCGTTTTGGAGCGAGATTTTAGAGCTTGAATTGATTAATAATTGCGTAGCGGCAAATGAATTCAGCCGATAGAGCGAAGTTTATTGTTCTTCGCGGCTGTGCCGCCCGATGTGCGAAAAGGCTATGCCTTTTCGGTGAGTTTTACTTAATTCTTTGAGGCTGCGCCTCGTTTTGGAAGATGAGGCGCAGCCTCGAAAAGATCGGGAGAAGCGATGACGGCAAGGCATAGCCGTCGCCGCACATCAGGCGGCACAGCCGCAGGACAAGGGAAGTAAAATTTTTATAAATAAACTAATTCATATTTATCGAATTTTTGATTTAACCCGTGAAACGGGTGTCGGCATAAAGCCTCGTGCGTGAGCGCGGGTTTGAAAAGGAGAAATGCCGAAGCCCGTTTCACGGGTTAAATCAAAAACTGCGAAAGTAGCTAAGATATTTACAGAGAAGCGACAAAGTTATGAAAAGATACTTTTGTTTCTAAGAAGCTGTTTTAAAACTCATAAAGGTTGTAATCGGCGAAGCATTACACGAATCATCGCAATCTGAATGAGCGTTTCGCTCGTTTTGGTAAATCGCTCATAATCTTTTGATAATCGCCGATGATTATTGAGCCAC
>JANMAA010000014.1:0-3399 GCA_031359215.1 Acidobacteriota bacterium | reverse complement strand
ACCGCCGCGTCATCGCCCAAAAAGGAAAACGCCTCGATTTTTTTGACGAATAGATCGGGGTTCGCGCTTCCGGTTTTTTTCAAAATCTCGGCAAATTTTCGCGCTTCGTCCTCTCTGCCGAGAAAAACCGAAAACCTGACCAAATTAGCGAGCGCGTGAAAATTATCGGGTTTCGTTTCCAAAACCTTTTCGGCGGTCGCCAAGGCTTCTGCGACCTCGCCGTTCATATACAAAATCAAACTCAAATTATTCAGCGCGGGAACAAAATCGGGCTTTTCTAAAAGTAATTGACGGGCGAGCGCAACGGCTTCGTCAAACTTATGTTGATTCATGAAAACCTGCACTTTTTCGTGTTTGCAGGCGATTTCCAATCCCGCGTCATCAAAAGGCAAACCGTATTCGACGAATATCCTTTGCAGTTCCTTTTCGGTCGCCTCAATCGCCTGATAAACGTCGCCGATCTGTTCATCATTCGGAAAACGAACGGCTATTTCCCGATAAATCTGATGCGCCAGCGCGACGCGGTTTTCCAACGCATACGAAGTCGCCAGACCGAGCCGAACTTCCGCATCATTCGGCTTCATTTTCGTCAATTCGGCAAAGGCTTTCTGCATCGTCACGACCTCGCCCGATTCGCTCGCCGCAAAAGCCAAACACTCCCAAAACTGCGTCTCTTTCGGATACTTTTTAATCGCCTCTTCCAAAAATTCAATCGCCTCGTCAAACCTTTCGCCCTCGATCAAAAAAGCCGCTTCCGTCAACTTGTCGCGCTTTTCATACAAGCTGAACTTTTTGAGTTTTCCCTTATTTTTATTTTTGAACGACATATTTTTTTATTCGCCACAATCAATAAAGCTGATTTTGCGTTTAAAGAATTTTGAATCGCGGAAAATTTCGCTGAATAATTGCACGACATCGAATCTTTGTTCATTGAACTATCCGCATTGATCCTGATTATCAAAACTGCCGTCTGAGATTGTCCAGCCGATCTGACCTTTTTGATTTTTGATTTTTACCCACCAAACCGATTTCGGCTGGCTCAAAACCTTTGTTCCGGCAATGTCGGCACTTTCTTCAAAAAACTTTCCGTTGTGCCAAAAACGATAAAAGCCTTCGCCCAGATATGTCAGAATCAGCAGCGTGTCGCCTTTCTTTACCCTCACTTTGGAGTTTTCAAACGTCTGACTTTTTAACACTTTCATCTTTCCGGCGACTGATGTAATGACGACTCCGGTTAAGCCTTTGACCTTCTCGCCTTTTTTGAGTTTGAACGCAATCGGTGAAGCCGAATTCATAGTTTTAAGAACTGAAATCGGTTTCCTTGCGAACCAATCTCTATAAGTGCAGCATTCAAACGGACACGCGCCGACATCTTTGTAGGGCAATTTGAGATTTTGGGCAAAACCCGAAACAGTCGCCAAAAACAAAATGCTCAATCCAATCGCAATAAAGTATTTTTTGGACATAATTCTTTACCAATTTGGTCAAGTTTAATCGTTCACATCACACAATGGCTGATAAAGCATCGTGATTTTTTATAAATCAAGCTGCGTTCTGACGGCTCTTTCGACCTGCTCGACATCGGCTTTTGATAAATGTCCCGCTTTGTTCATCAATCGCAATTTGCTCACAGTCGTCAGTTGATCGGCTAAGGCTTTCGCCTGTTTGCCGCCAAATTGGACATAAGCCTCGCTCGGATAAAGTTTGTCAATTTGGCTGGTCAGCGGCACGACTTGGACGCGGTTGAGATATTTGTTGGCAACATCGTTGCTCAAGATTACGGCGGGACGCTGTTTTTTCATTTCGCCGCCGACTGACGGCTCGAAATCCACCCACCAGACTTCACCACGTTTCATTATTCACGTCTCCAATTGTCGCTTCCGACCATTCTAACGCTTCTTTTTCACGCGCTTCGTCATTCGCCATTTCCTGATAACCTGCTTCCAGACTTTGATTCAAAACGTGCGGACGCACCAAAACCTCAATAAACTGGCTGATTTTGCCGCGCCCGACAACCGTTTGCAGACCTTCATAAACGCGCTCGTCAATCGTGATTGTTAATTTCTTTTGCATAAAATTATTATACGTATTCCGCACGTATAAACCTAGTCTGACACATTACAAAGCCTGATAATCGAATGATGGAGCATTGTAGTCTCATCATATAAATCAAAATTTTAATGAATAGTTTCGCTTTTAAGAAATGCTTTAACTTCGTCATCATCAATAACTATGTGGTCAGTTATATGAAAAACGTCTTCAATCCATGGATGGCTTAACGCTTCCTTTCTAGTTAATTTCTTACCGATAATTCTACTGTTGCGCCAAGGCGACTCATTTGCATCGGTAATCGTTACGTTATGATTATTTTCGTCCTGTCATAATCTAAAAGCAAAAGCAACACGGCTCGAAGGAACTTCGTCGTTTTCCCAATCTCCAAGACTTATAATTCCAATTACGCCGTCTTCAACGTGACTTTCCGAAAACACGGCATAATAGATGGCAAAAGCTTCTTTACCCTTATGAACAAATCGCGTGAGGCTGGTGGTTTCTTTATTACAACACTCACAAATTGATTTTTTAGTTTGGCTTAATTCAATCTCAATCATTTTAATCGCTTACATTACATAGCCCGATAATTGGCTGATGCAGCATCGTAATCTCCGCGTTTCTGCCCTGATACGAACGCGCCATCGCAATCGCTTCAGTCAGATTGTCGGCGCGTTCCCAACCTAACATCGCGGGAACGTGGGCGTTTTCTGCGCCGGCGACGATTACTTTGCCGACGTGTTGGCGACCGTTTTCGCCCCAATACCACATAAAAAAGGCGTGTGCGCCGTGATAGGCGTTGCCGCGCCGATACATTTCGATGTAAGCGGGATTTTCGGCGAATTCGCGTTCGTATTTTTCGCGCAGATAGAATGCATCGCGTGATTCGGGCAATAATCGGTGGAAAAATTCGATATACGACGGGTGAAATTTCGGATCGAATTCGTCGAAACACGGATGCGTAATGATCATCACGCCGCCTTTTCGCAATAAGGGCTTGTTGCGATACATATTGAAATGATAGCCGAGAGCCATCACCTGCACGAGAATCGGGTTGAGCGCGGAATATACGTTATACGGCGAAATGTCGGGGATGCCCGAAATCAAAATGTCGCATTGACCTTTGACGGGAATTTCGTATTGGCGGTAGTTCAGTTCGAGAATTTTTTCGTGAACCTTCTCGGTTTCGCCCGCAAAACAGCCGATAAGTTCGTATTGCGCGGGAATCGCGTGGAGCATTTTTCGACGCGCGACACGCGGCATTTTTGAGAACGTGCGCTTCATCACTTCCCATTTCATCCGGTCGGCAAATGAAAACTCGTCCTCGTTGCGCGTCAAAATGTCGTAGCC
>JANMAA010000022.1:0-28434 GCA_031359215.1 Acidobacteriota bacterium | reverse complement strand
GCGCGTCGGGAAAATATCAGCCGGAATCCAATTCGCGCCGCGACCGAAAACAGGAATTCCGTTGACGACAAATTCAAAACTGATACCGTTTTCGTCCGGTTTTTGACGAAGTTCGAGCGTTCGTAAACCTGTGCGTTTTGTCTGTTCGTCAACGGATTTATCGTTAATCAAAAGTTTGGCTTTGAAATTATAAAGCGTTTGTTCACCGAGTCCGATTGGAAACCACAGTTTCGGGTTCTCGATTGCAAAATTAAGCGGATATGTTTTCACACCCGGTGTGAGTTTGACTATCCAATCAGCCCTGTCCAATCCTTTCTCATCGTAAATTACAATTTTCGCTTCGACCGCTTTCGCCGTAACGATTTCAACGGCGGCTGTTATTTCGGCTTTTTCTTTAGTTATTTTATTCTGTTTAATATCCAAATCTTCGATTCGCGCATCATCCCAGACTTGTAAATTAACAGGTTTCCAAATGCCGCTCGTGACGAATCGCGGTCCCCAATCCCAGCCGAATTGATACGGAGCTTTGCGCGTGTAAGGCGAAGTTTTCTCGCCCTGATCGTTGCTTGCCGGAAGTTCGTAATTGAGTTTTGCCATTCGCGGCAAAACTTCATTGATTGGCGAGCGAAATTTTATCCGCAAAATATTTTCGCCCTGTTTCAAAGAATTTTTGACATCAACGCGCCACGTTCGGAACATATTATCGGCTTTTAATATCGGGTAATTATTCAGCGAAACATCCGCATAAGTATCCAAACCCTGAAAGACGATTTCGATATTCTGCCGCTTCAGCATTTCGGCGGAAACATCAAATTTCGTTTCATATTCCCAATCGGTTTTGCCGATCCACTGCTGTGATTTTTCGTTGTCGCGGTAATACGGGTCTTCGATCTTTTTATTCGTCAATAAATCGGTGTGAACGCATCCCGGAACGGTTGCGGGCAGCCATTCGGTTTTACTCACTTCTCGGAATTTCCAATTTGAATTTAACGAAATTTCCGTTTTCATATGTGCATTTGCACCGGCGATTGACGAAAAAGTCAGGACTAATAAAAATAAAAGATTTTTCATAATTTACCTTTTATAAACGCGCACATAATCAATCACCATCGTATTAGGAAAGACCGAAGTATTATCGGGAACGCCGCCCCACGGACCGCCGACGGCGAAATTTAAAATCATAAAAAACGGGTGATCGTAAACCCATTGTGCGCCCTGCGGAATGTCGCTAGGGCGAATCGTTTTATACAGGCTGCCGTCCACATAAAACTGAATCAAATTCTCGCTCCATTCGGTTTTATAGACGTGAAAATCATCGGCAAAAGCGGCGTTATTTGCCAGACTGTATGATGAACTGATGCCGTTTGCGCCGTTGTAGCCTGGACCGTGAATCGTGCCGTGAACGATATTCGGTTCGCGCCCGATGTTTTCCATAATGTCCATTTCGCCGCACGTCGCCCAACCGACCGTATCAATGTTGTTGCCCAAAAGCCAGAATGCGCCCCACATCCCTTGCCCGCGCGGAATCTTGATTCGCGCCTCGAAACGCCCGTATTTTTGATCGAATTTTCCCTTCGTAATCAGTCTTGCGGAAGTGTATTGACACGGACCATACCAGCAAGTCAGATTCGATGGCTGCGTTAATTTGATCGCTTTAATCACGAGCGAACCGTTGCCATCGTGATAAGCGTTTTCGACCGAATTCGTATAATATTCCAGTTCCTGATTGCCCCAACCGCCGCCGCCGATTTCCGCCGTCCATTTCGACGAATCAACTGGCGCATTGGCAGATTTATTGAATTCGTCTTTAAACGCGAGTTTTCGATAAACGACCTGCGCCTGCGCGAAGGTCGAATCGCAAAACAAGGCTGCAAAAACCAAAAGCAGAATCGAAATGTTTTGAATTCTTCTATTCATAATTTTTTATTTTTTACTAAAAAGCGGGAATCAATTTCAGACAGACGGGCATCGAAACCGTCGCTTTGTTTTCGGTCTGCGTCAGTTTTCCCGTTTCTTCGTCAATGCTGAAAACGATGATCGAATCGGAACTTTGATTTGCCGCGAGCAAAAATTTTCCGTTCGGCGCGATAGTGAAATTGCGCGGCGTTTTGCCGCCCGTCGAAATGTTCTGAACGAATTCGAGTTTGCCGTTTTTTTCGTCAATTTTAAAAACCGTCAGGCTGTTGTGTCCGCGCGTCGAGCCGTAAATAAATTTCCCGTCCGGCGAAATATGCAGATCGGCGCACGTCGCACCTTTGCGCGAAGCATCGGCAGGCAGCGTCGAAACGGTTTGTATTTCTTTCAGCGTTCCTTTTTTGTCGTCGTATTCGAGCGCGGAAATTGTCATATCGAGTTCATTGATAGCAAAGGCAAGTTTGCCGTTTTTGTGAAACGCAAAATGTCTTGGTCCCGCGCCCGCTTTGGCTTGATAAAACGGCTGATTCGGATTGGCTTTTAATTTGCCGTTCTTTTCATCGAATTGGTAAATAAAAATTTTATCCGCGCCGAGATCGCACGCGACGGCGAAACGACTTTTTTCGTCGAGCGTGATCGAATGCGCGTGCGCCGCTTCCTGTCTGTCTTTGTTCGGTCCCGTGCCGACGTTTTGCCGTAAGTCAATTGACGCGCCGAGTGAACCGTCATCATTGATCGGGAAAACTGCGACATTGCCGCCGAGATAATTAGCGACAAGGACGAATTTTTTATTTTCCGACACAGTGATAAAACACGGCGCACCGCCGAGACTCGCAACTTTGTTCAAAAATTTCAGATCGCCCGTTTTTTGGTCAATGGCAAACGCGCTCACCGCACCTGATTTTTTGCCTTCGTATTCTTCGGTTTCATTGACGGCGTAGAGAAATTTTCTGCCCTTTTCAATCGTCAGATATGACGGCTCGACGACATTTTTTACCGTGTAGAGTTTGCTCAGATTTCCCGTTTCCTGATTGAATTTATAGACGTAAATTCCCTCGCTTCCCTTCTGCGTATATGTGCCGACGTAGAGCAGCATTTCTTTTGAATGTTTGAACATTTTTTGTGCTGATGATTTTAAAGATTTGGACAAGAAAATTCCCGCAGCACCGATGCCGCCGACGGTTAGAAATTTCCTGCGTGTAAATTTATTTTTTTGTTCAGACATTTTTTTGTATTTGCCGCAGTGAGCGACGCGCTAAAAATAATGCGCCGCACAGACCGCTTTCGCCGCCGAGCGATGCTCTTAAAATTTTGACTTTTTCGACCGGCAGCATCATCACATTTTTAGCCAGTTCACGACGCAAAGGTTCGAGCAGAAGTTCGCCTGCTGACGAAACACCGCCGCCGATAATTACGGCTTCCGGCGCAGTCAGTGTGATCGCATTGCCGATGCCGATTGCTAAAAATTTGATCGTTTCCCGCCAGATTTCGAGCGCAATTTCGTCCGTTTTTTCGACGGCTTCGACAACCGTTTGTGCCGTGATGTGCGAATAGTTTTCAATGTTTCCGCCATTATTTTCGGCGAGTTTTTCCTTCATCCGACGGGCGATGCTCAAGCCCGAAGCGATAGTTTCGAGACAGCCGTGCGCGCCGCATAAACAACGTCTGCCGTCGGGTTTGACGATGGTATGTCCGACCTCGCCCGCATTACCGCCGACACCGTGCCGGATTTGTCCGCCGCAGACGAGTGCGCCGCCGATGCCGGTCGAGATCGTCACGTAAAATATCTCATTAAAACCTTTGCCCGCGCCGTAAAAATATTCGCCGAGCGCGGCGGCGTTCGCGTCATTATCGAAAGCGATCGGAACGCCGAAACGATTTTTAAATTTTTCGACCAGCGGGAAATCGATCCAGTCGGGCAAGTTTGTCGGCGACAACGCCAGACCGCGTTCGACATCGATCGGTCCCGGACACCCGATACCGATTGCCGCCAATTTCGCATCACTTTCGCCGAGCATTTCTTCGATCACCGACGAAATATTTTCGGCAATCTTTACAGGTCCGAGCGCGGTTTCGGTCGGCAGACGACGCGACGCGACGCGCTCGCCGTCAATCGTTTCGAGCGCGACGGCGATCTTCGTTCCGCCGATGTCTATGCCTGCGACAACCTGTTTATTCATAACTTTTTTAAGACTGGAACGAGAGGCGGCTCGCTTGCCTGCGTTCGCAAGGACGCAAACGACGTTTATTTAAACTCAACTTGAAAATAACCGAAGACTTTTTTCACGCTTTCGCGCTCCGGCAAGTGAGCCGCCTCTCGCTCCGGTCAGTTAGCCGTCGCATTGACCAAAACTTTCATCGCTTCGACAACCTGAAATTCGAGCGCGGCTTTTTGTTTGGCAATTTCCGCCAGACTTTTTAATTTCGCATCGCGCCATTCCGCGCTCGACGTTTTGCCCGTTTCCATCAACGCAATGGTTTCCAAACCGATGTTGCCTAAGATTTGCAGATCAACCGCCAACTGATTTGCTTCCGCAAGTGCGGGCGCGTTTTCGATTGTTTTTTGCAAAGACATTCCATCGTCGCGCCATTTCTGAAAAATCATTTTCATCCGCGCCGCATCAGCCGTAAAATTTTTGGCGGCGACCAATCTGTTAAATTCTCTCGCACCTTTCGCGTCGGTGTTTGCCGCATCAATTAATCCGGTCAAAGGATCGAGCATATTCTGTTTGCGAACCTGATAACGCATATATCCTTTGACGGGTTCAATCACTGAAACTAAAGTTTGCAGAGCGGAAATATCCTGATTGTCAGCAAGGCGACGCAGTAACATCGTCGGATTTTTGCGGTGCGTCAAACCCGATTCTTCGAGTTGAAAGCTGACGACATCGAGCCTTCGATACATATCTTCAATGTCGTTGATTTCACGCGGCGACCAGAATCTTTCGGCGATGGCAGGCATCCGCGACCAGATGCGCGAATCGATCGTTTCGGGCGAAACCCATTCGCTCCACATCGTCGCTTCGCCGCCCAAAATTCGTTTCTGTTCGTCCGCCGTCAGCGTCGTATTTGCGGGCAGCGGATCAACAATATAATGCTGTGATGCGGGAAACATCAGATCAATATAATAACCGTTTGAAAGAATTCCCTGATTGCCCTGACGCGCGACTTTGGCGAGTGATTCCTGTCCGCGCCACGATTGGATGACGATATTTTTCGGAATTTTGGGCTGAAAAATTTCGTCCCAACCCATCATAATTTTGCCGTTTTTTTCGATAAATTTTAAGATTCGTTTATTGAAATACTGTTGCAGATCGTCCTGCGTTTTAAAGCCTTTTTCTTTCATAAAGGCTTGAATTTTGGCGTTCGCTTTCCACTGTTTGCCCTCATTTTCGTCGCCGCCGATGTGCAGATATTTGTCGGGAAAAAGCTGCGCCATTTCCGTAAAAAATACTTCGAGCAGTTTGTAAGTTTTCTCATTCGTCGGGTCGAGTGTCGGATCGAAAATTCCCGGGTCGCGTTCGATTTTGTAGGCTTGCCCATCCGCGCCGCTGCCGATTTCGGGATGCGAAACGAGCCACGCGGTCGCGTGTCCGGGCATATCGAATTCGGGCATCACGCGGATTCCGCGGTCTGCGGCGTATTTGATAATTCCTCGAATCTCGTCCTGCGTGTAAAAGTTTCCGTCCGAACCTTGCAGATAAAGTTCGGGAAATTTTTTCGTTTCGACGCGAAAGCCCTGATCTTCCGTTAAATGCCAGTGCAGAACATTTAATTTGACCGCCGCCATTCCGTCGAGATTTCTTTTAATAACTTCGAGCGGCTGAAAATGACGCGCCGAATCAATCATCAAACCGCGCCACGCGAAACGCGGCTTATCGTCAATCGAAACGGCGGGAAAATAAAATCCGCTTTGATCGCCTTCCAAAAGCTGCAAAAAAGTTTCGAGTCCGCGCATTGCGCCGACCGCATTCGGCGCGGAAATTTTCGCCTGATTGTTGCCAATTTCGAGTTTGTAAGATTCATCGTCGCCGAGTTGCGGAATCGCGTTTCCCGTCGAATTCGTTTCGATCAAAAGCTGTGCGCTGTCGTTATTTTCCGAGACATCACGCGAAAACGGCATCACCGTTCGACCTTCGAGCCGGCGCATCGCACGGTAAATATAATCTTTCAAACGCTGATCGGTTTTGCCCCTGACCGCTGCATTGAAAGTTTTCGTCAACATTAATCTGCCGCTTTTCCAATTCACATTTGCCGGAACAGGCATCAGATTGCGTCGTTCTTTTTGAAAATCCTGCGCGGAAATTAAAAAAACCGTCGAAAGTATTAACGCGGTGATAAAAATAGATTTGGTGAAATTTGCTTTCATAATTTTAAGACTGGAGCGCAAGCGACTCGCTTGTTAGCATTTGAAAAACGCTAACGTCGGTTGATTTTATTCAACTGGATTTCAATGTAAACGCTGTTTTCGCGCTTTCGCACTCAGGCAAGCGAGCCGCTTGCGTTCCAGTCGCTCAAATTCATTTTGCATTAAAACTATCAATCGCTTTTCGCATACAATCGGCGATTTTCGTCGTGCCTTTGTCGAACATATTAAAACCGCCGTCCCATTCCCACCAGGCGTTCGGAATGTCGAGTTTGCCGAGAGCGGAATAAACGGTTTCGGCGTGACGGCAGCGGTCTTCAAGATTGGTGTTTTGACCGAACGAGCCGAATTCGCCGAGGAAAATCGGCACGTTATTTTTCACCGACCAATCTTTTGCCGCCTTTAAATCTTTGAACATTTTTTCCGCTTTTGAATCTTCGCGGTAAGATTTGATCAAACCTTCCGTCCACTGTCCTTTAGCTTTGTCGGGCGTTTTTATTTTCTGATCGTTTGCCGGAAACGGTAAAAATTTGATCTCTTCGATGCCGCCGACACCTGCCCAAGTCGCGCCCTGATGCGTAAACAAAAACGGGTCGTAATAATGAAAATTGTAGATAATATTTTCATCGGCAAACGGTTTCGATTCGACGAGTGCTTTGCGCGAATTCCATTCGGTAAAGCCGACGATCAGAGTGTGTTTCGGCGCGATTTCGCGGACGTATCTGATGATCTGTTCGGCTTGCCAACGCCACGCTTCGGGCGTAATGTCGTGCGGTTCGTTGCGGAGTTCAAAAAACACTTTTTCGGGATCGGTGTTTTTAAATCGTTCGGCGATTTTCACCCACAGATTGACGATGCGTTCGGGATTGTCCGCGCCTTCGATAGAACGGTCGAATTCTGTGTGATGAAGATCAATGATGACTTTCAGATCATTTACCAACGCCCATTTGACGAAATTATCAGCCATTCCGAGAGCCTTCTGATTGTCCCAATCATACGGCTGTTTGATCTGCATCCACGCACTGAAACAGATCGGAAGGCGGACGGT
The DNA here is from genome assembly GCA_031359215.1 of Acidobacteriota bacterium. GTDB lineage: Bacteria > Acidobacteriota > Blastocatellia > Pyrinomonadales > Pyrinomonadaceae. The sequence goes on along the minus strand of JANMAA010000022.1, from coordinate 21,106 downwards.
TTTAAATCCGGCTTTCGCAATATCGGCAAACATTTTTTCACGCTTTGCCGCTTCTTCAGGCTTGGCGAAATCTGAAAAATGTTTATCTTTCGAGCCGAGCCACCAATTGTCGAGATACGAAACATTCATCCCGGTTTTCATCGTCGCGGCGCGTTTCTGCGCGAGCGTTTGCGCGAAAATATTGTTTGCGGCGAACGCGAAAATCAAAAATAAGAGTGTTATTTTTTTCATTGAAAATTTTATTACTTTTGTCCAGAACTCACTCCTTAAGCGTATGTTTCAGCCGCGCTTCGCCGGCTGAAACGGCAAACTAAATTTTGAACTCTGAACGCGAAACCGAATATTACCTGAGCGCGAAAGTCTGTTTCAAATTGCCGACCATTACGGTAAAATCGCCTGCTTCGACCATCGGTTTATTATTCGTGCCGATAAATTGCAAATCTCCTTTATTCAGTTTGAACGTCAAAGTTTTGCTCTGTCCCGCGTCGAGATAAATTTTCGCAAATCGTTTGACACGCTTGCCGTTCGGTGAAATTGTTGCCACTTCGTCGCGCAGATAAAGAATTACAGTTTCTTTTCCGGCTCTTGCACCCGTATTTTTAACGTCAACGCTAACCGAAACTTCGCCGTTCATCGGGATCGAATTCGATGATAATTTCAGATTGCTGTATGAATATGTCGTGTAACTCAAACCTGTCCCGAATTCAAACTGCGGATTATTAGCAACATTACCGAATGATGTTTCCTCAATCTCAAATGACTTGTGGTCGTAAGTTAAATAATTATTTGTCGAACGCGGATAAGTGAACGGCAATTTTCCGTTCGGATTATAATCTCCGAAAATAACGTCGGCAACGGCGCGTCCGCCTTCATTACTCGGATTGTATGCCATCAAAATCCCTGAAACTTTGTCGGCAATTCGGCTGATGACACGCGGACGACCTTCGACCAACACGAGAACGACAGGTTTGCCGGTAGCGATAATCGCTTCGGCAAATTTTAACTGTGTTTCGGGCAGAGTCAAATCAGTTAAATTTCCCGGCGTTTCCGTGTAAGAACCTTCGCCCAAACACAAAACAACAACATCTGATTCTTTCGCTTTTTCAACCGCTTTTTTGACATTAACTTCTTCGTCGGTCATTGTCGGCGTTGTGTTTGCCGGAGAATTCGGTGGTCGCGTCAGGCGTGTTCCCTGCACGAAGTCAAAATTCTTTTTGCCGATTTTCGCTTCAATCGCCTGCTGAATCGTCATTTTATCGGTCGGGTAAAGCGACTGTTCGGAGCCTTGCCAAACCCAAGTCCAGCCATTATTTAAGGAAATCAAAGAATCTGCTGTCGGTCCTGTAACGAGAACTTGTTTGTTTTTTGACAAAGGCAACATATTGCCATCGTTCTTCAACAAAGTCATCGTTTCACGCGCTGCTTCCAGACTGACTTCTGCATATTCGGGTTTGCCGAAATTATTTTTGACTGACGGATTCGGCATCGGATTTTCAAACAAACCGAGTTGGAATTTAACTCTCAAAATACGCCTGACTGCATCATCGATCCGCGTCATCGGAACTTTTTTCTCCTTAACGAGAGCAATCAAATTATCCGAAAAAGTATAACTATACGGCACCATACTCATATCAATTCCGGCATTTATCGCCATCATCGTCGCTTCTTTTTCGTCTGCCGCAACCTTCCATTGTGTAACCAGTTTTTGAATGTCCTGCCAATCGGAAATGATAAAACCGTCGAAACCGAGTTCGTTTTTCAAAACGTCGGTCAAAAGATATTTGTTAATATGTCCCGGAACCCCGTTTATTTCCGCCGAATTTACCATCACCGTCCGCCCGCCCGATTTGACAGCCGCGTCAAACGTCGGCAGAAAATACTCGCGCAAATAGTTTTCAGGAATCCACGACGATGTTCGGTCACGTCCGTTGAGCGGAAAACTATAACCCATATAATGTTTCAAACTCGACGCGACGTTTTTATCATTGCTCACATCATTTCCTTCAAGTCCGCGAATAAACGACGCGCCCATCACTTTTGCCAAATACGGGTCTTCGCCGAAGGTTTCCCAAAATCGCGCCCAAAGCGGTTGCCGACCAATATCCAAAACAGGTGAAAAACTCCACGGAATTGCCGCCGCACGAGTTTCCATCGCCGTAATTTCCGCAGCTTTCTGCATTAACGCCGGATTCCACGAAGCCGCCATCCCGATTTCTTGCGGAAAAAGCGTCGCGCCTTTCACATAATTTGCTCCGTGAATCGAGTCAATTCCGTAAATTACCGGAATTTTTAACCGATTCTTCATCGCCGAATTCTGGATCGCCCCGATAATTTCGTGCCATTTATCAACTGAAAGCGCGTGTCCGTTAACATTCAAAATCGAGCCGACTTTATAATCAACAACCGCTTTTTGCAATTTTGCCGGATCAATCTGAATATTCGAATCGCCACCCGAAGTGATTTGTCCGATCTCGAGTTGGGTCATCTGCCCGACTTTTTCTTCCAAAGTCATTTTCGCCATTAATGCTTTAATTTGACTTGAATAATCTTTTAACTTTGGTCTTTGCGCTGTTTTCTCGAAATAAGTTTGGCTATTCGGAAAATCGTCAGTCGTTTGAGCAATACTTTGTTGTAGTGGCAGACAAAAGATGTTAAAAATAAACGCGGACAATATAAGCAGGGTTTTAATTTTCATTTGTTGTTTACGTTAAAGAAAAGATTTGTTTGTAAAACTGATAAACATATTCTATTTTAAACTTGTAAATTCTTCAAGGAAAATAATATGTTTCCTTGCCTAACAAAAAATTATTTTTAAATTTAAATGCTAAAATTTATCTACTAACCGAACTTTAAATTAAAAAATTTAATTCTAACCGTTGATCAAAAGAGTAAAATGAAAACATCAAGAAAAAAGTCGAGTTTGTTGTCAGTTTTATTTATTTCAATCGTTTGTTTATCGAATCTGACAATCAATGCTCAAATTAGAACCGAGATTTTGACAGGCGATAGTCTGAAACGCATCGTGCCGACGAGTTTCTATTTTGCAGGACAATCCGCCGATACCCAAATAAGAAATTCGGCGGCGGCAAAAATCGGCGAAAACCGCTATATTATCGTGGGACTTGTTGACACATCGGGTTATTCGACTGAAATCAGCGGTAAATACGAAGGTTTTTTTATCACCGATTCACCAATTAACATCGGCGGAAAAACATTAAATGTAGGAGCCTACGGTTTCGGGTTTGCCAAAGACAATAAAATCAATATTTTCGACTTGAGCAGTAAAGAAATTCTTTCGGTTAAAACATTTAATGATGCCGAAATAAAACGTCCGAGACCCTTAATGATGATGAGTGATGCCAAAGGAATACGCCTTTACAGAGGAAAAACTTACATTACTATTGAGGCGAAATAATCTATATCATAGATGCTGAAGAACTTTTTTCTAAATACTTTATAACAGAATCAAATAATCGTCTCATTTATGGTTTTTGCTCACATTCTTTACCACAATTCGAGTCATACCGGACAAATTTCTTTGATAAAGGTAAAAATATTAGAACTTGAATCGAAGTTATAAACTCTGTGGAGTTTCCCGGTTTCCGGTTTCCGCCGAGCGAAAAACAGCATCAATAACCGCCATATTTTTGAAAGAATCTTCCAGAGCAACGGATTGTTCGGTGTTTTCGAGGATAGATCGGGAAAATAGATCACCCTGAATCTTAAATTTATTCGCCGCTTCAAACTCTATCGTTTCAATATTTCTCCCATATAAATCCGAACCGTCATCAATAAGTATTCGAGTCGGTGAGTCGGGCGGAATATTAAACGGAATTTCAACTTCGATTCTCCCTTTCGTGCCGAAAAATTGCATTCTTTGATACGGTATAAGTTGGGTTGAGCAGGTAAATGTTGCTTGTCCCTGTGGAAAATCGAGTATTGCCGAAGTCGTTTTATCAATGCCGGTTTCCGAATCTCTTTCGATAAAACCCGAAACTTTTTGCGGTTCGGTTTCAAAAATGAAACGCGAAATATTTATGCAGTAACAACCGATGTCCAATAACGCACCGCCGCCTGTTTCGATTTTGTTGCGGATGTTCGATTTATCGTCATTGAAATAGCTAAAAAATCCCGTTATCGTCTGTAAATCGCCGATTCGTCCCGATTTTATCAAATCGCGGACAGCAAGCCATTGCGGATGAGTTCGCACCATAAAGGCTTCCTGAATTTTTACGCCCGTTCGATTTCTGACTTCGATCATTTGCCGAACTTCTGCGGCATTTAACCCGATCGGTTTTTCACACAAAACGTGTTTTCCAGCCATTGCAGCTTTGATTGTCCATTCCAGATGCAGATGATTCGGCAAAGGAACATAAACCGCCTCGATTTCAGAATCCGCGAGCAATTCTTCGTAAGAACCGTAAAATTTTGGAATCTTAAATTTGTCGGCGACTTTTTGAGCTTTATCCGATTTTCTTGATGCAATCGCGTGAATTTCACAATTTTGACCTGATTGCATAGCGGGAATTACATCTTTTATGGCAATCTTTGCCGCGCCCAAAATTCCCCAACGAACTTTCTTTGTCATAAATTGAAAAAATGCGGGAATTTGTTTCGCATAGAAAAAAAATACTCAAAAATATTGTTTGGCTATTTCATTTTTCCGGCTTCTTTTGAAAGTATTTCGCTCAATACTAAAAGTTTTTCCAAATCAATCCGCGTTTGTGCCGAAATTTCGAGATCAACTATCTTAGTATTTTTAAAAATCGGACTGCTAATAAATTTTCCTATCGAATTATCCAATTCGATTATTAAATCCCGGATGCTTTTTGGTCTGATATTTTTAACATCTTTTACTTTTTGATTTTGTCTTGAATCAAACAAATTTTCATCAAGCCGACGGGCTTTAGTTGTAATTTCTGCGGCTGAATCGTGAATCTTTTCGTAATTTATACTTTTGCCGGTAGTATAAGCCTTAATAATTTCGGTTTGCAATTTTTGGATACTTTCAAAATCTTCTTTTACTTGTGCAAATTTGATTCGTTGTTCTTCCGCAGATTCGGTTGGATATGTCGTGTTAGATTCGCGTTTAACTCGTTCAAGTTCCAATGAACGCCTTCTGATGGAACTGCCATCACGGATTTCAATGTCAGCTACGGGATTTGGAATTTGAGCAAAAACACTTGGCAATGCAAATAGTAGAAAGTTAAATGCCCCAAAAATGATTAGTTTCATCTCTAATTACCTCCAAATTTGCTCAATTCTATCAGATTTTACTACATTTTTTTTGCTTCGTTTGCTAATTCCTCACTTAATTGCATAACTCTTTGCAAATCAGTGCGGGTTTTAATCGCAACTTCCGCCTCGATTAATTTAATATTTCCAAAGATTTTACTTGATAAAAAATCACCGATTGCGTTGTCTAATTCAATAATTATATCTCTGATTTTTTTCGGCTTTCCCTCTTTTTTCAGCTTTTTTCCCTCATTCCTTTCTGTTTTTGAAACTGCAAAAAGATTTTCATCAAGCCGCTTGGCATTTCTATTTATTGAATTCGCTGATGTTTCGATAAGACTGTAATCTATTGTTTTTCCCGTTGTATATGCTTTGATAATCGCCGCTTCTGAAATTTGAATACTTTCATAATCTTCTTTAATTTGCGGAAATTTAGACTTCATTGCCGTATTAATCGGGGCAAAATCAGCAGCATCGCTTTTTAAAGCCTCTTGTTTTATACGGTCGATTTCAATGGAGCGTGTCTTAAGATCATCCGCTCCCAAATTTTTATCGCCGGCTCCGGCTGGTGTTTCTCTTTGTGCAAAGACAATTGAAAACATAGCCGCGATAACTATGAACATAATTGAAATCACAATTTTTTTCATTTTACTAACCTCAGATAGCTGGAATTTTAAGAATCTAAATTAATAATAAATATTTTCTTACTATTCTATAAAACTTTGTTGTATGAATCAACAAAAGTCTTTTTAGACAACCCGATTTATCGAAAATTTGTCAAAATAACCGAATCTTTTCCCTGCGTAACCGTGTTAATTCGGTTCGGTTGAACGCCGGAAATTTTCTCGACTTTGCCGTCACTCCAACGGACTTCGACGGATTCGATTTTTTCGCGGCTGCCGAGTCCGAAATGAAGCCGAAAATCGTTTTGCGACAAATAACTGCTGCCAGCCTGAACTTCACGAATCATCGAGCGTTTGTCGGTTTTTAAAGCTATGCGCGAACCGATTGCGTCTTTATTTTTGCCGACTTGAAAGAGTTTAAAGATAATTTTTTGATTCTTATCTTCAGAGGTATTCAATAAAACAGTCGGTTTGTCACCTAAATTCGTGATAACGACATCAATCAAACCGTCGTTGTTCAAATCACCGAAAGCCGCGCCGCGTCTGGAAAACAACGGCAAGTTTTGCAAGCCGGATTGTTTTGTAATGTCTTCAAATTTGCCGTTGCCCAAGTTTCGCTCAAGCAAAAGTTTTTGTCGAAATCCGGCGACCGACTCACTTTTTACAAGTTCCATTTGCGGATAGACGTGACCGTTGACGACTAATAAATCCAAAAATCCGTCGTTGTCAAAATCAGTCAAAGAAGTTCCCCAACCGACAAAAGGTTTTGAAGGTTGAGCAAGTCCCGTTTCGGCGGAAATGTCGAGAAATCCTTTCGTGCCGAGATTTTGATAAAGCGTATTTTGTTCGCTTTCAAAGTTCGTAACGAAAATATCTAAATCGCCGTCGTTATCGTAATCGGCAATGCTTACACCCATCGAACCCTGCTCTTCGCCCGCGCCGCTGTAGCTTGTTCCGGTTTCAAAACTGACATCGGAAAACGTGCCGTCGCGGTTATTTTTATACAAATAATTCGGCGAACTATCGTCAGCAACATATAAATCGAGCCAACCGTCGTTGTCGTAATCGGCAAACGTCACGCCCAAACCGAAGTATTTATCCTTGTCCGCAACACCGATCTTTTCAGCGATTTCTTCAAACGTGCCATCGCCTTTATTGCGATAAAAATAATCGCGCTCACCCGGCAGACCGCGCGGACCGCATTGGACGCGGATGCCTTTATACGAACAAGTTTTCGAACTTCCGAAAACCGGCAAATCATTTAAGTCGAGCGCGACATAACCCGGCACAAAAACATCTAAATCGCCGTCCCGGTCGTAATCCGCCCAAGCCGCGCCGGTCTGAAACCCGATTCCTTTCAAGCCTGATTTTTCGGTTACGTCTTCAAATTTACAGCCGCCTTTGCCGCGATAAACGGCGTTGCCGTTAAATCCGGTCGCCAATAAATCGAGTATGCCGTCGCCGTCGAAATCAACCGCCGTCACGCCCATTCCCCAACCTTTGCGCGTCAGATTTGCCTCGCTCGTAACATTTTCAAACTTCGGCGTAACGGTTTTCATGCCGTCAATTTGACGATAAAGCGTGACGAACAAATCGCCGCCTTTTTTGAAATTCTCGACCGACGAACCGTTGATTGTCGCAATGTCCAAAAAACCATCGTTATCACAGTCAAAAACCACCGCGCCGCCCGACATTGATTCGATAATATAACGATTTTCCGCCGTCGAAATGTGCGAAACATTCATTCCGCTGTCGGCTGAAACGTCCTTAAATGTAATTGCGGATTTTTGTGCAAATGAAGCAATTTGCAACGTGAAAATTAAAATTGTTGTAAATAAAATCCGCATTATTATTAAAAGTTAGGACTGGAGTATCTTACTTCTTCATTTTCGGTCTAATTTTCTCAACGCCGACTAACCCTTCACCTTCCAAAATCGCATAAAATTTATCCGCCGCGACATCTTTGATCGTTTCGACTTTGCCCGAATTCCAGCGAATTTCGATTGAATCAACTTTCGTCGCTTTGCCGAGTCCGAAATGGACGCGCAGATCGTTTTGCGAAAGGTAACTCGTGCCGCTTCTGATTTCTTCGGTTTGGACGGTTTTTCCCGTAGTGACTTTGATTCGTGCGCCGATTGCCAATGGGTTTCCGACTTTCGCGCCGAGTTCCAAAGTTATCCAATGATTCGATTTATCGCCTTCATTTTTCAAAATCATCGGCGAACTGTCCAAATCTTCGACGATAATATCTATGTTTCCGTCGTTATCCAAATCGCCGAATGCTGCACCGCGTGACACTCGGAGTTCGGACAAAACCGCGCCGCCCTGCGTCGTTGCGTTACAGAAAGTCGTGTCGCCCTGATTGATGAATAAAATTTTGCCTTGTCTGTATTTCGCGCCCGATGAAATCTGATCCATCTGCGGATAAACGTGTCCGTTGACAACAAATAAATCAAGCCACGAATCATTGTCCAAATCGAAAAATCCAGTTCCCCATCCGACATACGGGCGCGTGGCTTGCGCGACTTTTGCCGTAAATGAAACGTCCGTGAAATCGTAATTCCCGTTGTTACGGTAGAGCGTGTTGTATTCGTCAACGAAATTCGTCACATAAATCGCCGGGTTTCCCGTGTGCAGATAGTCGCCGACGGCAACGCCCATCGAACCTTGCTCGGAACCATCGCCGCTGACCGCCGTGCCGGAAATCAAGCCTTCGTCGGAGAATTTTCCTTTGCCGTCGTTGTGGTAAAAAAAGTTCGGAGTCGAATCGTTAGCGACGTAAATATCGGGTTTGCCGCTGCCGCCGAAATCTGCAAAAACCGGCTGCATTCCGTAAAATCCCTGCGGATCGTCAAGTCCGAGTTGTTTTGAAACTTCGGTAAAAGTGCCGTCACCGTTATTGTGAAACAGGCTGTCGCCCGCGCCTTTCAAGCCGCGCGGACCGCATTGGACATCAACGCCGCGAAATTTACAAGTCGGCAGCGAACCGAAACCAGGCAGATCGTTGAGTTTGAAATCAACGTAGTTGGCGACGAAAATATCGAGAAGTCCGTCGCCGTCATAATCGCTGAAAGTCGCGCCGGTTGACCAGCGACCGTCGGACACTTTCGCCAATTTTGTGACATCCGTAAACGTCCCGTCGCCGTTATTTTTATACAAAACATTGCCGCCGAGACAGGTGATATAAAGGTCGGGAAAGCCGTCGTTATTGAAGTCGCCGACCGCGCCGCCCATCGCGTAACCCGGAAAACCGACTCCGGCTTTGTCGGTTACGTCCGTAAAAGTGCCGTCGCCTTTGTTGCGATAAAGCAGACTTTTCGACTTCTCGTTTTTCAAAGCCATCTCGACCGTCGGCGCGTTGGTAAAATAAACGTCCAAAAATCCGTCGCGGTCGAAATCAACCAGCAAAACGCCGCCGCTCATTGATTCGACGATATATTTTTTTTCAGGCGCAGACGTGTGGATGAATTTGATGCCCGTTTTAGAATAAATATCGGTCAGTTGTGGAATCTTACGGTCTTTACAAACATCGTTTTGCGCCAAAATGATTTGGTTGCAAATTATCGAAGTAAAAATTATTGCGGTAAAAAATTTTAAAAATTTCATTTGGATACTGATATTTAACAGTCCTTCTGATGCTTGAAATTTGGAATTGGTTACGTCAGAAAATGCCCTAATCTTAACAAATTTCGTTTTTATTTTCATCCTGATTGATTAGCTTTGTTGTATGACTTTACAAAAGTTGTGAAAGTTACTATAAATATCTGGAAACTTTGATTTTGGATGGAGAAAAATTATGGAATTCTATAAAAATGTTTACTTTGCTTTTGTATTTACTTTTTTGACGTTTGTGCCGGTTTTGGCGCAGTCGGATGCGGTCTATTCGAGTGATTTTGAAAATGGAACACAGAAGTGGGAAGCTCGCGGCGACCGGGTTTCGATCAAAAGTGACAAAGCGCAGGCTTTGACCGGAACAAAAAGTTTGAAAATATCGGGACGCTCCGCAAACTGGCAAGGCGCACAGTTAAACTTAACGAAAACACTTTCGGCGGCAAATACTTACAAATTTACAGTTTCCGTTAAATTAGCTAAAGACGAAGCTACTGACCAGATTAAGATGACGATGCAGCGCGGCGACACAATATTCACCGATGTCGGAATCACGAAGGCGACCGCTAATGAATGGACGACATTTTCGGGTAAATTTAAGCCTTCGGGCGGCGATCTATATTTGCTGCTGTATGTCGAAGCATTGCGTCCGAACACAGCATATTCGATTGACGATTTCAAAATAGAATTAGCAGGTGATGATACGCCGGCGCAGAAAGGCACGCTTTTGCTGAATGATTTTGAAGATATGACGGCGCAAAACTGGTTTGCTAATGGTGAAGGCGTGCAAATGTTCAGTTCAAATGCGTCGGGCAGTCAAAGTTTGAAAGTAACCGGACGAACTGCTCCGTGGAATGCGTTGGCGTTGGATATTTCACCGCTGATCTTTAAAGGGCGAACTTATTTGATTTCAGTTTCGGCAAAATTATTAAAAGGTCAGCCGAACGATTCGCTAAAATTAACAGTCAAGCAAACGCCGCCGAAAGGTGAACCGACTTATGTTGAAGTTTCAAAATTAACGCCTGTTACAGACGGCGATTGGGTTACTATTTCGGGCGAATATATGGCGACGACAACTGACAATAATTTGTTGATTTACGTCGAATCCGCAGGCGCGACAACCTCGTATTTTATTGATAATTTTCTCATCAAAACACCTTGAAACAAATGCTTTCATCAATTACAAAATGCGCTTTGGCTGTGATTTTAGCCACAATTTCAGTCTTTCCCCAAAACGAGCCGAAGCGCACTATTTCCGCTGATTTTACTCAGGTCAAAGGAAAAACCGACAGGTTTTACCGCGAAGTTGTCGGAGCAGGTCGGGCAGCCGAGGGTTTACGGGCGGATTGGCAACGCGATCTGGCAGTTGCCCGGCGTGAATGCGGCTTCAGATACATCCGTTTTCACTGAATTCTGCACGACGAAATGGGTATTTACGACGAAGATAAGAATGGTAACGCCATTTATAATTTTCAGTATGTTGACGCACTTTTTGATTCGATTTTGAATATCGGGATGAAACCTTTTGTCGAATTTGCATTTATGCCCGATAAATTGAAAAGCAACAACAAAACTATTTTCCGGTGGAAAGGTAATATTTCGCCGCCGAAAGATTACGATAAATGGGAAAAACTCATTACCGCTTTAACCAAACATTGGACGGAACGCTACGGCGAAAAAGAAGTAAAACAATGGTATTTTGAAGTTTGGAACGAACCGAATCTCGACTTTTTCTTTTCGGGAACTCAAGCCGAATACATTCAAAATGTTTGAATATACAGCCAGAGCCGTCAAAAGTGTTTCGCCCGCATATCGCATCGGCGGATCTGCCACCGCCGGACGCGGCTGGATCACCGAAACGATTGATTTTGCCAACAAAAATAAGGTTTCGCTCGATTTTATAACAACCCACGATTACGGAGTAAGTGGGATCGGACTGGACGAAAACGGCGTGCAAAAACTTTTTCTCGATACAACCCCAAACGCAATTATCGGCGGAGTTAAGGAAGTAAATAAACAAATAAAATCTTCCGCGATGCCGAATTTACCGCTTCCTTATACCGAATGGAGTTCGTCTTATTCGCCGCGTGATCCGGTTCACGATTCGTATATTTCAGCCCCCTATATTTTGTCGAAATTGAAAGGCTCAGAAGGCTTGATCGACTCGATGTCTTATTGGGTTTTTACCGATATTTTTGAGGAAAGCGGAACAGTTCCGAAGGCGTTTCACGGCGGTTTTGGAATGATGAATTTTCAAGGTCTTAAAAAACCTTCATTCTATGCTTATCAATTCTTAAACCGGCTCGGTGATGAAGGGCTAAGATCAAACGATACAGGTAGTTGGACAACTCGCATTAAAAATGGTGTGCAAGTTTTACTGTGGAATTCTAATCCGCCGATCACGAAAGAAAGTAATCGGATTTTTTATAAAAAAGATTTACCGGCGAAAAATTTCGGTAAAGTAAAGATAAATATTTCCAACATTCCGGCGGGAAATTATCGAATGAATATTTATCAGATCGGTTATCAAGTTAATGATGTTTACACGAGTTTTCTAAAACTTGGTTCACCGCAAAACCTGACACGCGAACAAGTTAGAGATTTAGGCGAAAAAAATAACGGAAAGCCTGTGGAAACTTCACAAATTTCAATTAAATCAAAACAAAGTTTTTCACAAGAAATTAATGTCCGTGAAAATGATATCTTTATGATTGTTCTAGAAAAATGAATGGATCAAGTTTCTTGCTTTGTGACTATAAAAAATCACATTCCGTCTTTTTTGGGATTCTTCAACTTTTGGAATATTTCCAAATGCTTTTTCGCCAACTCACGTTCGCCCGTCAGATTGTATAAACGGCTGAGTTGAAAGTGTGTATCTGCATCGTTCGGGTTTATTGAAACAGCTTTTTCCAACACATTTCGCGCCTGCGTTTCTGCGCCAGATTGCAAATAAACCGCGCCTAAATCGCGTAATGCCGACGCATTATTTGGCGCAAGATTTATAGTTTGCTCAAAATATTCAACGGCTTTTGCCGTTTCACCCTGCGCTTTATAAGACAACCCGAGTTGATATGCGGCTTCATAATCATTCGGATTCATCGCTAGGCATTTCTGCATTTGGCTTCGCGCTTCCATCATTTTATCGGACTGTGCCGCGAAAGTTAATCCCAAGGCAACGCAACCGCGTGAATCATTTGGTCGAGCTTCGAGAAATTTTGTAAGCGAAGTTTCCGCTACCTTTAAATTGTTACTTTGCAATGAAGCCGCGCCGTAAAGATATAAATATTCGAGATTTTCAGGTTGCAAATTTAATAAGGTTTCAGCGGCGCGAACAGCTTTTCCCGATTGATTTGCTCGCATCGCCGTGACGATAAATTGCGCTAAAAATTCGGGGTTATTCGGGTTTACAGCTAAAGACTTTTCCAATAATTCCAAAGACTGTGCCGATTTTCCTTGCTCACTTTCAAGAAATGCTTTAACAAAAAACAGTTTGCCTGAATTCGGCTCAATTTTTTCGGCTTGTGCGAGGTGAATATTGGCGTTGGAATAATCCTTCAAATAAATTTCCGACTTCGCCAAAAGCAGTAAAGCGTCGGTATTTTTCGGCGCGGCAACAATGACTAAACGCAGCAATCCAGACGTTTCTTTGTGCATCGTGGCATTACTTAAAACTTCGGCAAATTTCACAGCAACCGGCGGATTTTGCTTTGCCAAAAGTTTTGCCGACGCAATCAACGGCGCGAAGTTTTTCTTGTCGTTCGATTCTAAATAACAGCTTGCACGAAGCGGTAACGCCTCGCTATTTTTGATTTTGAGCGTTAATTTGTCAGCTAAAACTAATGCTTTTACGCAATCGCCTGTTTGCGCGTAAAGTTGCGAAATATTCAAACGAATCGAATCGGCTGATACTTCGCTTGCTGAAATTCCGTCTAAGATATTGTGCGACTGTTCGATTTCGCCAAATTGTAAATATGTTTCAGCGAGCGTGAATTTGGCAGAAATCAATGTTGAATCAAGCGTCAAAGCCTTATTTGCCAGCGATTTTGCTTCGTTCAAGCGACTTTGCTTGAGCCGCAGTTTTGCGAGAAGTGCAAAACCTTTTGCGTCCTTCGGATTCGCAATTACATAATTAAACAAATCTTTTTCGACCGCCGAAATTTGTCCCGCTTCGATGCTTTTTTCGAAACGCACGAGTGTATTTTGCGCCGCGACAGACATTGCAAAACAAATAATTACCAGACAAATTTTCGCGTATTGAATAAAAATCGGATCGTAAAGACTGATGCAAAGACTGGAGCGCAGGCTGTCAGCCTGCATGAGCGCAGTTTTTTTTTGCGCGAAAAAGCGTTTGTCATTCGACAATTTTGAATGAATTTGTGACCTCAATTTTCTCTTTAACATTTGAGTTGCTAGCTCTTGTTCGCGTCCGAAGCAAACGCTCATGCAGGCTGGCAGCCTGCGCTCCGGTCTTTAGTTTTTATTTATTTCCTATCGGCGCATCAATTTTGCGGATTGCGGCTTTTAGTTCCTGATAGCGTTTTAATTCGCGGTCGGCATCTTCCTTGCGCGACATTTTACGGTAGGCGATGCTCAATTGATAATGGATAAAATCTTTGTTCGCGTCGGCTGAAACGGCGGCTTCGAGTTGTTCGACCGCTTTTTGCGTTTCACCTTTCTCCAAATAAATTTTGCCGAGTTGGTAATGCGCGTCAGCATAATCTGACTTCAAATTAATCGTTTCCTCTAAAATTGCAATCGCTTTTTCCGGCTCGATTTTTCGCTCGATCAGCGTCAGTGCAAGATGATATTTCGACAAGACATCGTTCGGATCAAGCGCAAGTTCCGTCGTAAACGCGCTTTCTGCTTCGTCGTAACGGTTCAGTCGAATCAAGCTCTGCCCGATAAAATAACTCGCCTTTGCCGTGTTCGGCGCAAGCGCGATGACGGTGCGAAATTCCTTAACGGCTCGCGCATAATCACCCAAAATCATAAATCCCTGCGCGGCATAAAACAGTGCGTCAGGAGATTTTTGCGAAATCGCCGCCAGTTTATTAAAAATCGGGATTGCTTCCTGATTTCGTTTTAATTGAATCAGTGAAATTCCGTAAAAATAAGCGAGTTCGGCATCGCTTGTCAAAACTGTTTCCAGCGGTTTCAGCGTTTCAACGCTTTTTGTAAAATTTTTCGTAAAGTAATAACTCGCGCCGAGTATCTGCCTGATTAAATTGTCGGTCGGATTTGCTTTCAAATGTCTTTCGAGCGGCATAATCGCTTTGTCGTATAGTCCGCTCCGAAACGCGACGATTCCCCAATTTCTATTCAACCCCGGAAAATCAGTCTTCCATTCGGACGCGGACGCGAAATTTTCGAGGGCATTATCAGGTTCATTATTTTGCACGGCGATCACGCCGAGATTGTGAAACGCCTGCGCTAAAATTTCGCTTAAATACGGTTTGATTTTCTTGATCTGTGCAATTCTTTCCGGCAGCAAAGTCGGCTTTAATTGGTCTGCCCAATTATCTCCGCCGTTCGTTTCTTTAGTTTTTCCGACAACTTGCCCCAATATTTGACTGATTTCGTCACGCGCCGAATTGATTGATTGTTCCTGCAATTCACGCGCTTTGGCGAGTTCCTTTTCGCCTTCTTCTTTGCGGTTCGTTTTAATTAATAAACGACCAAGTAAAAAATGTGTTCGCCGCGCTTCAAAATTATCTGCTGCGTCCGTTTTTGACAAAACAATTGCCTGCCGCAAATTTTTTTCCGCTGAAGGCAAATCATTTAACTCCAGTTGCGATTGTCCGAGAAATAAATGCGCCGCACTTCTCTGCGGATTGGCTTTGATCGCTTTTTCAAAATGACCGACGGCTTTTTTGTGTTCGCCGGTTGACGAAGCGACGACTCCCGCAAAGAAATTCGCGTAAAATTCGTCGGGCGAAAGTTTTAATTCTTCTTCAAACGCTGAACCTGCTTCATTTAGACGGTCACTTCCGCCGTGCTGCAAAATCACATAACCGAGAAAAAAACTCGCTCGCGGATGTTTCGGATTGATTGCCAGAGCGCGTTTAAATTCGCGTTCGGCTTCGCGCGGATAATTTGTCTGCTCATAAGCCTGACCGAAAACGACGTGCAGATCAGGCGTGTCTTTGCCGATTGACGAGAGCATTTCCTCAAACAAAAGTTTCGCCCGTTCAGGCTGTTTCAAATTCAAATATGTCAGCCCAAGCGCACGCGCCGCATCAAAATCCGGGGCAAGCAAAAGAACTTTTTCGAGTTCGGGAAGTGCCGATTTGTAATCTTCTTTGGTGAAATAAATATTTCCTAAAATGTAGTGTGCGCCTGAATATTTTGCATCTATGGCAATCGCTTTTTGAGCTTCTTCCGCCGCGTTGTCGAGTTGATTCGAGCCCAAATAGGCAATTGCCAGATTTGTCCGATTCGGCGCATCATCGAGATAAGTTATTGCTTGTTTGAGAATTTTAACTGCGTCCGCGTAATCGCCTTCTTCGATGGCAGTATTTCCGATTCTTTGAAGTGCGATTCCGACAATTGCTTGGTTTTCAACGGCAGCATTAACCAAATCACCCGAAATCTGATAAGTTTCCGCCGCGCTTAAATGTTTGGCTAGTTCGTCGGTGTTTGTTTGGGAATTTTGATTCGGTAAAGTCTGATTGGCATTTTTCGTAATTGTCTTTTGAGCATCAATATTTAATGCTGAAATCAGTAAAATAAAAATCAATACTTTTGCAGACATAACGAATAAAAGACTTGTTTTAATTGAATTACAAGGTTAAGAAAAATTATAACACAAAATAAAAATGGCAAGAAGGTAAATGCTTTAGACATTTATCTCCTTGCCAAAATTTAGCAACCAAAGTCTAGAAGTATAGCTTTAGCGCATACTGAATTTCACGAGCTCCTTTGGTTCTGCCGGCGACTCCAAAATCGCCTGCAGAGCCTGCGGAAGTAATTGTGTTATTCGTAGGACTACATGGATTAACTCCGCAACCAACACTCCCATTATAGAAAGTTGTCTGTAGACTATCTCCTCTATACTGAGTAGTATTGAATGCATTGAACATTTCAAAGCGGAACTGAATTCTTGCCCCTTCGCCAAGAGGACTACTCGTCAGCCAAGAAGGTGAAAAGTTTTTGTAGAAAGACAAATCCACATTCTTGGACGGAGGTCCTGAACAGGTTGTTCGTTGGACATTCGATTCTCCGATTTTATACCCAATCAAAGTAAAGGCTCTTGGATTCAAGAAACGCCCCGCTGTGCCATTAATAGTACATGGTTCACTTTCAACCCGAATTGGTCTTTGATTAGCAACTGCTGTTCCGGTTCCGCTGATTCCCGCCTGAAGATTGTTGATACCGGTCGCAAATAATCGCGGTGTCAGTGATGTTCCACTCGAGACTTGGATAATTGATGCTACTTCCCATCCTCCAACAATATTTCTGACGAACGCATTTGAATCCTTGAACGTCGGCAAATTGTAGATAAAATTCGCTACAAAAATATGCGGACGGTTAATATCGGACTCGGCGAAATCCAGCGAACGACGATTTCGATCCAAAACTGCAAAATCACTGCTTCCACCACTCGAATCATTCAACCCGAAATCAGCGAGCGATCTCGAAAAAGTATAGGCAGCTTGTAACTGCGAATTCTTCGTGAACTTGGTTCTGAACAATACTTGCAGCGAATCGTAATTGCCTCTCCCGTTTCTTTCAAACTGATAGATCGAACCGTAATTGCTATAAGGACGTAAAGCATTAACTGCATTACCACTTCCAGCAAAAGCGGCAGCCTTCCGGTTTGATTCACTAACTTGATTGACATCGTTGTGCGTCAGTTGTTTTCGTGAACGATTGCCGACGTAACCTACTTCCAACACACTGTCTTTCCATAATTGGCGACCGACTGAAAAATTGAACTGCATCGAATACGGAGTTGCCGCTTCAGGGCTTAATCCAAATCTCGGCGAACCGGCTGATGCGGCTGAAAGACCGTCAAATACTGTTCCGTCTAATGTGCGCTGACCGCTTATAGTATTAGCAAAAGGTGAATTCGTAGTTAACGCCGCAAAATACGGACTTGTTCTTTCACGAAGGTAGAACAATCCAAATCCGCCTCTGACTGCAGTTTTCCCATCAGAGAAAACGTCCCAGGCAACACCCAAACGCGGTGCCAGATTCTTGTAATTATTTTCTCTCAACGAGCGATTTGAAAATTGAACCGGAGTACTGGCACCGGCTATTCCCGCACAGGGATTGGTGCCTTTCGGCACGACCAAACCGTTACACGGATCGCTTGCCGGTCTTGCCGGATTATAAGCCGAAGGCAAAAATCCGCTGATTCTATCGCGCTTGTCAGTCGGTTCAAACAGCAAAGAGTATCTGGCACCTAATTCCAAAGTTAAATTTGGTTTAACTTTCCAAGTGTCTCCAAGATAGAATTCGAGATTCTTATATCTGTTTTGACCAACCGGCTGAGTATTGGTTTCATTAAAACCAAAAAGCGAACCTCTGGTTAAAACATCTGCCAAGGCATTACCGGAGTTATTTGCACAACAAGGTCCCCAGAATTGAACTGCCTCGTTGTTTGGTCCGGAATCTTCATTTTTAGCGGCAGTATCAAACAGAAAACCCATCTTAAAAGTATGATTTCCTGTAACCACCGAAGCATCATCCCTAAGCGTATAAATATCAAGAGAGTTTTTAAATGGTTGTTGTGTCCATAGATTCGGATCATTATTGGAATTAAATGGTGCGATACCACCCCAGAAAACAGGATGCGGACGATTTAGACCATTTACTTTGCCAGAAGTAGGGAAGAATCCCGGAATTGCCGTGTTAATTGCACTGTTTATGTCCCCACCGCTACCATTTGTAATAATGATGCGGTTAGCCGAATAGGAGAATTGAACATCATTTATCGCTGTTCCTCCAAGTTGCGTGGTCAATTTCACTGCGGCTTGTTTTGATGGCTGCGTCCAACTTCCTTCAATAGTAGGAAACGCGTCGTCACCCCACAAATTCCCAACCAGGATCGGGGCTTTATTTGACCAATCATCTTGGGTATATCGTGCAAATATTTTATTTTTTGAAGTTATGTTGTAATCGATTCTAATGTTTTCTTCACGAAAATTAATCGGCGAATTTGCATTGAATGCCCAGTTGTTACAGTTTCCACCGGATGGCGTTCGATTAGCCAAAGGAAATATATTTAACAATGCAACACCGGCGGGGCTTATTTGCGATGCCGGAATTATATTTGTTCCCTCTCCCGGACGACCGTTACCGATAGCACCGGTTCCGCAACCATTAACCGTTCTCAAATCGCCGGTTCTTTCAGCGGCGGTCGGAACTCGACCAAAACGCGATTGACCGCGAATTTCCGTATTCCATTCCTGCGAATAAAAGAAAAACAGACGATCTTTAACAATCGGTCCGCCCAACGAAAATCCATAATCGCTTCGACGCAACTTACCTTTGCCTAACCCATTGGCATTAGCAAAAAACTCAGTTGCATTAAGTTTGTCATTACGACCGAAATAAAAAGCACTACCGTGAAAATTATTGCTTCCGCCGCGGGTCGCAATCGAAACAATCGCTCCGGCTGCCTGTCCGTATTCGGGTCCATAGCTGTTTCGGAGTGACTTAAATTCCGCGATTGCCTCGATCGAAGGAAAAAGCAAAATCGTTCTATTCGAACCCGTATCGTTATTATTTGCGCCGTCGGTTAAAAACAAATTACTTTGTCCCGAGTTTCCGTTGACCGAAAAATCTACGCCGCCAAACAAACCTTTACTTTTGCTGTCAAAATTATTTGCTGCCGAAACTCCGGGTTGAAGTTGGGTAAGCTGTGTAAAACTTCGTCCGTTCAGCGGAAGTTCCCGAACTTGCTCACCTGACACAACCTCGCCAACCGTGCCGGTCTGAGTTTCGATCTGAATCGCATCCGCCGTAATGTTAACGACTTCGCTGACTCCACCGGTTTGTAAACTGACATCCTGGCGCGTTATGTTGTCAACATTAACAACAACATTTGAAACCGAAGTTTCCTTGTAACCGGCTTTTGTAATGACAACACTATAAACACCGATTGCTAAATTCAGTGCTCGATAGTTGCCGTCATCAGTGCTTACAACTGTTCGCTTAGCACCGGTTTCGACCTGCGTAATGGTAATTGATGCACCGGGAATAACTCCGCCGCTTTGGTCAGTTACACTTCCGGCAATCTGACCCGTTGTCCCTGTCTGGGCTGAAATTGCAGCCGGAAACAGAAATAACGATGTTAGAAACAATAAAACTATACCTGTGTTGACTACAAAATTTCTTCGCAGAACTGCCTCACAAAAAGCATTTTGTATAGACGGATTTGTTTTACACATAGAATTTCCTCCTATCTAAAATTAATTTTAATTTTTCAAGTTTGTTTAACTTTTAATTTTTAATGACGTTAACAAGTATTAATGCTTGTTATTAGAACTGATACGGGACCAAAGCCTACAATTTTAATTTTAAAAACTGCCCGTCCTTATTAGCTTCAACAAGTAATTTGTTGTAAATAAGAATTAAAAATAATTTAATTGATAATGCTTTGTTGTATGACCATACAAAAGGTAGTATGAATTTATGTGAATGTCAAGAGAAAAATAATAATTTGTCGGAGCATTCGCCCGAAAAACCATCGTTAGCCGTAAAAAAACGACGTGTAATTTTTATAAACCAGTCTAATCCACTGTGTATCAACGGTTTATGTGAAGTTCAAGTTTATTTTTGGTCAGTGCCTCCGACACCAAATTCTTCTACACTAACCTTTCCATTATTTATGATTCAGTTTACAAAAAACTTAATTCTTATGATAATTTACTGATAAATGAATCAGTCATAGAAATTAAGTTGAACAATTAATAATTTACTGCCATCGTTTAAGTAACGACCGCCAAATGGGCGATGTAAGTCCTTTTGTTATAACGGCAATAACTTCGACAAGCTGATTCGCATTTCAATAATTTATATAGGTTAAGGAATTTGTTTATGATGCCAACAAATTATTAAGGAATTAGTTTATGATGCCGACAAATTTATTAATGACCGCGCTGTTATCTTTAATGCTGACTTTTGTGTCGTTATCGACAAACTTATTTGCTCAATCAAGTTCATTCGTTGAAGTCAAAAACCACCAATTCATTGTAAAAAATAAACCATATTATTACATCGGAACAAATTATTGGTATGGAACGCTTTTGGGTTTGGAAAAAGATAAAAAACGAGGCATTGAGCGTCTGCGGAAAGAATTGGACTTTTTGAAAGCGAACGGCGTAACAAATTTACGGATAATGGCTGGCGCAGAAGGTTCGGGAATGATAAATGGCGTGAATCGCGTCGCACCGCCGCTTCAACCGGAGCAGGGAAAATTCGACGAAACGATTCTCGACGGGTTGGATTTGATTCTCGCGGAAATGGATAAACGAGATATGAAAGCCGTCATATTTCTAAGAAGCTGTTTTAAAACTCATAAAGGTTGTAATCGGCGAAGCATTACACGAATCATCGCAATCTGAATGAGCGTTTCGCTCGTTTTGGTAAATCGCTCATAATCTTTTGATAATCGCCGATGATTATTGAGCCAC
>JANMAA010000274.1:0-9651 GCA_031359215.1 Acidobacteriota bacterium | reverse complement strand
CGGCAGAATCATTTTGAATGGATGTTTAATTCGCTCGAAAATACGAAATTTGCGAAGGTTTCGGAAACTGATTTTGTAGCGGACGACGAT
The DNA here is from genome assembly GCA_031359215.1 of Acidobacteriota bacterium. GTDB lineage: Bacteria > Acidobacteriota > Blastocatellia > Pyrinomonadales > Pyrinomonadaceae. The sequence continues at coordinate 9,561 of JANMAA010000274.1, read as the reverse complement.
ATGGTTTTGGCGGTTAAAATCAACGGCGACGCGGTTGCTTTTCCGGTTCGGCAGATGGCGTATCATCATATCGCGCAGGACGTGATTGGCGGAACGCCGATCACGGCGACTTACTGAACGCTTTGCCACACGGGAATTGTGTGGCAGTCCGTCGTGAACGGACAGACGTTGAAATTTCATCTGGCGGGAATCAATAATCAAAATTTCATAATGCGCGACGAAGAGACAGGTTCTTGGTGGCAGCAGATTTCGGGTGAAGCGATTCAGGGAAAATTAAAAGGACAAAAACTCGAAAATGTCGAAATGGACGAGTTATCGTTCGGCATTTGGAAGCGCGAAAATCCGAACGGTCGCGTCTTGCGTCCCGATGAAAAGATTCTCGCCGAACAAAAATACGAATCGGCGGACTGGGAAAATCAGGTCGGGAAAATGCCCATCAAAATTGACGGAAAATTAGATGATACGCTTGAACCGCGAACTCTTGTTGTCGGCTTGGTTGTCAACGACAAAGCCAAGGCTTATCCTTTTTCGGCAATCGAGAAACAAAATCCGATTCTCGATGCAGTTGGCGGCGAAGACATTATTATTCTTCTCGGCGAAGATAAAAAATCCGTCCGCGCCTTTGAAAGAACTGTTGACGGGAAAACTCTGGAATTTTTGATGAAGCCGGATTCATCCGAAATTGTAGATGCTGAAACAGGAAGCATCTGGGATTTTTCGGGAAAAGCGGTCAGCGGTGAACTTGCCGGTAAACAGTTAGAGAAGATCACGGCTTTGAAGGATTATTGGTTTGACTGGAAAACCTATCACGCCGACACGCAACTTTACGCGCTTGGTTCTCGTTAATTTATCTGTTAATTTAACGGGGAAAAAAGAGGAGTAAAAAGATGGAATGGTTTTCAACATTGAGTTTGGCACTCGGCACGGCTTGGACTTCGGGCATCAATCTGTATGCGACGGTGACGGTTCTCGGGCTTTTGCAAAAATTTAATCTGACGCATCTGCCCGGTGGCTTGGATACTCTTGATAATTGGTGGATTATCGGAATCGCGGGATTTTTGTATGCAGTAGAGTTTTTTGCCGACAAAATTCCTTATGTTGACAGTGTTTGGGACGTTGTTCATACATTCATTCGCGTTCCGGCAGGCGCATTGATGGCTTATGCGGCGACCAATCAAACTGATGCTTCCGTGATGACGATTGCGACTTTGCTCGGCGGCGGACTTGCGCTTTCTTCGCACGGCACAAAAACCGCACTTCGCGCCGGCGCAAATCTTTCGCCCGAACCTGTTTCAAATTGGATTTTATCAATTGTCGAAGACATAATCGCGTTTGTCGGTTCGCTTTTAGCAGTTTTTGCGCCTGTTTTGATTGCGATTGTATTGGTGATTTTCGTAATTTTCTTCATCTGGTTTGCACCTAAAGTCTTTCGCGCCGTGCGCCGAATTTTTAGTGCCGTCCGCGCCATTTTTGCGGGCGAAAGTTTTAAAGAAGTCGCACGCAAGGCACCGTAAGTTTAATCGTTCTTTAATCAGATTTTGTTTTGAAAAGAGAAAAATGTATGAAGAAAATTAAATTTATTACCCTTTTGTTATTGGTATTTTTGTCTGGTTGTGCAAACGAATCTACAAGCTACAACAGTAATGTATCAGCTAAACCGATTTTTGAAAGCAGAAATGAAACTATTAGTGTTGCAAACACGAGTGGCGGCGGTGGACGAGAAGAACCGACTGCACAAAAAATCTCGCTCGAAGAAGCCGACAAAAGCCAAACTGCGCCGATTCCGGTTGAGCGCAAGATTATCCGCAACGCCGAATTGAATCTCGAAGCAAATTCGCCGGAAGAAACACAGCAAAAAATCAGTGCAATTGCTGAAAGTAAAGATGGTTTTGTCATCGAATCAACGCAAAGCAGTAGCGATGTCAAAGCGACGACAAAAGATATTGTTACAATGACGTTGCGCGTTCCTGCCGCGAAGTTTAATGAAACTTTGGACGAGATTCGCAAAACGGCAAACCGCGTCATCGTCGAAACCATCAAAGGTCAGGACGTAACGGAAGAATTTATTGACATCGAAGCGCAGTTGAAAACGAAAAAGGCACTCGAAGAACAGTTTCTCGAAATAATGAAACGGTCAAATTCGGTTGAAGACGCGCTCAATGTTCAGCGCGAACTCGCCAATGTGCGCGGCGAAATTGAAAAAGTCGAAGGCAGAAAGCGTTTTTTGGAAAATCAGGCAAGTCTTTCAACCATCAAAATCCAACTTCAATCGCCAACCGCTTTTTCAACGAGTTCTTCGGGTTTTCTCTATCAACTCGGACAAGCCTTTAATACGGGATTTAACGCGGCACTCAATGTTATTCTCATTTTTGTTACAATATTAATTGCATTGCTTCCGATGTTAATTTTAATTGGTTTGCCAATTTACTTTTTGAGACGTTACCTTTTAAAAAAGAAGCATAATCAAAAACTAGCACGAGAAATAGCACGGGAAGAAATAAAGGTCGAGTAAAAAAATGGAAAAATTATTTCAAGTTTTAGCGGTAATTTTGGCGGGAATTGCCGCCTTTTTTTTGTGGCGAAACAACACCGACGCGATGTTTGTTTCCGGCGTGCTTGGCGCGGTTTGCTTTTTTTTAAGCTATCGTTTTCAGGTTAGCGAAAGAATGAAGCAACGTAAGGCGGAAGCACAAAGCGAAAGTGAAACGAGTTAATTTTGCCTTTCGTTAAGGGAAAAAGGACAAAGAACAAAACTATGAAAATTGTAATCGCACCTTACGGATCACTCGGCGATCTTCATCCGTTGCTGGCTTTGGCGATTGAATTGCGGCAGCGCGGACACGAGATCATCATCAACACACTGGAGGTTTACCGGGAAAAAATTGACGCGCTCAGGTTTGAATTTCGTCCGTTGCGCCCTGACGTTAATCCTGATGACAGAGACCTTGCCCGCGAATTGATGGACGCGAAAACCGGCACGGAAAAATTGCTCAAAGAGATTTTGATTCCGAATGTCCGCCCGATGTATGAAGATTTGACCGCTGCGGTTGATGGCGCAGACCTTTTAATTTCAGGCGAAGTAGTTTTTGCCGCCGCGTCGGTTGCCGAAAAAACGAAGATAAAATGGATAACGACGAGTCTCGCGCCGGGTTCTTTTATGTCGGCATACGACCCGATTGTTCCGCCGACGGCACAATGGCTGCGGCATTTTCGTTTTCTCGGCGCGACATTTCACAGTGGAATCTTCGCGCTTGTCCGTCGAATGGTCGAAACTTGGTTTGAGCCTTATCGAAAATTTCGGCGCGAACTCGGTTTAAGCGAGTTTCCTAATCCTCTGTTTGAAGGGAAATGCTCCGATTTGCTACATCTGGCAATGTTTTCCAAAGTTCTCGGCAAACCGCAACCCGACTGGCACGTTCCGACTTTGCAAACCGGATTTTGCTTTTATGACGGACAGCAGGATTTGGGCAAGATGCCGGCGGATTTGAGTGAATTTTTAGAAAATGGCGAACCACCGATCGTTTTTACATTAGGAAGTGCCGCCGTGATGGATGCGCGGGATTTTTTTGAAATTAGTGCAAAAGCGGCGCGAATGTTGAATCGCCGTGCTGTTTTGCTTTACGGAGTTTTTAATGAGAGTCCAAAAGATTTAGACAAAAATATTATCGGATTTGATTACGCGCCGTATTCGCAAGTTTTTCCAAAAGCGGCTTGTGTCGTGCATCAGGGCGGAGTCGGCACGACCTCGCAAGTGCTTCGCGCCGGAGTCCCGCATTTGATTATGCCGTTCAGCCACGATCAGCCGGACAACGCCGCCAGATGCGAAAGACTCGGCGTGGCGCGGATAATTTCGCGTGAAAAATACACGGCGAAAACTGCTGCCAAAGAGTTGCACCAATTGCTCGGAGATTTAAGTTATCAAGCAAACGCAGGCGTGGCAAGCAACATCGTAAAAGCCGAACACGGCACAAAAATCGCTTGCGATGCGATTGAAGATGTTTTGCGAAAATAATTAAGTTTGAAGATATTTATAGTAAAATAATTGGCGAAAAGTGAGTGATGGACTTAAAAGAATTGCTCAAATTTGAACGCCGCCTTCCGTCAGGTGAAAAAGAAAAATGAAAAAGATTAGTTTATTGTTAATTGTTTTGTGTTTTGGATTAACGGTTTCGGCGCAATTGACGCGCAAACCGTCACCTTCGCGTGAACCGAACGGCGTGATGTCGAAAAAGCCCGATTCGACGAAACGTGCACTCAACGCGATAAAATCGCAGGAAGATTTTGACCTGATGGCGCGGGTTTATCATCAAAACACGCCGTATGCTCTGCCGCACGCGATGTTTATTATTGACCGCCGCGATAAAAATAAAATCTACTACGTCAACTCGCAAAAATACCGTTTTCACAAAGATTTTCTCGTCGCCGGTTATATGGTTTTGAAGGGCGAAGATTTTTTTCAAAACACATATATCCGCGATGACCGTCGCTTTATCGTCGGCACGGTCGCGTGGCAAACGCCGATTAAGAAATTCACGTTTGAGTTTTGGGAAGGCGATCTTGTTCCCGCCAATTTAATCAAGCAGACTTATGACATAATCAATAAAACTTTTTTTGAACCGATTGCATTTAAACCGAACTCGATTCGGCAGGATGAATTGTCGGAAAACTTGAACATCAACCGCATTTCATCAGACGAGATTTCCAAAAATCAGTCATACCTCGCGCTGAACACAGCAGAAGGAATCGGCAGAATTCACATTATTGACAAACTCGACGACACGGTTGAGATCGGTTACAACGAGATTTTGATCTTGAACGAATTCCCGCTCAATCTGCCGCCCGTCAAAGGCATTATCATCTCGCAACCTTCAACGCCGCTTTCGCATATCAACTTGCTGGCAAAAGGTTGGGGAATTCCGAATGCGTATATCAAAAACGCCGCCGAACTTTTCAAAGAATATGACGGGCGTTGGGTTCGATTTGAAACAAAATTGACCGATTATAAAGTTGAACCGTGCTTGACCGATTGTTTGAATGAATATCAGAAAAAAGCCGAAGTTCGCAACGAAGTTTTCAAATCGCCGCCGTCGGATTTGAAGACCACGCGCCTTGCATCTTTACGCGAAATGCGCCGCAAAGACAGCATCGCTTACGGCGCAAAAGCCGCGAATTTGGGCGAATTGATGAACGCGAAAATTCTTGGCGCAACCGTTCCGGGCGGTTTTTCCATTCCGTTTTATTTTTACGACAAGTTTATGGACGACAACGGTTTTAACAAAGTTGTTGATGATTTAACTAATGATATTAACTTTGTCCATAACCCGAAAGTTCGCCGTCAAAAACTTGAAGAATTTCGCAAAAGCATTCAAAACGGCGCGTTTGATGAAACCTTGAAAGCGGAAATTATCAAAAAATGGAAAACTGAACTCGGCGGAAAAGGCGTTTTTGTTCGCAGTTCATCAAATTCGGAAGATTTGCAAAAGTTTAACGGCGCGGGACTTTACACAAGCGTTGCTAATGTCAAAGAGACTGATAAATTGATCGAAGCCGTCAAAACCGTGTGGGCTTCGCTTTGGAATTTTGACGCTTATGAAGCCCGCGAACGCAATTTTGTCGAACACGACGGCGTTTATATGTCGGCTTTTATCCAACTTGCGATAGATATGGATAACGGTGGTGTGCTGGTTACAAAAGACCCGTTTGACGCGGACAACAAAGGCGCGGTTTATATCAGCGCGGCGTGGGGACATAATCTGCAAATCACGAATCCGAACGAACAAGTCAACAACAGCGGCACGAAAGCGAAAGTAAAGGTTGTTCCCGAACAAATTTTGTTCACACCGAAATCCAATTCGGTGCAGGTTCTGACCCGTTCAAATCTGGAAAATATCATCACCTTCGACGAAAACGGCGGACTCAAAGAAACACCCGTTTCAACCGAACGCCGGGTTTTATCAGACAAAACCGTGCGCGAGTTGGTATCAGTCGCCAATAAAGTCAAAAAAGCATTCGGTAACAAAAACGACCAAGACATCGAATGGGGAATTATGAACGGAAGAATCTTTCTGCTTCAGGCTCGTCCATATATTAATTGAACGATAAAGACTGAAGGATTATTCGGAATTGCTAATAGTCTGTTTAAATTTTCAGTTTTAAGCCGCAAATGCAGCACAAAGAAAGTAGCCGGATTCGAAGCGTCTGGTTGTTGAAGAACCGATTTCCGCGCGGACAGGTGCGAAAAGATTGTTTCTCAGTGCCTCTTCAATGCGCGAATCTTGGGTTCAATGTTCCAGAGGTTTTACCTTCGACTACTTTCTTGAATACGCTTTCAGCGCAAACTTCAAAAATTTAAACAGATTCTTAGCTTGAAAAAGTCGCAGGAAGCAAAATTACAAATCTCGTTCCGTGTCCATTGTTTTCCGAAACTTCGATTTGTCCGCCGTGTGCTGTGATAATTCCGTAACAAACTGCTAACCCTAAACCTGTTCCCTTACCTGTCGGTTTGGTCGTAAAAAACGGATCGAAAACTTGTTTGATATTTTTTTCGTCAATGCCGATGCCGTTGTCCGCAATTTCGATTTGAATATTGCTTTCCTTCGGCAAAGTTTTAAGAATAAGATCGCCGCCGTTCGGCATTGCATCGCGGGCATTGAGGAAAAGGTTGAGAAAAACTTGCTGTAGTTGGTCGGTATCTGCCAAAACAGGCGGTAGATTTTCCGCAAAAGATTTTTTTAACTGCAATTTTTGAAATGATTTATCAAAAATTGCAAGACGCAAAGCCGTTTCCAGACTCGCATTTATATTCACAAGTGCTTTCGCCGCCGGACGAACCCGCGCAAAATCCATCATATCCCGCGTAACTTGAGTTATACGGCTGATTTGAGTCGAGATCAATTTCAATTTGTCGGTTGTTTCTTCATCCAGATTTTGCTTGGATTGCATCATTTGAATCAGCGAAGAAATCGATGCCAACGGATTATTTACTTCGTGCGCGACACCGGCGGCAAGCGTTCCCATCGCGGCAAGTTTTTCAGTGCGGATAAGTTGTTCGTTTAGTTGGCGTAATTGTTCGATGTCGTCCGCCATCTTGCGGCTCATTTCGTTGAAAGATTCCGCCAACAGTCCGATCTCATCGTTGCTTTTTCGCAAATCAACTTCAGTTCCGTATTCGCCTTCCGTAACCTGCACTGCCGCTAAAGTGATGCGTTGAAGCGGACGCGAAAATGTCCGCACGATTAAAAGAACAAGCAAAAGATTTGGGACAAGCGCGGAAATAACACTAAAAACCAAATATCTGCGCCACGCCTCAAACGTCATTCCGTCTTGAAACGCCCAATAAACGATTGGAATTTGAAAAACGATAAAACTGATTATCGCTACCGACGCGATGCTCAGAGCGATTTTATAAGCGATCGGGAAAAGACGAAATTGGTCGAGCGCGGTTTGCAGTGAGAAAAGTTTGAAATTAGAAATTGCATAAGCATAAATCAAAACGCCGGGAAGAACAAAAATCGAACTGAACGGCAGAAATTCATAGTTGCCGAAAAACGGTAAAACTATATTCGCCAAGGTTTTCAAAATTCCGGTTATTGCTACCGCCCAAAGAATTGCGCCGACTTGCTGACCTTTTTGTGTTCCGCGATATTTTTGATATTTGCGAAACAAAACAATTGCCCCGTAACCGAAAACAAAATAAACATAAACGACAAATGTATAAGCAAGCGGAGCGAGGTCAATTGTAAATTTTCCGTCCTGAAATCCTACTTTACGCCACAACATTCCAAACAGTGCGGCAGGAATCAAAATTAAACCCGGTGCAAAAAGAACGGCGGCACGTTTGCGCGGTGTGCGTGCATTTTCGGGAAAAACCCAAGCAAAAACCGCTAAGGCACACTGCATCAAAAGCGCAATAATAAAACTTGCGGAAGCCCACCAATTTGACGAATTATTTTCCGTCTGAAAATTCCAAAAGATTAAATCCTTAATCGTCCAAAGCGCGAGAAAAGCAATAAACGCCGCAAAGGTTTGGTGTGCGCGGCTGCGCGGGTTTGCCACGAAAACATAGAATCCGAGCAAAACCAACAAAAAGAGCGCGAAAAGATGGAGTAAAACTAACATTTTTGCTAACGGTTAATTATTATTCGATGTTTGCAATAATTCCAACTAACCATTAACTATTAACCATTAACAAATTTTTTTAGTCAGCTTTTAATTTTAGGCTATTGCCGATGAGAAAAAGCAGAAAACGAATATAAAAGAATTACGAAAATTAAAATTATCTTTTTCAACGTAACTAAAATATTATAAGAATATTAAAGATTTGTTGCAGGGCGAAGATAAAGATTTTCGATGAAAATTACAAACCTAATATAAATCCGCAAATGATAAACGTAATACCGAAAGCCATCGGGAGAAAATGTTTGCGATCGATCATATCGCCTTTTTTCAGTAAGCGATGGAAAAGTGTAAAAGCGGGTAACGCAACGCTTCCGACGGCACTGCCGAGAAGTGCGCCGAAAAATGCACCGATAACAAAAATTATGCTTCCGCCTGCGCCGCCTGACAAAATTCCCCAGAGAATACCGACAAACGGAAGTGCAAAAAACATTGCTAACCAAGAATTTTTTTCAAGTTCACCGACAATTTTACCTATAAGTTTACCGGAAAAATATCCAACCACGGCAGAAATCACATTAACAATGGCGATCACGCCAAGAATCCATAAATCACCATTGTTTAAGCTGCCTGAATTGGTCAAAAATCGCGTGAATATAGCCGCAGGCGGAAATGTTCCGAGAAGCAGTCCGAACCACGCATAAGCCTGTTTGGTAGAAAGCGGATTTTGCATTAACGCCACTTCCGTTCGTTCACGTTCTGATTGAAACAAAGTTTTTTCACGGGCATTTTCAGCATTTATGGCGAGCAGCGTGTTTAATCTTTGGTGCGTAAGTTCGTCGTCGCGGTCAAAGTTTGTAAACGAGTCGAGATTTGGTTGGTAGGTAATGGTTTGTGTATTTCTGTGTTCCATAAATCTTTCTCCAATTGTTTGACGACAAGATATTTATCCGTTTGCTGAGTTTTTATAAACATTTTTTCAAGCAAAGTTTTTGCCTCAGCGTCATTTAATATTTTAACAAATTCGACAGCTAATTTGCTTACTATTTTTTGGGTGTCGCCAAACTCCGATAACTGATTGATAAAATGTAAAAAACCTTGGCGCGCCTTGGTATGATGAAAAGAAAGTCGCATTTGGTTGCGTCGGTAAAGACAAATTGCCGCCAGTTCGACATTCTTGCTTTCCGAGATGCGAAAATTTTTTTTATCTGCTATGCTTGATTTTTCGTTACTGTTTTGATTTGCAAATGTTAATCCGATATATCGGTCAATCGTTTCACGAAACTCATAAATCGAAATTTTCAAGTTGCTTTCCTGCAAAATTTTTTCAAGTTGCTTTTGAATTAAATAAAGCTTTTTTCCCCGATTCGTTTCAGAATCGGATTTAAGTTTAGTAAAATTACTCAGTATTTTGTTTTCACGTAATAGTCGAAAAGCAATCGGAAT
>JANMAA010000223.1:0-6929 GCA_031359215.1 Acidobacteriota bacterium | reverse complement strand
AGTCGGATTTTCAAAGCCGCCGCCACTCGTTCGGAGATCGAATTCTGCACGGCGAAAATGTCCGTAAATTTTTCGTCGAATTGTCCCGTCCAAAGCTGTTTGCCGTCGCTGACGCGAAAAAGCTGCGCCGTGATTCTGATCCGATTGTCAGCAGTTTGAATCGTGCCGTCCAAAACGGTTTCGACACCGAGTTCGCGCCCCGCATTCAAAGAATTTTGATTCAAATTAGCATAACGACTGACCGAACCGAGCGGACGCACGATGATTTCTTCGCCGCCGAGTTTAGCAATCAGAGTGTCCGCCATTCCGAGTTCCAACGCCTCGTTTCGCGTTTCCGCGCCGAGCGATTTGAACGGCAAAACAGCAATCGTTCTAATCGGCACGTCGGCAACGGCGGAATTTTCACCGCCTCGCCAAACGTAAAAACCGAGCAAAATTGCGCCGAAAATCAATGTGCCGACAATTGCGGCAAGCCGATTGGTTTTTAGTTTTTGGTTTTTAGTTTTTAGTTTTTGGTCTTGAATATCATCGAATGTCTGATTTTGAATTTGAGATTTCAAATGTTCAATTTCAGATTGGTTTTCGGTTGGTAATTCTTCAGCGGATTGATTTAAAATTTTGAATTTAGAATCTGAAATCTCAAATTGCGAAGTTAAAACACCCGCTACCGCAGGCGGTTCTGACAAATCCGATTCGCCCGCAGACACAGAACTTTCTTCCAAAATCTCCGCGTCTCCGCGTCTCCGCGTCTCCGCGTCCTGAATTTCACACACTTCGGCGACAAAACGAAAACCGTGTCCGCGCACTGTTTCGATGAATTTTCCTTTACCCGAACGCTCGCCCAAAACTTGCCGCAGAATCGAAATGTTTTTGTCCAGATTGTTTTCTTCGACAATCGCATCCGCCCAGACTTCATTTAATAATTCGTCTTTGCTGACCAGATGATTTCCGCGCCTGACGAGAGCGCATAACGTCTCGAAAGCCTTTTCAGAAAGCGGCACACGTTCCCCGTCGCGCCATAAAATTCGCTCGGAAACGTCCAAGCGAAATTTATTGAATTCGTATATCTCTGTGTGCGCGTTGGACATAGATGCTTTTCAGAAAAGAGTCAGAAAACTTTCAGGAAATCCGAAAGATTCACCGCATCGCTTTTTGTCATTATGACACTCATCAGCCGCAATTAAAACGATTCGACTGAAATAAATTAAAAATACATAGAGGAAAATAAAATGAAAAACACAATGTTAAAAACAATCGGAATGATGGCGTTGGCACTTTTAATGCTGGCAATTTTCGCGCAAATTTCGGTTTCCGCACAAGTCATCGGCGGACTGGAAGGTGTGTGGAACTTGCAATTGACGAGGCGCGATTGTCAAACCGGCGCGGTAATTGGGACTGGTCAGGCGATTCTGACATTTGTCAGCGGCGGAACGATGCACGATTTCGGAACGGGCAGATCTCCAGCTACGCGCAGTCCCGGTTACGGTATCTGGAGTTCTAGTTCAAACGGACAATACACTGATGCCTTTCAATTCTTCCTATTCCACTCCGACGGCACATTTGGCGGCAGGCAAATAGTGAGGGAACAAATTCAATTGAGTTCGGATGGCAACAGTCTCACCAATAGTGCCGCAACTCAAATTCTCGATGTCAACGGCAACGTAACTTCGAACCGTTGTTCCACCGCAACCGGCACACGGTTTCAATAAACGAGGCGGCAAAGGCAAGTTTGGTATAACAAATTTTGCATTTTTATATCAAATTTGCCTTTGTCAAATCCGCACTCGCTTTAACCCTACACAGATGGGTAATTACAACGGCAGTTTTGTCTGCCAAAATGTTCGTGTAATTATCAACGGGAAAATAAGCCGGGAACATATTTAGTCTTTTTTTGGTATGTCTGTCGCGTTGGTATTTGAAGGCAAAAATCAAGCACAGAAGAATTTGAAATTCTAAAATAACCTTACATAAAGCCTGAAATTTATAAAAAACCAAGACTTCTAAAAGGAATTAGTTATGAAATATAAAGAAATAATCCAATGCAAGTATTTGACTATCTTATTTTTAGCGATAATTTTTTGTTTTTCGTCAATTGTCAAAGCCGCGCCCGGCGATGTTGATTTGAGTTTCAATGCGGGCGTGATTACTTCTCAATTTTTTCAGGACAGATTGACGGCGATTGCCGTGCAGCCGGACGGCAAAATTCTGATCGGCGGTTTGTTTAATATCGTCGCCGGTGTTCCGCGCAACGGTTTGGCGCGGCTCAACGCGGACGGTTCGGTTGATACAGGCTTTGTGCCGCCGCCGTTTTCGCAGAGCGATTTGGTTAATCCTTACAAAATCGTCGTGCTGCCGGACGGGAAGATTCTCGTCGCCGGCTACGGTTTCAGAATCAGTAACATTATTTATTCATTGATTCGTTTGAATTCAAACGGTTCGCTCGACGCTGCGTTCAATCTGCCGCTCATCAACAGCAATGTTTTCGCACTCGCCGTGCAGCCGGACGGAAAAATTCTGATCGGCGGCGACTTTACTATGATCGGGCTGATCGAAAGGAGAATCGTCGCACGTCTGAATTCCGACGGCACACTCGACACTTCTTTTTCCATCGGTATGCTGTCAATGGGGACGACCGGACAAGTCAATGCGTTTGCGCTCCAGCCGGACGGAAAAATTATCGTCGGCGGTAATATCAGTTTGACGATTGGCACAACCGAATTCAGAAACGCCGTCAGACTCAATTCAAACGGTTCGCCGGATCCGACTTTTTTCGTCGCGGGCGATTCGCTCGACTACGTTTACACGATTCTGCGGCAATCGGACGGTAAAATTTTGCTCGGCGGAAGTAGTTCCGGCAACACCGGCTCACGAAATGCGCTGACGCGGGTTAATCTCGACGGTTCGGTTGATTCGACTTTTAATTCGACCGTTGCACTCGGCTCACAACTTCAAGACATGGTTCTCGAACCGACCGGCAAAGTCATCGCCGTCGGCGGTTTCTGCACTGCGCCGATGGGTCAGGGCTGCCAACTCGCCCGTTTTAATACCGACGGTTCACGCGATTCTTTTTTCCCGTTCAATTCATCATGCCCTGTTCAAGGTTTTGACAACTCGCCGCTCGCCGTCGTGCGCCAGCCGGACGGCAAAATTTTGGTCGGCGGCAGGTTTTTCAACGTCAGTTGTATTCCGCGACAAAGAATTGTGCGGCTTCAAAGCGATACGTTTTTGGGAATCAATAACGTGGCATTGAACGAAGGCAACAGCGGCACGACCGCGTTTAATTTTACGGTCAATCTTTCGTCCGCTTCGTCGCAAACCGTCACGGTCAATTACGCAACGGCAGACGGCACGGCAGTTTCGCCGACCGATTATCAAATGGCTTCGGGTTCACTTTCATTCGCGCCGGGTGAAATCAGCAAAACGGTAACTGTTCTCGTCAACGGCGATACGACGATTGAACCGAACGAAACTTTTACGGTTAATTTAAGCGGCGCGGTCAATGGAACAATTCTCGGCGGAGTCGGCACGGGAACGATTATTAACGACGACATCTGCGCGTATTCGATTTCACCGACGAGCCTGACCATCGGCGCAGGCGGCGGCGCGGGAACCACGATTTCCGTCACCGCGCAAGCCGGATGTAATTATATCGCCGTCAGCAATAACGCCTTTATCACGATCACTTCCGGCGCAAGCGGCAGCGGAAACGGCACGGTCATTTTTACCGTCGCCGCCAACTCCGGCGCGGCGCGAACGGGAACGATCACGGTTGCCGGACAGACCTTTACCGTCAATCAAGCCGCTTCACCGACTTTTAGAAAAACGCTGTTTGATTTCGACGGCGACGGAAAAGCCGATATTTCAGTTTACCGTCCAACGACCGGAATCTGGTATTTTCTCAACTCAACAACCGGTTTCAGCGCAACGCAGTTTGGTATTAACACGGATAAAATTGTTCCGGCAGATTATGACGGCGACGGTAAAACCGACATCGCCGTCTATCGTCCGGCGACCGGAGTCTGGTATTTTCTCAATTCGACAACCGGCTTCAGCGCAACGCAATTCGGTATTTCAACTGACATTCCGGTTGCGGCTGATTACGATGGTGACGGTAAAGCCGACATCGCCGTTTACCGTCCAAACACCGGAATCTGGTATTTTCTCAATTCAACTACAGGATTTAGCGCAACGCAGTTCGGCATCAGCACAGACAAACCAATTGCCGCCGATTATGACGGTGACGGCAAAGCCGACATCGCCGTTTACCGTCCAAGCACCGGAATCTGGTATTTTCTTGCTACAACAGCCGGTTTTAGTGCTACACAATTCGGGATTGCGGAGGACAAGCCGATTCCAAATGCTTTTGTGCCGTAAAACATTTTTTCTCGATTGGGCGAAGAATTGGAGAAATGAATCGTTAAGGCAAAAGCGTTCCGTTGATTCCGAGCGGGAAACTGTAAATCGTATCATTGGTTGCCGCAATCATTTCTCCATGTCGTGTAAAACACAGTCCCACAACATTCATCCCGGCAACAAAAAGTTCTGCCATTTCACCGCCGGAAGTAATTTTTACAATGCCGTGTCTGCCTTGAAAACACGCCGCTGCATAGACGTTTCCTGATGTATCGAAGGCAATTCCCTGTGGTCTGCCTAATCCGCGAAAGTATGTTTTTACAATGCCAATCTTGTCGATTTGGTAAATTGAATCAAAACTGGATAAGCCGGGCGCAGTAACATAAAGTTTGCCATCCGATCCAAAGGCAAGATGATAGGCGGAAACCGAAGGCTCTATTTCCGCGAACACTTCCCCGCTTCCGAAACCATCCACACGGTAGATTTTCCCGCTTCGATCCCCTACGAACATCACGCCATCGTTATCGAACGCCAATCCCGTCGCCACTCCCAGATCAGAAGCATAAGGAACAACTTCCAGATCATTGATTATTCGGCAAACTTCGCCATCTGCTCTGGCAGTAACATAAAGCTGTCCGGTTTTATCGAAAGCAATTGCCGTCGGATTTAAAATTTCGGCGGACATTTCATCTAAAAATCCGTCCTTTTCGAGCCTGAAAAGGGTTACGGGAAGTTGTTGTCCGCGCGAACCGGAACGGGTTAAAATTAAAGAATCATCTTTCGGATCAACCGCCGGATTTGCCACGAGATGCAAATCTTCGGCTAGTTTTTTTCCGACTGTTATATTTTTCGTTTCGCTTCTTTCACCGCCGTTTTCAAGAACGATTTCGACTTCTGCGGTATCAAAATTATCTGGAACAATAACTATGAGCCGACTCTCGGAAGCAGCTACAATGTGCGCCGCCTGTCCATCAAAATAACAACCGTAAACATCCAAACCGTTAATCTGGAATCCTTCACAATTGATAATTACCTCACCGCCCGGAATCGCGTATGATGGATTTATCGAAATGATTTTACCTGCTTTATTCATTTTTTTACTCCAATCGGAAACTTTGATTTTACGTTGCAAAACCTTAACTGTCTAATATCAGTAGTTTCAAATTTCTTTCATAACTTTATTTTTGGGGCGGCATTTCTATTTTATTAACCGGAAATCGGCAATTTTTGATTTCTTTTCAGAGATTCATTAACCGTTCGAGTAAGAATCATTTTAACTTCCGATTTTATTCTATTACGTCTTGAAGATAAATTTAATTGCTTTTAAATCAGCATTAACAAAACTCTCGACTTCCCCAATTGCCATAAAACTCACGAAAGATATAAACTTTATTCACCAATCAAGCGAGATAAAAATATGCAGGAAATAACCGTAAAAGAATTAAAACAAAAAATGGATGCCGGCGAAAATGTTCAGTTGATCGATGTGCGGCAGCCGGACGAATATGCCTTTGCTAAAATCGAAGGAGCAAAACTTATTCCACTCGGCGAGATTTTGCGACGAATGGATGAAATAGACGAGTCCAAAGAAACTATCGTTCAATGCAAATCAGGTGGAAGAAGCGCAAGAGCAATCGAAGCTATGCAACGCGCCGGTTTTAAGGGCGAATTGAAAAATCTGGTCGGCGGAATCACGGCTTGGTCTGATGAAATTGATCCGACAATTCCGAAATATCATTAGATTCTCTTTAACAAAACAGACTCCAAAACTTACCGACGGAGAATCGCGGCTTGCAAAGTATTTTTCATCAACATTGCCACCGTCAATAATCCGACTCCACCCGGAACAGGCGTAAAATAACCGGCTTTTGCGTGCGCTTCTTTCGGGTTTACATCGCCGACCAGCGTAAATCCGCGCTTTTCGATGGTTCGCAGACGCTTTTCAAGTTCCGTTTCGTCAAATAAATCAAGCGCAAATTCCGTATCCGACACATTGTTCATTCCGACATCAACCACCGTTGCGCCTTGCCTGATATGTTCGGTGCGGACAAATCCCGCTTTACCGATTGCCGCGATCAAAATATCGCCCTGACTCGAGATGTCCGCCAAATTTTGCGTCCGCGAATGACAGATCGTAACCGTTGCATTTTCCTTTAAAAGTAGCTGTGCCATCGGTTTGCCGACGATGTTGCTTCTTCCGATGATAACAGCATGTTTACCGGCGATTTCTATTTCGTAATATTTTAAAAGTTCAATGATTCCAGCCGGTGTGCAGGGCGTAAGTGCATTTTGACCGCTTGCTAAACGTCCGACGTTTATCGGGTGAAAACCGTCAACATCTTTATCGGGATTGATTGCTTCTAAAATTTCTTTTTCATTGATCTGCTTCGGCAACGGGAGCTGCACCAGAATTCCATCAACCTCGCCGCGTTCGTTCAGTTCGTCAATCACTTCCAGAAATTCCGCTTGATTTGTTTCAGCCGAAAGATGTCGATGTTCTGAAATTATTCCTAATTCTTCGCTCGTTTTGATCTTGTTATCGACATAAACCGCCGAAGCCGGATCTTCCCCTACAC
>JANMAA010000218.1:0-24490 GCA_031359215.1 Acidobacteriota bacterium | reverse complement strand
TTTTTATCGAACGTGCCGCCGTTCCTTCACCGATCATTAAATCAAGGACATAATCTTCCATCGCCGGATACAGAATCTCCTCGATTTGCGATTTTAGCCGATGAATTTCATCAATAAAAAGCACATCTCCTTCTTCCAAATTTGTAAGAATTGCCGCTAAATCACCGGATTTTTCAACGGTAGGCGCGTGAACACTTTTAATATTCGCCCCAAGTTCATTGGCAATAATTACAGCTAAACTCGTTTTACCAAGTCCCGGAGGACCAAAAAGTAAAACGTGATCGAGTGCTTCGCTTCTTTGCAAAGCGGCTTTTAAAAAAATCTTCAGGTTGTTGACAATCTTTGTCTGTCCGATATATTCCGATAAATATTTCGGACGAAGGCTCATTTCTGCAGAAAAATCTTCCAAAGTAGCCTGTCCGACAATTAATCCTTGCTGTCGAAGTGGATTTTCAACTAATTCCAGTCCCATTAAATTTCCCCCGTATTATATTCTGAAAGTAAATTATACTATCTGCAAGTTTTTGTTTCAACTGTGAAACAAACCGGATAAAAAAATTAAGCTGCTAATTTTAATTTAATTTGATCCGTCTTATCAAAAGTCTTTTCATTTTCTACGACTTTTAATTTTTGTGCATCGGAAATTTTTGTTAACGGCGCACTAAGTTTTCCGACCAGCCAACGCCGGTAAATTTCGGCTTCTTCAATTTTGCCTGTCCAACGGGCACGGTCAAGCATTGTCAGAGCCATTTCAAGTGTATGATGTTGACCGGCTCGATCTTGCAGATTGGCAAAATAGCTGTAGGATTGTTCTAAATTATTCACACTCCGTTCGGCAGTTTGGACATCTTTAAAGCCGAGTTTTCCCCGAAAATGTTTTGAATAAACATTCATTGGCAGTGCAGTGGATGTATAAAGATCAAAATAATTATCGATTAATCCCGCTTGTTGTAATACTGAACCGACATAACTCGGCTTTGCGCCGGAGATTGCCGAAATTGTTTCAATTTCAGTTGTGCCTGATTTAAAGAGCGATAAAATCATCTCTTTTTTTGTTTGAATACATTTTTCAACTTTCATTTCAAATAAATTTTGGTTCATATTGGTTGTCATCTTTTTTCCTCCCTTGGTCATTTATTTTGATGTTTCATACTTGCAACAAGTTGCTTTTTTTATCAATTAAATAGAAAATATAAACTCAATACTGTCAATGTTTACGGGAAAGTATGAAATTATCTGCTTGTATTATTAAATTAAAAGTTATAACTTCTTTTAAGAACGAAAAAGGGGTTATAAATGATGAAAAAAGCGAAGAATTTTGATGTTAAAAAAGTAAAAGAAAAAGTTTATAAAAATAACAGGGCTAAATGGTGGGAAAGGAAAGGTTCAAAATCAAAAAAATTTTATTATGTAGATAAAAACGGAAATTTGTTAAAAAATGAGCAAGATTTGGAAAGAATCAAATCTTTGGTAATACCTCCGGCGTGGAAATTTGTTCGGATTTCACCATCTAAAAACAGTAATATGCAAGTAGTCGGAATGGATACCGGCGGGCGTGTGCAATATATTTATCTTCAAAAATTCAGAGAAAAACAGGATAAAAAGAAGTTTGCTAAAATCGAAAAATTTGGCGAACATCTCCCCAAATTTAGAAAACTAACAAATGAACATCTCGAACTCGAAGGCTTGCCGCGCGAAAAAGTTTTGGCTTTGATGACGCGTCTGATAAATACGCTTTATATTCGGGTTGGTTCACAAAAAAGCGTGAAGCAATATAAAACATTCGGCATAACCACATTACAAAATCGACATTTAGACATAGAAAAAAAAGGCAAACTGGTTTTTAATTTTGTGGGTAAACATCACATAAAGCACCGAAAAATTTTAGTTGACGATGCATTAGCCGAAATTATGTCAAATGTGAAATCAATCGGCAGCAAAGGTAAGCTCTTCAACTATTTGGACGATCAAGGCAATTCACATCCAATCAAACCGGAAGATATAAATCAATATTTAAAGCTGGCAATTGCCCCGGAATTTTCAGCAAAAGACTTTCGCACTTGGGGCGGAACCCTTCTTGCCGCTTTGGAACTTGCCCAACTGGGCAAGGCGGAAGATGAAAAATTAATAAAGAAAAATATCGTTAAAGCGGTAAAGAAAGTTGCCGAACAACTCGGAAACACGCCGACGGTTTGTCGAAAATCCTATATTCATCCAACGGTCATTAAATCTTATGAATCGGGAAAAACTTTGTTTGAATTTACTGAAAAGAAGAAACGCAAGATAAAACGCATCCAAGAACATAACGAACCGGAAGAAGAAGCTTTAATAAAACTTTTTCAGACAACATTTTAGTGAAAAAAAACTGCTTTGATCATTTGACCACGCCGCGTTTGGAAGTCTCTATAAAATTTACCAAAAGATCGACTTCAGAACAGTCATTGATTTCATCTTTAATCTTTTCAACCGCTTGGTTGGTATTGAGTTTTGAAGACAGTAAAAGGTGAAAGGCATGGTGAAGTTTTCCGATAACTTCTTTTGAATAACCGCGACGTTTCATTCCGACCCGGTTTAAGCCATAACATTTGGCGTGATTTCCTTGAATAGTGGCAAAGGGCATTGCATCTTTGACGACCACTGAATAGCCGCCGACAAAACCTTCGATTCCTATCCGGCAAAATTGATGAATACCGGAATAAGCACCGATGCTTGCCCGGTCGGCGATTTCGACGTGTCCTGCCAATGTTGCGGCATTTGCCATTATTACTTCATTTCCAATTTGGCAATCGTGTGCGATATGAGATTGAGCCATCAATAAATTGTCATCACCGATTTTGGTCAAACCGCCACCGCCGATAGTGCCGCGATGAATGGTAACAAATTCACGGATTTGATTGCGTTTGCCGATTTCAGTAGCGGTCGGTTCGCCGTTATACTTCAAATCTTGTGGAGCAAGACCAATCGAAACAAACGGGAAAATACGCGTTTGATCGCCGATGGAGGTTTTTCCGTTCACAACGATATTAGATTCTAAATGCACTCCGTCGCCTAATAAGACTTCATCGCCGATAGTTGAAAATGCTCCAATATAGCAATCCAAGCCGATTTTTGCATTCGGGCTGACAATCGAGCTTTCGTGTATAAATGTCATACTGGAATTGGCGCAAAAAAACGCAAAAAAACACTGGTCGGGTTAAGTGTTTATTGCGTTTTCTTTTGTCTATTTATTTTCTTTATCACCGATGATGCACAAAATCTCGGCTTCCGCGACAAGCACATCATCTACTCTTGCTTCGCCGCGCATCTTTTGAACTTTTGAACCGATACGAATCGCCTTAACTTCTAAGTTGAGTGTGTCGCCGGGAACAACCGGACGGCGAAACCGTGCCTTTTCAATTCCGCTAAAAAACGGAATTTTATTGGCACGGTCATCAAATTCTCGTAATGCCAAAATCGCACCGACTTGTGCCAATGCTTCAATAATCAAAACACCGGGCATAACCGGAGTATCAGGAAAATGACCGCAAAAAAAATATTCGTTGATCGTAACTTGTTTGATTCCGACTATTCTAATGCGCGGCTCAAGTTCAATTATTTTATCGACTAATAGAAACGGATAACGATGCGGCAGTATTTCTTGAATAGCAACTGAATCAAGAATGGTCATTTATGAATTTCTCAAGAAAATCACAAACGCCGGACGCGGCTCGAAAGCTCGTCCCAACGTTTGTTGATTAGAAGCGTAATAATTTACTTAGGAGTGGCAGTCGATGCTGTTCCAGCCGGACGGGCATTATAAAATGTAATAAACTCTGTGGTTACATTATATTTTTCGTCAAATGCC
This sequence comes from Acidobacteriota bacterium, assembly GCA_031359215.1. GTDB lineage: Bacteria > Acidobacteriota > Blastocatellia > Pyrinomonadales > Pyrinomonadaceae. The sequence continues at coordinate 20,646 of JANMAA010000218.1, read as the reverse complement.
AATAGAAGACCTGTTTTTTCAAGATTGGCTGCATCGAGAATCAGTGCATAACCTTTTTGTTTAGCAAAATCCTGCATCGCTTTCCCTATATCTTGTCGAATCGGACCCAAAGAAATTGCTTCCTGACGTTCATAATCTGCTTTGGCAGCTTCTTGTTTAAATTTGAATTCACGGGTCATCTTATCGTAATCGGCAACTTTTGCATTAACGGTTTCGGGTTTAATCGGAACTGTCGGATTTGCTTGCGCCTGAGCCTGTATTGTCTGAATTTCTTTTTGCAAAGCCTCGATTTTTGCTGCCATTGTTCGCAGTTCAGCATCAACCGGCTTGAACTGAACTTCAAGGGCGTTAGCTGCATTTACATATTTAGTAATACCGGCTTTATCGTCAAATGCGGCAGTATTGATAATGCCGATTTTTGTTGATGTTGCCGGGGCTTGGGCAAATGCCGAAACCGCAAAAAGTGCCGCGAAAACGAAACCGACGGCGATTGAACGAAATGTTTTCATTGTGTTTTTAATACTCCTTACCTTATAAAAAAAGGCTGTAATTTCTAATAAGACCTTACCTTTTTAGAATCTTGAATTTTCAAAAATGTTGCTTACTGTTTTGATACCAAATAAAAATAGAAATACTAAATTATCAATCTTTATGTGTCAACCAAAATATAGCGAAATAGTCGATAAAGCCAATAAATGTTTGCGTGTTAAAAAGTTCTTCCGACGGTAAATCTGAAACCGCTTCTTTTGCCGGGTAGAAAAAGTCCGGGAACTTCGTCAGTAACTCCAAATTTTCCATTGGGGTTATAAAAATAAATTAGCCGAAAGGGAACATTAACAACCGGCACCTGAACGCGCAATTCCAAACCGAGACTGGCACGAAAATCACTAATTTTATTAAAGGCACTTTCATCAACTCTTAACAGATTGTTTTGTTGTGTTTCACCGCGAAGAAATAATTGTTGAATACCCTGCGGCAAACTCGTCGGGCAGCCGAAACGATTGCCACGGCAGTAATTTATGACAAATTCACTGGTTGTCAGGATATGTTCATTAAATAACAACAGGCTTCCGAAACTCGGCTCAAGTTCGCGGTTATTTCTCAAGGCAAGTGCGGTTAATGCACCTGCACCGAGAAGGCGATCATCTGCCAAAAAAGTAGTATCGATATTTTGAGTTCCGGTTTTGCGTAAATTGAATACCGAACCGACATCCGCAAATGCTGCTAACGCGGCTGGTCCAAAGATCGGAATACGATATTCAAAATTGCCGAGTAATTCAGTATCGCCGCCGATAAATTGGAAGTTTCTGGAAATTTGAGCTACATTTGCACCGGTTGGACCTGTAAAGATACCAAGTTGTTTGATCTCGTTGACCAAATCATTGCTCAAACCGGTAACAGGAACAACAGTTCCATTGCTATTTGTTGCTACACTTACATTTCTGCTCGTTACGAAACCATCAAACGGTGCAATCGGACCGACGGAACGGGTATTATAACCGCGAATATCAAATTCACTGCCTAAAAAATAACGCTCAAAAGTCGGAACTCCACCAACAAAAGAAAGTGAATTTGCATTTCGTATCGAATCGCTTATCGAATAACTGCCGATAGTTCCTGCTTGCAATCGAAAACCGAATACTTCGGCATTATTCGATTTTTTGCGTCTGACCGGAATAAATTGGGTGTATGTAATATTAGGCTGATAAGTTCTGACATCGCCGCCCAACCCTGCGAACGCTAACGATGCACTGATTTGCTTACCGCTTAAAGTATCGAGACCGTTTGCCGAAGGACGGCGCGAATCAAAAACGAATGTCGGTGTAATCCGGCTGGTAATAATGTTCGGCTGTGTAAACAGAACCGGAATTACCCGATTTGGATCTCCTGTTTGATTGACCGCCGGGTCTTGGATGGATGTTGCTGAAAATTGATAGGAAAGACCTATTCTGGAAAGTCTCGAAAAAGCCCTTTTCGGTAAAAATTCCGATAATGGAGCCGTAGCAAATAATGAAACTCCGTAAGTGGTTTGTGTAAATAGATTATCTTGATCCGTAAAAAGAACACCTAATTGACTCGAGGCTTGAAGGAGCAAATCCTGATTTTGAGAAAGAAAAGTTCCTTGCCCGAAAAACTTTGCCCGACTGGCAAAAAGCGAAAATCCGACAGAAATCGGTCTATCGCGGAAATATGGTTCTTGAAACGAGAATTGAAATGCCTGCTGACGATTTCCCGCGCTAAACTGGAAAGATAAAACTTCACCACGCCCTAAAAGATTATTGGTTGAATACTCCAAACCGAACGACGATCCGCCGATTCCCGAAATACCGCCGTTCAGCGAAATTTGCTGTCTTCCTTTTTCCCTAACCTTTACGATTAAATCAACATCTCCCTGATCTTCATCCGTGCGAATTTCTACATCCTGATCTTTGTCGATCGGGTCAAAATATTGCGTCTGATTTAGCCTTAAAATAGAAAATTCGAGCGATTGCTGATTATAAATGTCACCTTCATTGATCAGAACCTCACGACGCAAAACGCGATCGCGTGTAAAAGTATTACCGGTAAATTCCAATTGGCGAAGACGAAATTGCTTTCCTTCGTCGATGGTAATATTAATGTCAACGATGCCTTCATTCGGATTTGCGGGATTATCCTTAAAGTTCGGGTCGAATTCTGCGTTATACAACACGAAACCCTGAGAACCGTATGCCTTTTTCAGTTCTTCGTAAACACCTTCTTGCAGGCGTTTTCCATTAGCAATCTCGCCTTTTTTCAAGCCTACACCGGCTAAAATTTGGGCTTCTGAAAAAATAGAATTTCCTTCTACTTTTAATTCTCCGACGCGAAATATTTTCCCTTCGGTAACCGGAACGATAATCTTTAGTGTGTCATCCTTTGATGTCAAAAGCGGAAGCGGAAGATTGCTAAAAAGCGGGATACCGGTTCTTTTATAACCAAGTCCGACGACTTGGGGTTCACCGATTCGGGCTTGAAAATAGCCTTTTGAAAACATATACGACAATACGTTTTTACGCAGATCGTATTGGAGTTTTCTAAGATCAAGTATATCTTGCCCTTTAAAACGTGTAATTATTCCGGTTTCTTTAACGAGTTGAAGTTGATTGCGAAGTTCACCATCCTTAAAAATTTCGTTACCTTCAAACTCGATTTCGACAATACGCGATTTGTTTCCTTGGTCAATGTTAAATGTTATTGCTGTCGAAGTTGCCGAAACTTCTTCTTCATTAATTGTAATCGTAGCATTAGGATAACCTTTTGCCGCAAGTAATTCGCGGATAACCCGCTTTGCACTATTGGCTTTTACCGGGTCATAAACAGATTCTTTTGAAATGCCGACTCTCTTTTCACGAAACTCTTTCAAAACATCAGACTCGGGAACCGCTTTTAACCCGACAAACTGCAAATCTCTAATGATTGGCAATTCTTTTACTTCAAAAATAACATTTACACCGCCGCGAACACCGGGTTCGGTCAAAACCCGGGTGGCAACTTTGTCAAAAAAATTAAGCGAAAGAAGTTCATTCAAATCACGCTCAAGTTGTTGCTGACTATAGACATCACCGGCTCTGGTTTTAATATAATAAAGCAAATCCTCATCGCGTAAGCGACGATTATTTTGAATATCAACCAGTTCGACAAGTTGCTGTTGGGCTAAAGTTTCGACTTTCGGGTTTTCATTTAACTTTGCGGAAATTTTTTCCGAAGAAAACACAAAACTCAAGATAATAAGCCCGAAAGCGAAAGCGCGGAGAATATACATAAAACCGTTTCCTTATAATTGCAAGTGCTTTTTGGCTTATAACTAAGCCGAATAAATTAGTTGCTATCAAAAGTTCAAAATAAAAATAATAACTTAAAATATTGTATGAACAAAAGAGAGCGTTTTCGTGTTTGAAAATACGCCAACTTTGATTCATTGAACCAATGCTTGGTTGCCTTGTAGCGTAACACTCCAACAAACTTACGAATTATACAGGGAAAAAGGCAAAAGTAAAAAGTTAGAAAGCGACTCTTCATTTTTGCCTTTTTACTTTGAAAATTTTATTAGCCGACGTGCAGACGGATAAAAGCTACGGCGGCTTGTCCGGCGACGGTTTTGACACGATAGATTGATTGCGGAAGCGGTTCTTCGCGGGTTAGTTGGCGGGTTTGGTCGCCGCACGGTTTTTCGGCGGATTTTTCGCGGGTTAGTTGGCGTGTTTTCGCGCCACAGGCGGCAGTTGCTTCTTCTTTCGTATAGGTTTTGTCTTGTCGGTCGGTGCGCGAAAATAGCTCAACGTCGGAGTTTTCTTCCATATCGCTCAACTCGTCGAGATTTTTGATATAACCGTCTTTGTCAATTTTCAAATTTATAAGCGGTTTGGGCGAGATAATCACGGTCAATAATTCTCCCGTGTAACTTGCGCCTTTCGGACTTATCAAAAAATACGGAAAATCTTCCGCCTTGTCGGGAATATCAACCAACAATCCGGGCTGAACGGAATTGTCTTCATCGGCAGAAGCGGGAAAAATCAGCGATGGCGCACCGAACCGCCCGTCCGAATAAATTTCGCTGTCCACGACATAAAGATAACCCGTGATAGAAGATTCGATAGCGAGGCGCACACGGTCGCCTTTTTGGAAAATCGTTTCCGCGCCGACTCTTTCGGGAATCCACATTTGGCGCGAACCATCTGTCATCTGAACGGGAAGTTTCGGACCTAAATCAACCCGAAGCGGTTGGCGCATCCGCCACATTGTTACGCCGACTTCGGCAGTTTTCGTCGGTTGCGCTCTTGAAGTATCTTTGCGCTTTTTATTCGAGGTGCGGCGCACAACGCTTTTTTCTTTTTTGACAAATTTATATTGAGCGCGGCGGATTTTTGGTTTTGGCGGATTTTTTTGTTTGCCGGAGATTGTTTTATTTCGCTTGCCACTTCCCGCCGGACGCTGGCTGTTAAAATCGTCGGAAGTGATTGAGCGCGATTTTATGTCGTCATCTTTCTGCGCCCAAACCGCTTCTCCGCCGAAAATCAATAAATATGCGGTCAAAAGCAAAAAGTAAAATGGTAATTTTTTATTTCTCATATTTTATTTTTAACTTGTTGGAAATAGCGTTATTGCTGGAAACTTTATTGCTGGGAGCGCACGCATCCTTGCGTGCTGGACGCGGAGCGTTCAAAAAGTCTCGACAATAATTCAAGTTGATTTTACGCAAACACTTTTACGCCGTGAAGCGCGACGTAGCCCGCACGGATGCGTGCGCTCCCGGCAATAAAATTTATTTCCAACCATTCTGCAAAAACCAAGCACTGCCGAATCGCCAATCTTCCGCTTTCTTACACAATCGCGCCTTGACCGGATTATTTTCGATATACGCAACCGTGTTTTCGTAATGCTCGAAATCACGAATGTAGCGGTCAAAGACTTCCTTTTGCCAGAGCGTTCCGCTTCGATTGAGAAATTTGTTAATTTCGTTGGCGGTAAAAGATTTTATCGAATGCTCAATCGCTCCGAGTTTTTCAAACGGCTTCAAGAGTGCGTGAACGTGATTCGGCATTATCGTCCAAGCAATTAGTTTATACTTCGCGCCGTCGTGAAAAAGCAAAGCGTCCTGCACGAGTTTGGCAATTTCCGCCTGTTTCAAATAACATTTGCCGTAACCACAATCGAGATATTTTTCGATTCGCTCGCGCAAAACGATTTTTCTTTCAATCTCCGAACATTGCTCCAACTCCATTTTCCACTTATCCAAAACCGTCTGCGGCAAAGAATCATTCAACCGAAAAGTGAGAAACTGCAATTTCGTGCCGCCGTCAAAATGCGGCAGATAACCCCGACTATACCAACCTCTCGGCTTTGTTTCTTTCTCTGCCATATATCTTAAAAGTGCATTTTAACTTAAAGCATTTTCGCTGGGAGTGCATGCATCCTTGCGTGCTACGTCGCGCTTCGCGGCGTAAAAGTGTTTGCGTAAAATCAACTTGGATTTCCGTCGAGACTTTTGAACGCTCAAGGAGCGTTCAGCCCGCAAGGATGCGTGCGCTCCCAGCTATAACCAGCTATAACGTCTTTTCTTTTCAAATTTACGTTTTATCTATTCTACATTTTACCTTGCGCCAACGCATCTTAAACGTGCTTTTTACTCGAAACGCCTTCGCTGGGAGCGCACGCATCCTTGCGTGCTACTTCGCGCTTCGCGGCGTATAAGCCTCCGCCTTAAATGGAGTTGAATTACTGTCGAGACTTTTGAACGCTTCGCGTCCAGCACACAGGGATGCGTGCGCTCCCAGCAATAACATTTTCTTTTCAAATTAATTCTTCTAGCTTCTCTACGTCCGAGAATTTTAAATCTAAACCACTTGCTTCGCGGCAAAGCGTAAAAGGGTAAAAGTGCAAAGGGTAATTAATACCTGACCACCCGAAAACCCAGACTACCGCCACGAAGCGACGGCGAAACCCCGAAGCGAAGCGCCGAGCGCAGATACACAGCACCGCCACCCCAACCGCCGCCGCGACGCACGCGAACCGAGCCCGATGTCGCACCTGTCGGATTCACGCTTGGACTATTGGCATAATAGCTGTCAGCATACCAATCTTGACACCATTCCCAGACGTTCCCGTGCATATCATACAAGCCCCAAGCATTTGGCTGTTTGGTGGCAACATCGTGCGTTCGATTGTTGTTTGATTTCAACTTATCCGCACTCCCCTCGCCGCTTAATCTTTGGTCTCCGGCATTTTCATAATACCAAGCCATCGCATCCAGATTCCCCGCGTAATCGCCCGTCGTTCCTGCCCGCGCCGCATATTCCCACTCCGCTTCCGAAGGCAACCGATACTTAAAACCGTCGTTCTGCGCGTTCAATTTCGAGACAAAACTTTGCGCGTCGTCCCACGAAACTTGTTCGACGGGACAGTTTGGACAGTTTTTGAAATCCGATGGATTATTGCCCATCACCGCTTGCCATTGCGCCTGCGTTACTTCCGTTCTGCCCATAAAAAAGCCTTGACTGATGGTAACTTTATGGACGGGTTTTTCATCATCGCTTCCATTGGTTGAACCCATCATAAAATCGCCCGCCGGAATGTATGCAAAACTCATCTCCACGCCGCCCGGCAAAGTTGCTTTGCTAATTGCGCCTGCCGTTCGATTAGCAATTGTAACAACTTCCCCAAGGTCCCTTAGACGCAATCTGGCGAGACTGGCAAATTCGCCGTTTGGATAAATTGAAAGATACCCTTTATATTCGACTACCGTTTTTAGCCGCTCCGCTTCCTCCCATTTCGCTTTTTCTTTGGCTTTTTCCTGCTCTTTCAGTTTTCTTGCTTCTTCTTCGTCAAATTCCTTGATTTTTTGTTTGGCACTTGCCGCATTCTTACCGTTTGGATAAGCGGAAAGATATGACTGATACGCGCTCTTTCGGTTTAGAAATTGAACTTCATCCCACTTTGTTTGCTCTTCCTTGTTTTCGATTTCTCTAATCTTCGATCCGGCACTTGCCGCAAATTCGCCCTTTGGATACAACGCGAGGTATGACTTATATGCGTCTTTACTGTTTATACTGTTTGCCTCCAGCCATTTGGTTTGCTCCGCTTTGCTGTCGAGTGCTTTGACACCTAAACGGGCATCAGCCGCAAATTCTCCGTTCGGATATGCCGTCAGATATGAATTATAGGATTCTCTGGTATTTTGATTCTGTGCCTCACGCCATTTTGACCGTTCAATATCTTTCTGTTTCTGCAATTCATCTTGTTTGAATTGTTTGATCTTGTTATTAGCCTGAACCGCGTATCTGCCATTTTGGTATTCAGCCAGATAAAGTTCGTAACCCGATCTTGTATCACGGTTGCTGATTTCCTGCCAATAAATCTCCTCCGCATCTATGTTTTGCGCGACACTGACCGGAGTGGGTGTCGGCAAAGGCGTTGGCTTAGGCATCGGCAAAGGTGTCGGCTCGGTTTCATTCGCGGGTTGAGTTTTGGTCGTGCTTATCTTGGCATCCGCTTTGACGAAATAAAAATCTTGCAGAGAATTGCCTTCTTTCCACGGCAGTTGTTGTTTGTTCGATTTTTGCCAAACGTCTGTCGAAAGGGCTTTGACCATTTGGTCGTATTCGAGATTCGGCTTTTTCATTTGCTTGAGAAGTGCCTCGGTAAATAAACCATTTCTGCCTGCGCCATCCGAAGCGACTTTGCCCGGTTCGGTGGCGTAGAGAACAAGCGTTCCCGTCGGCGGCGAGATTTTTGCCAGACCATCGTTGTTTGAACTATCTCTGAAAGAACGCCACGAACGCGCAAACGGATTGTTGCGGCAAGCGTCCAAAATCACGATATTCAAATCGTTTTTCGCCGTCGTCATTTTCGTCAAAACAAGGCTGATTGGAACTGCCAAATATGCAACTTCATCTTCGTCGGGAATATCAGCATCTATCGGCACAATATAGTTTTCGCCGCCGACTTGAATGCCGTGTCCCGCGTAATAAAACAAACCTGTTCCGCCGCTTGCCAATTTTGCGCCGAATTCGCGTATCAAAGTTTCCATCTGTCGTTTGTTTTGATTGACACCTGACAAAACTTCAAAACCCAAATCCTTCAAAGTCTGCGCCATATCCGCCGCGTCGTTTGCCGGATTCAGTAAAGGCTTTGCTTTTTGATACGCACCGTTGCCGATGACCAACGCAATGCGCTTTTCGGTCTGTGCCGACGGCTTTTCACGTTCGAGTTGGCGGTCGGTTTGCGCGAAAATCGTCGAATTAAAAGTCAAAGCTATTAAAATCAATATCGTGCTTTTTCTTTTCATAAATTCTTCCTTTTTGTCGGCTAATTCAACTGGAAACGCTTCCTAATTATTGACCGTTTTCAATTATCTATGTTTGAGTTCTATCCGATACACCACCGTTTCGCCGATGCCCTTGACAACGGTTTGTTAATTTGCGCTGTCTTTGCTTGTTTGCGACGTTTCTTTTCCGTATTTTTGCAGAAAATCGCTCAATTGTCGAGTGTTTTTTTCATCTTTGACCGCGCCGCCGTCGGTCAAATCTTGCTCAATCAAAAACGCCCGTCAAGCATCTGCCCAACGAGCGCGTCTGATTTTTGAAAGTCTTCGGAGGTGGCTTCCGATTTAACCGGCAGATGTGCCTTTGAATAACCAATTTCCCATTTTTCTTTTTTGTAACAGAAGCCCGCACATTAGTCAGGGCGGAAACTTTCTTCGCCCTGACTAATGTGCGGGCTTCTGTTTGGTATCTCATAAATTTTCAACTCGCTCCCAAATCTATAAAAAGCGCGTCTTCCAATCCTTCAAGCCGAATAGAACGAAAAGTCAACTTGTCGTTTTCCGCAAAAACTTCAATAACATTTTCATCGCTAAATTCGCCTTGTATCAAAGCCTCCGAAAGTTCGTCCTCGACATTTTTTTGTAAAGCGCGTCTCAGCGGTCTTGCGCCATAACTTCTATCGCTGCAAGTTTTTTCAATCAGCCAGAGTTTTGCATCATCGGTAAGACGGATTTTCAAAGCTCGGGATGAAAGCATTTCGTTGAGATGACCTACTTGTAAATCTATAATCTGCATTAAGTCTGACTCTATAAGTTCATCAAAAATAATGATTTCATCCAATCGGTTAATAAACTCCGGCGCAAAGGTTTTTTTGACTTCACTCAGTACTTTATCTTCCATATTTTGCCGCGAAGTATCTGCTCCTGTTTGAAAACCCATGGTCGCCCGTTTTTGAATAAATCTGGCACCGATATTGGATGTCATAATGAAAATAGCATTTTTACAGTCGATTACATTACCCTGGGCATCAGTCAAAACACCATCTTCAAAAACTTGAAGTAAAACATTAAATAAATCAGGATGTGCCTTTTCTATTTCATCAAAAAGAACGACAGAATAAGGCGCACGGCGTAATTTTTCAGTCAATTGCCCGCCTTCTTCGTGTCCGACATAACCGGGAGGCGAGCCGATAAATTTGGCTACCGTGTGTTTCTCCATAAATTCGGACATATCAAATCTGACAAGGGCGCGTTCGGAGCCAAATAAATACTCGGCAAGAGTTCGGGCTACCTCAGTTTTCCCGACACCTGTCGGACCTAGAAATAAAAATGAACCGACCGGTTTATCGGGATTTTTCAAACCGGCGCGTGAACGTCTGATTGCCCGTGCAAGTGCTGATATTGCCGGACGTTGGGAAATTATGCGTTTGTGTAATTCTTTCTCTATATTTAAAAGTTTTTTTGCTTCTTCCTGTTTAATGGATTGCACCGGAATTCCGGTCCAACGAGCAATAACGTCTTCGACATCTTCACGAGTTACTTCAACGGCGAAAAATGAATCTTCGAGTGTTTTCAATTCAAAAGAAATTAACTGATCTTCATTGGCGGTTGCCCGTTTCCAATTCTCGACGGTTTCTTTCCATGACAGTTCCGAAACGGCTTCGGCTTGGTAACGAAGTTTGGCGCGGGACCCGGCTTCATCTAAAACATCAATTGCTTTGTCAGGCAAAAAACGATCTGGAATATAACGATTTGTTTGATAAACAGCCGTTTCAAGGGCTTCTTTGGTGTAGCGTATTTGATGAAAGGCTTCGTATCTTTCAGCCAGACCTTTTACAATTTGTAATGCTTCGGCTTCATTCGGGGGAACAACCTTGACGGATTGGAAACGCCGTTCAAGCGCACGATCTTTTTCAATCGATTTCCTGAATTCGCGGGGTGTAGTTGCACCGATACACTGGATTTCACCACGAGAAAGAGCGGGTTTTAGAATATTTGCCGCATCTAATGTTCCTTCTGCCGAACCCGCCCCGACAAGAGTGTGGAGTTCATCAATAAAGACGATATACTGATCGTTTTGTTTGAGTTCGCTCATAATTTTTTTGAGCCTTTCCTCAAATTGACCGCGATATTTTGTTCCCGCTACAATAAGAGACAGATCGAGCGATAAAATGCGTTTATTTTCCAAAAATGTCGGCACGTTTCTTTCAATAATTCGTTGAGCCAATCCTTCGATTATCGCAGTTTTACCAACTCCCGATTCCCCGATCAACACCGGATTATTCTTGGTTCGGCGGCATAAAATTTCAATAACTCTTTCGGTTTCCGCTTCACGACCAATTAACGGGTCGAGTTTTCCTTCAGCCGCTTCGGTTGTTAAATCTCGCGTAAACTCCTGTAGATGGGGAACGTCGGACTTTTCTTTGCCTATCGAATAGAAATTGGTAAAACCGTTTTGTCGGGCAACTTCTTCGCGCACGTCCTGCAACCGCAAACCGTATTGATAAAGAATTTCTGCCGCAATTGAGCGTTCCTCACGAACCAAACCTAGTAGCAGATGTTCGGGTCCGATCTGACGATTTTGTAATTGACGGCTTTCTTCATTGGCAAATGCCAGAATTCGTTTTGTTTCAATTGCAAGATGAAGTTCGGCGGATTGAGGAATCCGTTCACGCAATACGATTCGTTCTTCGACCTCGCGTCGCACGGATTCGACTGTCAGCGCATTGCGAAAAGGAAAAAATCTAGCTGAAACGGTTTTGTCCTCGCGCATCAAACCTAACAAAATATGTTCCGGCGAGATGTAATGTGAACCGTATTGCAAGGCTTCATAGCGGGCAAAAAATATTACTCTCCGCGCTTTTTCTGTGTATCGTTCAAACATAAAATTATTGCTTAGACATTCAAAAAAAATAAAACTATCGTATTTGAAGTCTGAACCTTATTGCCGGATTTTTCAAGTATTAAAAAAAAATGTGGACTTCTAAATATAGTTTCAAATGGTGCGAAAATCCACATTTTATTGTGATTTCAAATTATCCGAAGGTTTGATGCGGATTGCTTTAGTAGCTGGGAAAATAGTCGCTGTCAAACATAATAGGAAAGTTATAATTGTTGTAATCAAAATATTGTAAAATGAAGGATGAAAAGGGATGGAATTTAACGAATATACTTCTTCTGAAATTCTTATCAGTTGAAAATAATTGCCTAGAAAACAACATAATAATCCTAAAAATACACCGAAAAAAATTCCGATAAAACCAATTAACAAACCCTCGATTAGAAAAATAAAAATCAAACTTTTGGTTTTCGCGCCGCAGGTTCGTAAGATTCCAATATCAAACCTTCGTTCATTGACGAGTAACGCGAGGGTTGTCGTTATATTGAGAGCCGCGATGAAAATTATCAGGGAAATGATTGCCAAAGCCACCTTTTGTTCTAAGGCAAGTGCAGCAAAAAGTGGTTTATTTGCTTCTTGCCAATCGATTACTTTGAAGTTTTTACCCAACTTTGCCTCGATTTCATCGGCGATTTCATTGGAATTGTAAATATCCCTAACCTTAACGCTCAATGTCGTTGGTATAAATTCAGTTTTACCGGTAAGTTTGGCAAAAACCTCCGGCGTGATATTGACCCAAGATGAATCATATTCATAAAGTCCGGTTTGAAAAATGTCAGAGACTAAAATCTTGGAACTCGTCGGCGAAATTTGATTTCCGAGCATTATAATCTCCAAGCTATCGCCAATTTTTGTGCCGGTTTTTTCAGCTAACTTTGCCCCGATTGAAATTTTATTTTGATTGTTTTGAGTTTCAACCACTCGAAGGATCGCAAAACTCGTTGAATCTCTTCCCACGATCAAAGTGCTATCATAAGTTGTTCCCGAAACTTCTACAATTTTCTCGAAATTACCCAGTATTTCTTTTATCTCACGCCAATTTTCCATTTCTGCACCATCATTTTTAAAAATAGAAATATGAGCCGTGTTAGCAAGAATTTTATCCTGCATTTCATCTCTAAATCCCCGGGCTAAAGCATTTGCAATTATTAAACCGGCAACGCCGACGGTTATGCCGATGATGGCAGCTTTCGACGTAAAGCGCGCCAAACCTTTATGTTGGGAGCGAAAATATTTTATGGCGAGCTTCAATTCGAAAGTCATTCGTAAATGGTAAATGCTAAACGGGAAATGGTAAATGCGAAATGTATCCGCTAAAATTTAATTAATTGAAAGTATTTGCCAAACATTGCAAATCGGGAAAAAATCTAATGCCACTTTCTACTATTGAAGAAGCCGTCGAAGACATTCGTGACGGTAAGATGATAATTATCGTTGACGACGAAGACCGAGAAAACGAGGGCGATTTGGTTTGCGCCGCCGAGAAGATCACGCCGTCAATGGTTAATTTTATGATAACTCATGCCCGTGGATTGATTTGTTTGCCGCTGACCGAGGAGCGTTGTGATGAACTGCAATTACCGATGCAAACAAGCGAAAATACATCGGGTTTCGGAACTGCTTTTACCGTCTCGATTGAAGCAAAGGAAGGAGTAACGACCGGGATTTCGGCGGCAGATCGGGCGAAAACGATTTTAACTGCGGTTGATAAAGATTCAAAACCGAATGATTTAGCTCGCCCCGGTCATATTTTTCCGCTTCGTGCCAAACGGGGAGGCGTGCTTGTTCGCGTCGGTCAAACTGAGGCTAGCGTTGATATTGCCCGAATCGCGGGACTGAATCCATCAGCCGTTATTTGTGAGATAATCAACGAAGATGGGACTATGGCGCGTTTTCCCGAGTTGGAAAAGTTTGCCGAAAAACATAATTTGAAAATTATTTCGGTAGCCGACCTCGTGCGCTATCGAATTAATAAAGAAACGCTTGTTCGTCGAGTCGTAGAAACCACCTTACCGACGGAATTCGGAACATTTCAGGCATTAGCTTACGAGAATATTATGAACGGTGAAACACATATCGCCTTAGCCTTAGGCAATGATTTTTCACAGACAACCGAACCTGTTCTTGTGCGCGTCCAAACAGAGAACATTACATTTGCTATGTTCGGTTCAAAACTTGGCGAAGCATCCCAGGCAATGCAGTCTTCGCTCAAAAAAATCTCCCAAGCTGGGCGCGGTGTTGTATTATATATGCGCCAAAATCAGCATAATCTTGATTTGATACATCAATTGCAAACCTACGCTCTGATGCAGGAAAAGGATATTGATTTTCAAACCGCAAGGCGTGAAACCGGATATGGTAAGTTCCGTGATTACGGCATCGGAGCGCAGATTTTAAATGATCTGGGGGTAAGAAAAATCCGACTTTTGAGTAACCATCCGCCAAAGGTTGGTGCGATAGAGGCTTTTGATTTGGAAATTGTTGAAACGATTTCGTTATAATTATAAAAAATAAAATGTCAGAAGAAATCGAAAGTAAAACCGAAGAAAGCGAAGAAATCTCGATTATTCCTAACCGTCGCAGGTTTTTTACACGACGCAACGGGATTTTTGCATTCGGGTTGGTTGCGCTTCTTTTGGTTGGACTTACAATTTTGATTACTGTTTCCTACCGGAACGGTGTGTTCGACAACTATGTTAAAACCGAATTCGTCGCCAAAATGGGACGAATGGGAATGACATTTGATGCGGATGCTTTTCGTGTTACCGCTTCGCCTTTACAATTAGAACTCAAAAACTCCACATTCAATGATGAGATCACGGGCGAGAAGATTTTTTTTATAAGAGATGCAAAAATCGGCTTGACCGTCACGAATCTGTTTGCGTGGCAATTTAGCCGCGATATTAGGGTTGATTCAACCGAGATAAACGGTGCGGAAGTTTTCGTCAATTTTGATGAAAATGGTAAGTCGAATTTCTCAAATCTGCGCTTTGTCGAAGAAAATACTGGCATCAATTTCATATATTCGTCGTTGAAGGTTTCGTTAAATGACGGTTTGATAAATTTTGGAGATGTCCAACATAAAATTTCCGCAAAGGCTAAAAATGTTTTGTTTCGGCTCGATCCTGAAAATAACACGGTCGGCAAGGATCGCTATAATTTTAACTTTAGCTCGACGGATTCAAACCTAATTTATGATGAAAACACGGTAGAACCGATCAATATTCGTGCGAAGGGAATTGCTGACAATGATGGGGCGGAAATCTCGGAACTAAAACTTACTTCACCGATTGCTGAATCGGTTTTAAGTGGAAAATTAACCGATTGGAAAAACCTGAAATACGACTTAAACATTGAATCAACTGCCGATTTGACGCAGACTTCAAATATCTTACCGCTGGGAACGGCATTGCGTGGAGCGGCAAACTTTAGTGGAAAAGTTACGGGCGAAGGTGGAAAATATTACATCGAAGGTGAAATTCAATCCGATGCGCTGGCGGCGGATAATATCCGATTAAAAGGATTGAATATTGCGGCAACCGTAGCGGGTGAAAATTCGATGTATGAAGCAAACGGTAAAGCCGTCGCCGAATTGCTCACATTTGAAGATTTTCAGATAAATACGCTTCAGTTAATCGGTAATGTTCGTGGAACCGGAACGGATTTTAAGTGGTTCGGAGAACTGCAAGCCGCCGCTGCAAAATCACCTTTAGGAACAATTACCGGACTTTATATTACCGATGCGGTTGCCGAATATAAAGAAAAACAACTCGCCGCGAATTTAGGAAATATAAAAGCACAAAAATTTTCATCGAGCGATGTTGCTATTCAAACTTTGCAAACGAACAACGTGAGAATAAATTCAGCAAATGGAATAACCACAGTTTCCTTGCCGAATGTGCGTGCAAATACGGTAAAACTCGAAAATGTCGAACTAAATGGAGTAAATGCCGGCGGTATAAAAGCTACCAGCCGTGGTCATAAAACGGATGTTCGGGTTAATAATTTACAGGCTAATAATCTTAAAACCGAAGACGGATCAGTAAAAAATCTGGCGGCAAATGATGTAACGGTTCTTTCTCAAAACGGCTCAACTAATATAACTGCCAAAAATGTGCAAGCAAAAGAACTAAATGCCGGTTCAACACGGGTTGAAAGTTTGCAGGCTTCGGGCGTAACGACAAAAACGAACGGAAATGTAACCGAAGTCTATTCCGAAAACGCAAAAGTAGCGAAAATCGAAACGGATGCGGCGGTTTTGGGAAGTGTAAATGTGGCAGGCGTTCGACTAACGATCAAACAGGGAAGAATTGAAGCGAATTCGGGTAATATCGATGCAGGTAATGTATCGCTTACTAAATCCACTGTAAACGGTGGCGGAAATTTGGAGAATGTAAAACTTTCTAAACCTGTCTTTGTGCTTGAACCGTCGGGAAGTTATCGCGCGAGTGCCGATATGAGTTTGGGCGGAGGAATTTTAGGAAGCATCAAACTGGGCGCGGCGCGGGCGAGTGTAATTGCAGAAAACGATAAAGTTCAATTAAATAATCTTTCGGCGCAGATAATGGATGGAAATATTAACGGTAACGCGGTCATTGCTTTGAATAATCGAAATCTCTCGCAGATCAACGCCGAATTTTCCAATCTCGATATTTCTAAATTACTTGCTCTGCAAGGCGGACAAGTCATTCCGATTGACGGTAAAACGACCGGCAAAGCCGATCTGAAGTTTACCGGAACTGAAATAAAAACTGCCAGCGGAACTCTTTCCGCTGATTTTGTGGCAAACGCCGGCACTACCGAACGCGGACTCGTTCCATTAAACGGAAAGGTCGGATTAACTGCTAAAAACGGACTTTTTAATGTTGATTTTGCAAATCTTTTGACGGAAAAAAGTGATCTCAGGGCAACCGGGCAATTTGATTTGAGAGGCTACAATTCCAATTTACAACTCTCGCTGAATTCATCTGATGGCGGCGAAATTGAACGGATCGTCAGAGTTTTGAATGTTTCTCCCGAATTAGAAGCGCAACTCGATAAATATCAGGCACGAATTGCGGGAAATCTGAATTTTAATGGGAATATTACGGGCAATTTGACGAATCCGACGATAGACGGTCGGACTGTAATCGATTCGATTATTCTGCGCGGACAGGATTTGGGCGCGCTCTCGACCGATGTGTTTGTTTCGCCGGAATTTATCGAATTACGAAATGGTAAATTGCAGGAAAGTGATGGTGGGAACTTGGCATTTAACGTAAATATTCCACAAACCGGCTCCAATAATATTACCGTTGAGGCAACTCTAAACGATATAAATACGAGAAATATAATCGCGGCATTACCTGTCGAAATTCTTCCGACGCAAATTCAAAATCTTCAGGCGAAAACTTCCGGCACGATAAACGTCAGCGGAATTCCTAATGATTTGCAAGGCGAAGCCAATATTTCATCAGGCAAAGGGACGATAAACGGACAACCTTTCGATGGATTTGATATAAAGGCTGGTTTTCAAGGGAATTCGGTTAATCTGGAAAATTTTACGGCGCGTTTCGGCGATGGATTTCTAAATGTCAAAGGAACTTATGCAACCGATACTACCGCTTTTAATTTTGATGTAGAAGGTAAAGATATTCAATTAACAAGAGTTCTTCCGTTCATTCCCAATAGCCAAAATTTGCCGAATTTAACGGGAATTGTAAATTTGAATGCCAAAGCCATCGGCAGAACTTCGGATGCCGCAACTTACGACATCAATTTTAGCGGTGCCGGAAGAAATATCGTGGTGAACGAGAATGCGCTTGGTGAAGTTACCTTTAACGGAAAAACGGAAAACCGGGTGTTGAATGCCAATCTGACCGCGAATTTTCAAGGACAACCGCAGTCGATTGTTGCGAGTGTCAATTTTGCTGACGAGAATTTGCCGTTCAAAGCGGAAACTACCTTTAACAATTCTCAACTCGCTCCATTTATTGCGCTTGTTCGTCCGCCCGACAATGTTGATATAAGCGGCACGGCAACGGGCAGAGTCTTTTTAGAAGGTAATCTTTCTACGCTCGGTGCAGATGGAAAACGCACATTTACCACCGATAATCTGAGTGGCGCGGCGCAGTTTAGTCAATTTGCATTACAGATCGGTGAAACGCCTTTGATTGCTACCGAACCGATTTCCGTTAAATTTAATTCAAAAGAAGTCGTCGTTGATAATGCTAAATTTTCCGGCGGTGGTTCAAACATCGTCGTTAACGGCACAAAAGCCTTGACCGACGACGGCATCAATAATCTGACGGTTGATGGAAAAGTAAATCTCAGCGTATTTAACGCGATTTCAAAAAATACTTTTTTGGCGGGTTTAGCCGATGTTTCCGTTCGTCTGACCGGAGTTAATAAAACAGCCCGCTTAAACGGCGCGGCGGAATTGCAAAATGCTTCGGCGGCAACTTTTATCGGCGCGGAACGCATTTCGTTTGACCGGATAAAAGGACGCATTATTTTTACGACCAATCAGGCGCAGATAGATAATTTGAGCGCGTTTTTGGGTGGCGGAAAAGTTACGGCTTCGGGCGGCGCATTGCTCGATGGTTTGACTTTGCAGGGATTTCGACTCGATGTGCGCGGGACTAATTTCACTGCGCCGTTGCCGCCTGATTTTATTACAACGGGCGATGCGGAAATCGAGATCAGCGGTAATCGGATAAACGGTGAGATGAATACGCGCATCGCCGGAAGTATTTACGCTAAACGCACGATATACAACAAGGACATTGATCTAGCCGATTTTATCAGCGGGCGGCGCGAAGGTTCGCTGTCTGCCAATGACAATTCCTCATCCACTACTTCAACATTTTTCGGTGTGCCGAAACTCGACATACGGCTCGAAGGACGCGATGCTTTGATCGTTCGCAATAATCTGGCGGATTTAACGGCTTCGATTTCACTGCGCGTAACCGGCGATATTGAATATCCGCAAGTTTCCGGCAGAGTTACCGCCAACAGCGGAACGATCTTTTTCCGCAAAGACCGTTACGAAGTCCAGCGCGGTGTGCTGGAATTTCCACCGAACACGAGCATCGAACCGTTCATCAATCTGCAAGCGGAAACGGAGATCAGCGGTTATCAGGTCATTGTAAATCTCGTCGGGGAATTGGCGAATACCGAATCGCTGAACGCAACGGTTCGTTCCAGTCCGGCATTGCCGCAAGCCGATGTTATCTCACTTATCACGACAGGGAACTTGGCTAATACCGACACCGGAATTCCGACTCTGGCGCAAACCGGCATCAATACGGCGGCTGAAATTCTGACTGACGAACTTATCAATAATCCTTTAAGTCGTGCGACCAATAAACTTTTCGGGCTAAATAGATTTGAAATCGATCCGGTTATTTCAGGTCAACGCCTGAATCCATCAGCAAGATTAACAGTCGGCAGACAAATCAACCGCAATCTTTTGATAACTTATTCGACCAATCTTTCCGAAGACCAAAATCAAATTCTAGCCCTCGAATATCGCGTATCGAATCGCCTGTCATTCATCGCGCAATACGAACAACGCTCCCTGAGCAATGTCACGCGCCGTAATAATAGTTTTAGTTTTGATGTTCGATTGCGTAAGAGGTTTTAGTCGCTTTAAGATTACACTTTAACTGTCTGATTCCCGACAGTTAAAGTGGTTTCTACCTATAATAAGGGTTTGTTAAACTAAATTCTTAACTCTCAAACGCCGCTTTGCAGTTCGCTAGTCACGGTCGCCGAAGCCATTTGCCACGGACCTCGTTCACCTTTTGCATTAACCCAGCAAAATAAATAGTGAGCCTGTTTGCCCGAATCCGCCGCATTGAATTGTTTGATGTAGGGCGTATCGGTGTCTTGCGCGAGGAACTGATAATCGGCTTCGTTGCCGGTTGCGTCGCCGCCGAGTTTTAGCCAGATTTCCAAAGCCCGCACGCCTTTCGGTTTGGCGCGGCTGGTTTCGCCCGAAAATACGATGTGATGGCGCAGAGGCACGAGCGTATCTATCGAAACTACCGGCATCGCGTCCGGCGCAGGCGTTGGAGTGGCGGTCGTATCGGGAATCGTGATCTGCAAATCGCCGCGCATTTCGTTAGTCGTCGTCGGATTTGACTGAATGATCTTAACCAATGCGCGAAGCATATCTTCGAGTGAAGTCTGGTTATCATCCTTCAAAATCCGCGCAACACCTGCGGCAATGCGTTTTATTGTGTGGTCGCCCAACGAGGTCTTAAACTCATTTTTAGAATTATCGAGTTTAATCATATCCGTCGCCGTCAAACCGTAATTTCCCGGCGCGCCACTGACTTTTGCATACAAATTCTCGGCAAAAGCAGAGAGTTCCGCCGAATTGGTAGGTAAATAATCTTTCATCTTTTTTCTCCTTAACTGATTAATTTAGATTTGTGAACAAATGATTTATAAACACATTGGCGTAAAATAGCAAGCCTTTTTATTATTGACGGTTTCAGAATATGATTTTCAGCTCTCCGCAAACAAAAATCGGAAGGCAGAGAATCATTTTCCGCCTTCCGATAATCATTATCTGCCTCCCGAAAATGCTTTTCCGCTTTCCGAAAACAATTCTCTGCCTTCCAAAAACGCTTTTCCGCCTTCCGAAAACAATTCTCTGCCTTCCGAAAACAATTCTCCGAAAGCAGAAACTCATCTGCGGAAGGCGGAAAAGAATTTCCTGCTACCCTAAAACTAAATACGGAAACCCAATATCTTAAACTGAAAAAAAAACATCGAACGGTTGAGATGACGTGGGGCGAAACCGCCACCGCGCAACGTCGGGGAAACCAAAGACCGTTTTTAACAAAGTCGCTGTTTCGCCCTCACGTCCATTGGTAGGATGAAAGACGGGCTTTTAACTTCGATTGAAATTGAGCCACCATCGGCGTAAAATATCTGTGCCCCGGCGCGTTTCCGTTTGTTTGATAAAGAACTGATT
>JANMAA010000207.1:0-4865 GCA_031359215.1 Acidobacteriota bacterium | reverse complement strand
CGGAAGACTGCGAATGGCAGTTGCTACGCTTGGCACAATTGGTCGGGCGGCTTTCTCAGTCTGAACCTTGCCGTTACGGACACTCATCAATTGCCGTTTCATCTCGGCTTGTGCCAAGTCCTCGGTAATCGGCACGATATTGGAACTTCTTTCCTGCACCTGTGCCGTCGGCGTGGCAATCCAGCCGATGCCAACTATTGCCAATGCCAAAAACAGAACGATAAAATTGTTTCGTCTGTTTAACGATATAAACTTTGCAAAGTTTTTCATTGTAGATCTCTCCTATTAATTGAAATTTGCCCTTCAATCTATAAGGCATAAAATAAAGTGGCAGATAAGTCGAAAGGTAATTTAAAAGAACTTTCGACTGAATCCGTTTAAAAAGCAGATTGACCGTATCGCCGCCACTTGGGGATCCTGACGTAAGGGCATAAATGCCCTCACCTTCAATAAAATTCGGTCGAAATCACCTGAATTTGTAATGAAACAATCGGCACACTGCCGACTGGAAAGCTAGAATTTGGCGATACACTTTTCAAACAGTTTTTGGGCAAAAACTAACATCAAAAATGCAATGACAATATACTTCCAACCTCTCGAATTATTTTTCTTGCCATTAATCTGACCTTTGAAATAAACTTCGGTTTCAGCAAATTTGTGTAAAGAGATATTAAATCAGATTGTTTTGATAAGCAAGCATTTTTTTTAATAATTCAAGTTATTTTTGAAAATAACTTTTTCATTTGCTCAAAAACTCTAATTTAACTGTTTGAAGATAGTTAGACTGTCCATTCGAGCTTATTTATTTTTGAAAATCATAACAAATTTGCAAAATAAAATATCTCCTGTCTATTGTGCTTTTGCATCAGACCGAAGATATTTAGATATTAGCAATATTACTAAATTAAACTGATATGCCGGAGGTCGGACTCGAACCGACATGGGATTGCTCCCGCTAGATTTTGAGTCTAGTGCGTATACCGATTTCGCCACTCCGGCGCGAAATATGAATGATAAAACTAATCGCCCGTCCGCGTCAACTAATCCGCAAAGAATTACTCACAAAAAAAATGATTGCAAAAAAATGATTTCGTGTGCTAAATTGAATTTACTGTTTTATTTAAGCAGTCCTTCAGAAAAATTCAATTTGTATCCCCCAATCAAAAACTTCCGAGGCAACATCTATGTTCGATGTCAACGAAACTGAGAAAAATATTCTTTTAATTGGCAAAAGCCCGACAACGACGGCATTTTTAACAAAACTTTTGAAATCGGATTATGATTGTGACGAAGCTGGTTCTTTAGATTCGGCAACAGCTAAACTGCGATTAAAAGATTATTCAGTTATTTTATGCGGCATAAATTTATCAAATAATAACCTGAATTTAATTTCTAGAATGCAATTGGTTTCGCCGCTTTCGATGATAATTTTATTTGGAGAAGATGTTGCGGCAGATATTGCCATTAAAGCATTTCGCTCCGGGATTTTTGATATTCTGCAAACGCCGCTTGAGTTTGAGGAAATTGAAACGACGGTGAAAAAGGCGATTGAGCATTATGAACTTAAATATTTGAAAGAGCGTTATCAATATCATCTTGAGAATCTCGCATCCGAGAGAGCAACGGAGGTTGACAAGGTTCTCGAAGAGATTGAAACCTCATATCGCATTACGCTCAAGGCTTTGGTGCAGGCACTCGAAACGCGCGATTTTGAAACACACGGACATTCGGAACGGGTTGTTACGTTCAGTTTGCGACTTGGACACGAAGTCGGGCTTGATAAAATCGGTTTGCGAAATTTAGAACTCGGCGCACTACTGCACGACATTGGAAAAATCGGCGTTCCCGACGCGATTTTGCGAAAACCCGCGAAACTCAACGAAGAAGAATGGGTAAAGATGAAACTTCATCCGCTTCACGGACAACAAATTCTGCGAAACATTCCGTTTTTAGTTGGAGCATCGCAAATTGTCGCACAACATCACGAACAATGGGACGGCAGTGGTTATCCTTACGGAATTCGAGGCGAAGACATTGACATCGGCGCACGTATTTTCTCCGTGGTTGACGCTTTTGACGCGATGATTAGCGACCGCGTTTATCGCAAAGGTCGTCCGTATAAAGATGCGGTAATAGAATTGGAAAGATGTGCCGGAACGCAGTTTGACTCAATGATTGTCGAAGCCTTCAAACGTATTCCGCCCGAAGATTGGGAAACTTTGCGTATGCGTTCACTCAAAGATAAACAGGAAGTTTTCTCATTCCAAGCCGTTGTCGCCGAACTCGTTTATTCACGTCAGCAGTTCGAGATGATTCATTAAATTCTGCCGATATTCGTTTCTTTAAGTTTCTCTGACGATCATTTTGTCGCCGTGAATTTCGTAAACAATTGTGCCGTAAGGCTGCATTCCGCTTAATCTATAAGTTTCTTTGACTCTGAAAGTTAAAAATTTTTCTGTTCTTTATTGAGCAAATCTACTTTTGTTTTGACATAATTCAAATCCAATTCGCTGACACTCTCAACATTCGTGCATATTTCCATTAATAATTTATCCTGCGCGTTTCCTTTTTCTTTGGCGAGGGTGTAAGGCAAATCTTCGCGGAAAGTGACCATTGAATATTTGGAAAAATAATCGGGAAAAGTTTGTTCGAGTTTGGTTTCGAGTTCGCGTTTTTTCTGGAAAACCGGATCGGCGACGGCATCGCGCATTTCGTAGAAGTTTTCTTCCGCCATCTCCGCGATTGCGTCGGTGTTCGGTTTTCGGTCATTGGTAAATTCATTAAAGACAGTTTCCCAGTCCGTGCCGTGTTGTTCGATAAGTTGGTTTAAGATACGGCAATCTTCAAACGAAGCGTTCATTCCTTGCCCGTAAAACGGCACAACCGCGTGTGCCGAATCGCCGAGAAGCAGTGCTTTTCCGCCGACGTTCCACGGGAAACATTTAATCGTGCCGAGGTTTCCGATTGGGTTGGCGAAAAAATCTTCAACGAGCGTCGGCATCAGCGGAATCGCGTCGGCAAAGTTTGTTTGGAAGAATTCAAGCAAACGGTCAGAATCACCTGCGGTCGCGGATGGTTTAAGGTTCTCATTCGGCTGTTTCAAATTACGGTTTAACAGGTCGCTACCGCTCGCTGTTCCGACAATTGACTCAAAACTATTCTCGCCTTTATGTGCCAGAAAAAGTGTGCAGGTAAAACTTCCGTCAAAATTCGGCAGGGCAATCATCATAAACGAATGCCGCGCCCAAATGTGCAAGGCGTTGAATTCAAGGTCAGAACAGCGAGCGGTAGCGACCTGTTGAGTGCTGAAAGTTTGTTCCCGATTATTTACGTCTAACAGGTCGCTACCGCTCGCTGTTCTGACAGAAAAATCGCTTGGCGGAATGTGCAATTCCTTATAGCCGTGTTCAAGCCAAGTTTGCGAGAAATTAAAGCGCGGAACGCCGCCGTGAAGCATTTCGTTGCGAATGACCGAGCCTGCGCCGTCGGTTGCAATTACCGTATCGCCTTTGACGACATTGCCTTTTTCAAACAAAACTTCGCCCGAATTGCAAGCGAAATCCATACATTTTTTGTTGAAAAAGAATCGAACGCCGTCGTATTTTTCGGCTTCGTTAATCAGCGCGATATTCAATCCGGCGCGTGAAACCGAGTTGATATATTCGCCTTTTCGCCCTGAATAAGGCAGAAGTTTCGTTGTTCCGTCGAGTGCGTGAATCATTCGCCCGAACATCGGAACGGCTTCGGCGAGCATATATTCATCGAGTCCGACTTCTTTCAAGGCGGCGATTCCGCGATTCGAGAGCGCGAGATTGATCGAACGTCCCGCCGACATTTCTTCGTCACGCATATCGCCGCGAGCTTCGTAAATTTCACATTCAATGCCGCGTTTGGCAAGATAAATAGCGAGCAGCGAACCCGAAAGACCTGCGCCGATGATGATTACTTTTTGTTTAGTCATTCTGATTTTTTGTTTCTTTCAGTTTCCAACCTAATCCGCCACAATCACCGCAAACAAAAGGACCTAAAACTCCTCCGGGACGAAACCAGCCGCTTTTCTCACAATTATCACAGTCAATTGCATCACTCGGTTGGTCGGGTAAAATCGAAAGTAATTCGGGCAAATTTCGCACTTTTGCTCCGACAACGACTGCCATTGCAGCTTCCGCTAATGTTTCGGCTTCGCGCGGACCCTTTTCTTCCATAAAGCACTCATCGATAATCACCCGACCGTCGAACGTCAGATATAACGGGTCGCCCATTCCTCCAAACATAATTACCGCGTCTTCTAATTTCACAATGTCGTGATGCGTATCTTTAGTTTGCAGTTCTTTTAATCTTGGAATCAAGTTTTCAGGTATTTCAAACCATTTCATAAAATGTTTGCGGCTTTTATTTTTGTTTCTTCATAGTGCGAAAACATTTTCTCAAAACAATCGGAACTAAGCAAAAAACGATTCCGTGAGTTTTGGAACGCGGCTTGCAACATATACGGCAGAACATCTAAGGATGTATTAAAAGAGAACAAGGGAGGAAATCAAAATGGGTTTATTAAGAGGCGGATTAGCGGGGTTTGGTGCTTGGAAATTGGGCGGAGGTCTGATCAGCACAATTTTAATCTTTATACTGCTTTACTGGTTACTCGGATTCTTTATGCGATAAATCCGGGCAAATTTTATCAAAGCTAACAAAGATGTATTCATTTTTTGTGAAAGCATCTTTTTTTTTTTATTCTTTGAATTACGCAGGTCAAAACCTTGCACTTTCAGTGCAAGACTTTAGTATTATTCCGCTAAAATCTATGCGAAAATAGCGGACGATGAAAGACAACAGGCACTCGTCGCATACCGTTTCACGATTGACCG
>JANMAA010000206.1:0-6129 GCA_031359215.1 Acidobacteriota bacterium | reverse complement strand
CGGAAGACTGCGAATGGCAGTTGCTACGCTTGGCACAATTGGTCGGGCGGCTTTCTCAGTCTGAACCTTGCCGTTACGGACACTCATCAATTGCCGTTTCATCTCGGCTTGTGCCAAGTCCTCGGTAATCGGCACGATATTTGATGCCTTTCCCTGCACCTCTTGATTTCTGTTCTGCATCGTTGCCGATGGCTGAATCAAAAATATACTCAATAAACCGAACAACGCAATTACAAAAACCGGAATCAGCAACCTGAGACCGGTAGATTTGTTTGACAAACTAAAAGATTTTATTTTTTTCATTAATATTCTCCCTGATATTTACCTCTCAACCAAAAGGTAAATAAAAATGTAATTGTGGCAATTGAATCGAAAGAAGATCGGGGAGATACTTTCGACTTGATTTGTTCTAATAGTCGGTTGACTATAGTGCCGCCACTGAGAGTTGTGTCCTGAGAATATCTTTACCCTCATTTTCCCTAAATAATAAAGTTCTACAGAACTAATTTTTAGGTAAAAGATTAACCTAACTGCCAACCGGACACATAACATAGCACTACAACTATTCAAACATTAAGAAATTAAATTTCTAATGTTGAATTTATAGCACTTACTGTAAATTTTGTCTAGGGAAAAAAATAATTAAAACTCAAAATCCGGTAAAAATTTATGGAATTATTTTCAAATTGTATAATGGTTGGAAATAAAAATAAAAATAAGTATTGAGAATGGTTAAATTACAGAAAAACCTGTCTTTTATGCTTACAAACCGCTTCGCACAATGTCGTGAAGTCTGATCAAACCAACACACTTTTCTTTTTCGACAACCGGCAGAACGGAAATTTGGCGCGGTCGGTTTTCCATCAGTTGCAGAGCATCATATGCGAGCATTTCAGGCGCGGCAACAGTCGGATTTCGCGTCAGCATTTGTTCGGCATTAAGATTTGTAAAGTTTTCGGGCGCAGTTTTTTCGATGATGCGGCGCAAATCGCCGTCGGTAATAATTCCGATGAGATCGTTTTGATCATCGGTGATGTTGACCGCGCCGAGCGAATGATTTGAAAGGGCTTTGACCACTTCCAGCCAGGTTGCTTCGGGCGCAAGATTCGGACTTTCGTGCATTAGGTTTTTAACTTTGAGCGTCAATCGTTTACCCAAACGTCCAGCCGGATGATTTGACGCAAAATCTTCGGCGGTCAAGCCTTTTGCCTGCATTAAGGTCATCGCCAACGCATCGCCGATGACGAGTGCAACGGTCGTCGAAGTCGTCGGTGCAAGATTTAACGGACACGCTTCCTGATCTACCGACGCATCTAAAACGACATCGGATTGTCCGGCAAGTGTCGAATTCGTGTTGCCGACAATCGAGATTATTGAGATTTCACGGCTCTTTATCGTCGGCAGAAGCGATAAAATCTCATCCGTTTCGCCCGAATTTGAAAGCGCGATAACAACATCACCGGCGGCAATCACGCCCAAACTTCCGTGCAATGCGTCCGACGGATGCACGAAAACCGCAATCGTTCCCGTCGAGGTCAAAGTCTGCGCGATCTTCTGCGCGATCACGCCCGATTTGCCGACTCCGATGACAATAACTTTACTCTCGCAACACGAAAGCAGTTCAATGGCGCGTTCAACCGATCTTTTGTCAAGCTGTTTTGCAGCCCGTTTTATTGCGTCGGCTTCGAGTTCGAGAATTTCGACGACTTTTGTAAATGAATCTTTCACCAAGTAAATTTAACACAGAGAATTTCAAGTAAAAAGTAAAAAGGCAAAAGTAAAAATTATTCTAAATTTCTTACCGGGCATTAATTTCCGAATAAAATTATTTCGAGAGAATCGGCGCAAAAACATCAAAAACGATCTGCCATTTGCTGCCGCGCAATTTCCAAATCTGGACGATGCTGCCCTGTTCTGTTATTTTATTGCCTTTTTTCATCTGGTAAGTCGTATTTAGATATGCCAAATTACCCGCACCTTCGAGTGTCATTTTTTTGCCGAAACTGATGCCTGCTTTTACTTTTTTGAGTTCTGCCAGCACATTATTTTTGCCCGAGATCGGTTGTTTTCCATCACGCAAAATTCTTATATCATCCGCCGCAAACAATTCAACGGAACTGCTCAACCCTTTCAACTCCGCCGTATCAAAAAACATATTAACAGTAAGCGAAACCCTCGGTCGTTTGTCGCCCGAACTGTCCGCTGCAATTTTCGGCGATTTCCAGTCGGTTTCGATTTTTTCCGGTTTCGGGTGTGAAATGCCGATGTCCAAAACAGCTTTGAACTTTCCGTCAATTTGTTTCCCCCAAAGCGTCATATATTGACCAAAAGCAGTTGGCGCGTCATTTTTACCATTCGGACGAAACTCCCAATCGCCGGTCGTATAACCTAAAACACCGTTTGAAGATATGTCGGCAAACGCCGGCTGCCAACTCAACACAGCAGGCGATTGGGGGCGAGCCTTCCAAAATTCTTTACCATTCATCACGGTCGGCTGAAAAACGATCCCGTCATCGGCAAGAAACTCCAAAAAAGCACTTCGCGTGCCTTTCCCGGCAGCGTATGCGGCAAAGGACTTTTCGGTTTCGACGAGTTTCTGCAAATCGCTTTTCGTTTGTGAAAATACTGTTGCAAAACTAAAAATAACGATAGATAAAACAATTATCTTTTTCATAATTTAACCTTTTCAAAATAATGCAGAAACACATGCGAAGTAAATGTCTTTGCGTCCTTACTTAATGTGGACTTCGGCACTTAAAAAGCGGCTAATTCCAATTTACTTTGAAAGAAGAACAACATCCCGCGTTTTAGTTGTCTGCGAAACGATGATGTGTTTGCCGTCTTTTGTCCAATCAAACCAATTGACACCGCCTTTTCCCAAACCTGAAACGATTGGCGAATCGCCGCCGTTCGTCGGCAACAGTAAAAGTTTGACGTTCTCGCCTTCGTAAAAAATCTGTCCGATAAATCTGCCGTTCGGATGCCAGCGCATCCGGCGTTCGGTAACGGCTTTTGGAAAACTCAACTTTCCGAGATACGCGCCCGTTGCGCTCGAAATCAAACCGATGTGCCACAAACCATCGGTTTCCGCGTCCATAAAATAATACGCCGTCTGCGTTCCGTCGGGTGAAATTGCCGGATTCATCGCGTGTGTTCGGGTTAATTGGACGACGGTTTTATCATCGAGCGACACGCGCCACAGGGTTATCAATTTATTATCTAAACCGCGCTGGAAAATCACCGCCTTTCCGTCCGCCGTAAAATTCGGATAAACATCTTCCGTCCCGTCGGTTAATTGACGGACGTTTTTGCCGTCGGCATCCGTCAATTTTAAAGAATGTTTGCCGTTTTCGGTGGCGCAAAAAACAATCGTGCCGTCAATGGGCGAAACCGCCAAACCGAAAGTAACTTTGGCGTTGACAGTTAATTGTGTCGGGTTTGAAGAAGATTCGGCGGGAACGCGCCAAATCTCGCGTTTTCCGTTCGCGCTCGAACTATAAAGCACATTGCCATCGGCAGTAAAAGCGGCGTTGTCAATAAAACCGGATTCCTGATAAATCTCACGCGGCGCGATTATATTGTTTTTCTCGTCAAAATCACCGATTAAAAGATGCGATACGGCGTTTTCCTGAACAGTCAGCAAATTGCCGTCGGCACTCGCCAACCACGAATAGCTGTTCAAATCGTTGGTAATTTGCCGCGCCGCGCCCGTATTTCTCGAAATTGTCCAGATTTGTCCCTGCCAAGGCTCGCCCGTATAAGCGATAAAAGCCAAACTATCCGCGTTCGTCCACGTCAGATGTTCGATATAATCCCAACGCCTTTCACTCATTTGCCGTTCGCTTCCGTCATTCGGATTAACGAGTAAAATGCCCGCTTTGATGCCGCCTTCGGCATTTTTTTCTTCGACGACGCAGGCAATAAACGCGCCGTCGGGCGACCACGCAACCGGACTTGCCGCGAAGTTCGGAAACGAGCGCACATCGTCCGCCGCCCGTGCGATGGTTCGTTTATTCGCGCCGTCCGCGTCCGCCGTGTGCAGTTCCGTTTCCTTTATCGAACTGTGCGATTCGGTAAAAGCGATTTGTTTTCCGTCGGGCGAAAAACTGACCGCAACGCCCGTCCAAATATCTTTAAATGTTTCGATTGCGCCGCCGAGCAGCGGCACGCGCCAAATTTGCGGGTCGGCGATGTTCGCCGCAAATGTCGTCGCATAAATCGAATTTCCGTCGGGCGAAACCGCTAAGCCGACAAATCTGACCGGCTTAGTCGGCAAAACCTGGGTTTGACTTCCTGTGGCGATATGCCTCAGCCAAAGGCTTTCGCCGCCGTCTTCGATCTGCGCGAAAACCGCGTATTTGCCGTCGGGCGTGATGGTCGCGTTGGTAATTTTGCCGCTAGTCGTAAGTTTGGTTAATTTCAATTGCCTGCCGTCTAATCTGTTTTCGCCTTTCAAAAACCAAAACCCGAAAACTCCGATAAGCAGTGCCATTGCAACGCCTGAAAAAATAATAAATGGTGAAACGGCAAATTTATTTTCGTTTAATTTTTGAAATGAACTTACCACTGTTCCGTTTGTCGCGTTTGTTTCGCTGCTTTCTTCTTCGATGAACACCCGCGAAACGGTGTGGCTTTCGATAATAATTTCCTTTTCATCGTCGGTTGCAGTTTTCACCTCGGCGACGAATTTATAGCCGTTGCCCGGCACGGTAACGATAAAACGATGCTCGTTTTTCGTTTCGCCAAGTGCTTTTCGCAAAGCGGAAACGTGAACGGTCAGATTATTTTCTTCGACAAATTGACCCGCCCAAACCATTTCAAACAAATCATCCTTCGATAAAACGCGCCCGTGATTTTCCACCAAAGTTAAAAGCAAATCAAAGGTTTTTGAATTAAGAGAAACGGGTTTGTCTTGTTTCAGCAATAAGCGTTTCGCGCCGTCAAGCTCGAAGTCTGCGAACGAAAAACTTTGTGCCGTTAAGGTTTTCATCTCGATTTAGCAAAATTTAGGAACATTTAATAATGAAATTAAGGACTTTTAGTAATGCTTTCGTCCAAACTGTATTCATTCAAGAAAACGTGCGCGTCCGGTTCTTCTGGATTTTAACAGAAGCCGATGCGAGATGAAAGGAAAAAAAATGACAACCAAAACACGGCAAATTACGATTGAAACGCACAGCATTACAATTATTCGCACCAAAGGGAAATCTAACTCCGCTTTTTGCGAACATTGTCAGCAAAATGTGACGGCGTTTTCGATTGAGAAAATTGCCGCAATTTTTGAAATGAATTTGAGCGAAGTTTGCCATCAAATTGAGTCCAGCAGATTTCATTTGGTCACGGGCGAAGGCGTGGCAACTGTCTGCGGAAATTCATTAGACAAATATTGAGTTTGTTTACCGCTATAAATTAAGAAAAAGGAGCTAAATATTATGAAAATATCAACTGAAAACTTAAAAAAAGTAGTCAAGCAATTTACCGATGCCGCCGATAAAGGCGTATTTTCGCCTTTCAAAATCGTTGGTTCGGCAGGAATGGATGCCGAGGGTGCGGCAGGTGCCAGCGGTTTGTGTGTCGGTGTGACCGCGCAAAAGTTTCAAATTTTGAATTCAAATACTAACGAAAAACGCTGGTTGGGATTTACTGGTGTTGGTATCGGATATGGAGTAGGCGGTCCTCCGATCGGCGGTTCGCTTTCGACAGAAAAATTTCCCTCTAACGGAAGCCGAATTGCGATGGGACTTCGGCAATGGACAAGCAATTTTGATTGGGCGGATTTAGAAGGAAACACCTTTATTTATTCTGCCTCAGCCGGAGCAGGCGGTGCAGAATCTATTGCTTTAATAATGTTTAATTACGCCGTCAGCGAATATTACAGTTATGGAATCGGTTT
This sequence comes from Acidobacteriota bacterium, assembly GCA_031359215.1. Classification (GTDB taxonomy): domain Bacteria; phylum Acidobacteriota; class Blastocatellia; order Pyrinomonadales; family Pyrinomonadaceae. The sequence continues at coordinate 236 of JANMAA010000206.1, read as the reverse complement.
TTTAGAAGGAAAATCTGTCGCTATTCATGGGGCTGGCGTAATTAATTTTATTGGAATAACAAGCTATATTTAGGGGTGAACATAAATAGTCACCCTCTAAGCACACGACAGTAGGAGAATAAATCTTTCCAACTCTTTTTCTTTCTTTGGTTTATGGTAATTGAACAAAAGATTTTGGAATGCGTCCAACCCGATTCGGAATAAACTTCTGGCGTATCTTTTGTTCTTTTTTAGTT
>JANMAA010000154.1:0-22604 GCA_031359215.1 Acidobacteriota bacterium | reverse complement strand
TTTCCGCGTCGCTGACTTCGATGTGTTCGGCAAGCAACATCGCGTCTTCGTAACTGAGATTCGTTTCCGACGCAAAATCCTGTAAATTTTTTGAAAAATCGGCTTGCTCGATAAATTCCGCCGCCGCATTTTTTCCCTGTGCGCGGAGTTCGTTGGCGATCTGTTGTGCGCCGCGTTCCTTTTCAAAAAATTCGCGTTTCGTTTCTGCCGCGCGGCGTTCGGCTTCCGCCGTCCGAAACGGGTTGGCAATGATCGCATCAATGATTGCCGGATTCTGGATCAAAAGCTGTTGATTCAGAGAAATTAATTCGAGCAGATCACCTTCCCTGCTGTTTCGCGCAAATTTCACGATCGCGCTGTGCGGAGTTTTCGGACTGGTCAGAATCGCTTCATAAAGCGGGTTCGACAGATTTTCCTGCAATGCAAAATATGAGAGAACATTTGGCGCGAGCTGACCGGATTTTATATTTGATTCGAGTTCTTCGGTATTTTGTGAAGCCAGCGTCTGCCGCGCATTTGCTGAAAGTTCTTCATCGCCGCCGTTCGCCAGCGAAACCAGAATCTCCAACAGGTCGCTCTGCGGCAGGGGCAAAATCCCGCGGGCGGCGGCAAGCTGTGCCGGACGCGGCGCAGAGCCTGAAATTATCGCTTTGACAGTCGGATTAGTTGAATTTACTTCGACGTTCATAAATTGAGTTGAGATTAAAATGTTTGTCAGTATAAGGAATACGGCGCACGGCGTGTAAAGTTTTAATGCCGCGCCGACCTTGATTGTAACATAAACTTTTCTTAAAACAGATACATTCTTGACAGTCAAAATAGTTTAAAATAGTCTTTAGGTTTGCAGGAATAACCATATAGCGTTATATCGTGAAAGCCTGCCTTATAAATAATTTATGATTAAAGACGAACTAAAGAATCTTATTGCGGATAAGTCCGCCGTTATCGGTGTAATCGGTCTCGGTTATGTCGGCTTACCCCTGATAGTAGAATTTTGCCTGAAAGATTACAAAGGAATCGGTTTTGAAGTTGATACGAAAAAAGCTGCCGCGATCAATAATGGTGAATCATACATCGTTGATGTAAAAAGTGAAGACGTGAAAAAATGTCTCGATGCAGGAACACTTTCCGCGACGACCGATTTTTCAAAACTAACCGAATGCGATGTAATAATCATCTGCGTTCCGACACCGCTTCGGAAAACGAAAGACCCGGATATGTCTTATATTCTGGCTTCGGGCGCGGAAATCCAAAAATATATGCGGAAAGGACAGTTGATAATTTTGGAATCAACGACCTATCCGGGAACGACCGACGAAATTTTACAGCCGATGTTTGAAGAAAAAGGTTTTAAACTCGACGAAGATTTTCTGCTCGCTTTTTCGCCCGAAAGAGTTGATCCGGGCAATCCGCAGTTTCAGACGCACAATATTACAAAAGTCGTCGGCGGTGTCGGTAAAGACTCGACCGAAGTTTCAACGCTTTTATATTCGCAAATTGTTGACAATGTTCATCCCGTTTCAAGTGCGCGCGTCGCCGAAGCCGCGAAACTCTGGGAAAACACTTTTCGCGCAATAAATATCGGAATGGCAAACGAAATGGCAAAAGTCTGTAACGCGCTCGGCATAGACACTTGGGAAGTCGTTCGCGCCGCTGCCACAAAGCCGTTCGGTTTTATGGCGTTTTATCCCGGACCGGGAATTGGCGGACACTGCATCCCGCTCGATCCGCATTATTTGAGTTGGAAGGCACGGCAACACGGCTTTGACTCGCAATTTATCTCTTTGGCAGAGCAGGTAAATTCGGGAATGCCTAATTACGTTATAAAACTCGTTTCCAACGCGCTGAATAATGAACGGAAAGCCGTCAACGGCTCAAAAGTTTTAATTCTCGGCGTGGCGTATAAAAAAGATATTGACGATATGCGCGAAAGTCCGGCTCTTTCCGTGATCGATTTGCTTCGGGCAAAAGGTGCCGAAGTAACCTATCACGATCCGTTCGTGCCGGAAGTTCATTTCGACCACGCTTACACCATCGGCGACGGCGAACCGCTTTATAACACGGAATTGACCGACGATTTGATTAAAAATTCCGATTGTGTAATTATCTGCACCGAACACAGTAATATTGATTACGCCAATGTCACCCAACTTGCCGCGCTCATAGTTGACACGCGCAATGCGCTTGGCGAAGAATTAAGAAATAATAGCAAGGCGAAAATTGTTCGATTGTAGAAGGACAGACTAAATTCGGCATAAATCAAATAAATCCGATTTATGCCGAATCCTAAGTTATGGAAATTATCAACCGCCGACAAAGAATGGCATCGCTGGCGCGAAAATTGCGGCGCGAAAACAAAACTATTGGTTTTGTTCCGACGATGGGCGCATTGCACGAGGGTCATTTTTCACTCGTGCAGGAAGCGCGGCAGATGTGCGATGTAGTGATTGTTTCAATTTTTGTCAACCCGACGCAGTTTAACGAACAAATCGATTTTGATAAATATCCGCGAGATTTAACCAGTGATGCCGCGCTTTTGACTGAATATCAAGTTGATTATATTTTCGCGCCCGAAACATCGGAAATTTATAACGATAACTTCTCGACCTTTATTTATGTCGAAAATTTGACCGAAACTTTAGAAGGCGCAATGCGTCCCGGACATTTTCGCGGCGTGGCAACCGTAGTAACCATTCTTTTTAATACGATTCGTCCCGATTTTGCCTTTTTCGGGCAAAAAGACGCACAGCAAGTCGCCGTTATCAAACGCCTGACCCGGGATTTAGGTTTCGATACGGAGATTATTGTTGCGCCGATTGTCCGCGAAGAATCAGGACTCGCAATGTCGTCCCGCAATGCCCGTTTAAATGATGAGGAACGTCAAAAAGCCTCGATAATTTACAGTGCTTTGCGGCAAGCCAAGTTAGCTGTCCGGGAAGGTGAACGAAACGCGGCGCAACTGGCGGAAATAGTGCGCGTCAAGATTGAAAGAGAACCGTTAGCGCAGATCGATTACGTTGCGGTAGTTGACAATGAAACGCTCGAACCGGTTGAGAAGATCAAAGAAAATGCCGTCCTTATTGCCGTTGCCGTGCGGCTTGGAAAAGTTCGGCTGATTGACAATGTAGTTATCAATCGAAAGCAGTAATTCGGCATCAAATGTGCATCTAAATAATTGGAATTGCCGTGTTTGGCAAGGAACTATTATGAAAAACATTAAATTATTTTTAGCAGTTTTCGGACTTGTTTTCGCTTTTACGTTTAGTGCGTTTGCACAAAATATCAGTTTTAAGTCGATAGACGGTGAAAGCATTGATTTGGAAGCGCAAAAAGGGAAAGTTGTAGTTTTGGCAATCGGCGCACAGTGGCTGCCGCTGTCAAATCAACAAGCCGTTTATATCAACAAACTTTCTAAAAAATATGCCGGACGTGATGTAATATTTTATTTTATTTCCGCCGATTCCGCTTCGCCTAAATCAAAGAATTACGCCAGCGATGCCGAACTTCGTAAGTTTGCCACAGCCAATAAATTGACGATTTCGATTTTGCGCGATTCGGATGGGGCGGTTTCTTTGAAAAAATTTAATATCGACCAACTGCCTTCGTTCGTGATTTTGGACAAAGAAGGAAAATTAGCCGCTTCTTTCGGGGGAATCGATACCGATCCGAAAAATGACGTTTCGATAAAAATTTCACGCGAAGTTGATAAACTTTTGTAATATCAGTCGAATTGAATTAACCCGAACAGGATGGATTTTTCCATCCTGTTTTTTTATTCAATTTTTTTCACTAATCCATAAACTAAATTTATCGGCAGACCGACAACATTCCAATAATCGCCCTTGATTTCTTCGATAAACAGCGCGGCTTGCGCTTGCACCGCATAACCTCCGGCTTTATCAAGCGGTTCGCCTTTTTCAATGAGAAATTCTACTTCCGCATCGGAAAGTTCGGCAAATTTCACTCGTGTTGACTGAATTCCAACAACTGTTTTCAGACTTTGAACTTTGAACTTTGAACTTTGAACTTTGATAATAGCAACACCCGTCAAAACTTCGTGCCAACGTCCTGACAGAAATTTTAACATGCGCCGCGCATCGTTCAAATCTTTCGGTTTGCCGATAATTTTTTCATCAATTACGACAATCGTATCTGCGCCTAAAACCAAAGCGTTTTCACAATTAGCGGCAACGGCTTCGGCTTTTTCCCGCGCCAGTCTTTGCACATAATCGGCTGGGTTTTCATTCAAAAATTCGGTTTCATCGATGTCGGCAACTCGTTTTTCAAATTCCCAGCCGACAAAATTTAAAATCTCCGCCCGGCGCGGACTGCCGGAAGCTAAAATCAATTTTGGAAGTTTCATAAAATCGTGGTTTAATTTTAATTGTAAATTAGTAGAAAGTCATTATGAACGAACTGTTTCGCGCATTACCAAAATTGCTCAAAGAATTTGACGATAACGAAGAATTGCGCGAAGCGGTTACGCTTGCCGCGTGGCGCAAAATTGCGGGCGAATCCTTACTAAAACACGCCGTTCCGTTTCGTCTTTTCAATAAACATCTGATCGTTGCCGTGCGCGATAATATGTGGAAACGGCATCTCGAAACATTGAGCGGACAAATGATTTTTAAGATCAATTCGGTTCTCGGTCAAGCCGTTGTTACATTTATCGAATTTCGGATTGATGAAGAAACCGTTGTGCAAGCAACAAATGCCGTGCGAAATACAACGCTTTCCGACGCAGAATTAACGGAAATCGCATTAGAAAAAGTTACGCCGAAACTTCGGCATTCGGCGGACGCGATAAAAGACGACAATCTCCGCTACCAATTTCTGCTTGCGGCGGGAAGTTGCCTTGCGCGGAAGGAAAGAATGAAAAATAACACAAAATAAAAGAATTTTTATGGCAATTACAACAAAAGATATAAAAAAAATAGCCAAACTCGCGCATTTGGAAATTACCGAAGCAGAAGTCGCGCTTTACACGCCGCAGATGGCGAATATTGTTGCATACGTCGAGCAATTAAATGAACTCGACACGGAAAATATCGAACCTGCCATCGGTGGTTTAACGCTCGAAGGCGAAGCAACCGACACGTTGCGTAAAGATATTCCGCACGAATCTCTGGGGCAGAAACTCGCGCTTGACCAATCGCCGACGGCTTCGCACGGACATTTTCGGGTTTCGAAAGTATTATGAGTCCAAAGTCCAAAGTCCAAAGTTACGAAGCCTGATTTTTGTCTGTTTACTGTTCGTCGCTTACTGCTCACTAAATTGCAGCATCCCGAATTTGGAAACGCCCGAATGCGGCGAAGCGCGAAACACGGTCAAAGAATTTTATTCGTATCATTTCGGTAACGATATGAAATTTACGAAGGAAAATTTGAAGCTGCGCGAAAAGTTTTTTAGTAATGAATTAAAGCAAAAATTGGCAAGCCAGCCCGAAAGTGCAACCGATTATTTTACTGCGACTGATGATTATCCCAAGGCTTTTCGCCTCGGCAGTTGTGAAATGCTTGAGCCGAATAAAAAAGTAAATATGCAGATCGTGCTGTTTTGGAAAACGGAAACGCGAAACGAACAGCGGGAAGTTCAAGTCGAAGTTATAAAAGAAAACGACAATTGGCTGATAAATAAAGTAGAAAGCAAATAATGAGCGAAATAAAATCAAACATCGAAAAAACTTTAGATAATGCGGAAGTACTCAATGAAATATTGAATTCTTTTCTGACTATCGAGCGCGAATATGCGACAAAACGTGCGGAAGAATTAGAAAATTCGACGCACGAAGATCAAGATTTGAAAGGATTTGCCATCGCCGTTAAAGACAATATCTGCACACGATTTTCGCAAACTTCGTGCGGTTCGCGGATTTTGGGAAACTATAAGCCGCAATATAATGCGACGGCGGTCGAAAAATTAATCGAAGCCGGTGCGGTTATTATCGGCAAAACGAATATGGACGAGTTTGCGATGGGTTCTTCCAACGAAAATTCGGCGTTCGGAACGGTCAAAAATCCTTGGGATGTGCAAAGAGTTCCGGGCGGAAGTTCGGGTGGTTCAGCCGTCGCGGTTGCTTCGGGTGTGGTTCGCGCCGCTTTGGGTTCGGAAACGGGTGGTTCAGTGCGTCAGCCCGCTTCGTTTTGCGGAATTGTGGGTTTGAAGCCGACTTATGGAAGAATCTCGCGTTTCGGCTTAGTAGCATTTGCCTCGTCTTTAGATCAAATCGGGATTTTTGGGCAGACAAGTGAAGATGTAGCGAAGGTTTTAGGCGCGATTGCCGGACGCGATAAAAATGATGCGACGACGGCTGATGTTGCCGTTCCCGATTATGTCGGCGGTTTGGTCAAAGATATAAAGGGAAGAAAAATCGGTATTCCTCGTGCGCTCTTCGGTGAAGGTTTGGACGCGGAAGTGCGTGAATCGGTTGAAAACGCGATTGAAAATTATCGCTCGTTAGGTGCGGAAATCGTTGATGTCGAATTGCCAAACTCAAAATACTCGATTGCGGTTTATTACATTATTGCAACCGCCGAAGCCTCTTCGAATCTGGCGCGATTTGACGGTGTGCGTTACGGTTTTAGAGCGGAAGATGTCCACGAATTGCGCGAAATGTATATGAAAACGCGTGAAGAAGGCTTTGGCGCGGAAGTTAAACGCCGCATAATGCTCGGAACTTATGTTTTATCCAGCGGTTATTACGACGCATATTATTCCAAAGCGCAAAAAGTTCGCACACTTTTGAAGCAAAATTTTCTCGATGCGTTTAAAAAATGCGATGCGATCATTACGCCGACTTCGCCGACTACGGCTTTTAAGATCGGCGAAAAATCGGATGATCCATTGGCAATGTATCTGAGCGATATTTATACTGCTTCGGCAAATCTAGTTGGAATTCCGGGAATTTCAGTTCCGTGCGGTTTGTCCGCCAATGGCTTGCCCATTGGTTTGCAACTTGTCGGAAAGCATTGGTCGGAAGATGTTTTATTAAATTTGGCAGGTATTTTTGAAAATGAATTTCCGCTTGTTTCAAAACCGAAGGTTTGTGCTAATGGTTTATAGAAAATCGTTCAAAAATCAGAGCAAATGTCAGCGAGGGGCGCGAACATTTCGTCCGCGTCCCTCTTTTCGGCAAATCTAAATTTTGTGTATTACGTCGCATTATTGCCGGACAAAAGCCGCCGGCGTTGGCACATCACCGTTCAAGCCAAATTGTTGAGAACTCACACTTCCGTTTGAACTTTGCAAGATATACCAAACTCCATTACCCGGTCGAAAAACCGCTATGTCCATTTTGCCATCGCTGTCATAATCGCCCGGTGTCGGAATATCCATCGGCAAACCAAACTGAAACGCGAAGAAACTATCGTCCTTACTTCGCAAGAAATACCAAATTCCCATGCTTGGTCGGAAAACTGCTACATCTGTTTTGCCGTCACCGTCATAATCGCCTGTTACGGGCTTGTCTTCGCTGATGCCGAAGTGTTGCGCGAAAAATGAACCGTTTGAACTGTTCAAACGATACCAAATACCGTTTGACGGACGATAAACTGCAATGTCCGTCTTGCCGTCGCCGTCGAAATCTCCGATGGTCGGTTTATCTTCAGCAATGCCGAATTGAGTCGCCCTGAAACTGCTGTCCGAACTATTTAACCGATACCAAGTTCCATTTGACGGACGCAAAACAGCAATATCTGCTTTTTTATCGCCGTCGTAATCGGCGGGAACGGGAATATCGTCAGCCAAGCCAAACTGAAAAGCGTTAAAATTGCCATTGGAACTGTTGAGCCAATACCAAATGCCATCGCGGAAAACGGCAATATCGGTCTTGCCGTCGCCGTCAAAGTCGGCGGGCGTGATTTTATCGGTTGATAAGCCAAACTGCGTGGCGAAAAATCCGTTGGTTGATTGATTCAGATACCAAACTCTGTCCGACGGGCGAAAGACGGAAATATCGGCGCGTCCGTCGCCATCAAAATCAAATTGTGTGCGATTTGGCAAAGACGACGGCACAGAACCCCAGTCTGGATTATATTCCTCTACGTCTGAGGTGTTGGTCAGATTCATTTGACCTGAGCCGTTGGTGTCTATCGTGTAGATTTCTCCCGGGATATTTCCTTGCAAGTTAAAGACGATTTTTGCGCCATCGGGCGACCATGACAAACCCAAGGTATAATTCGGATTGGTGTTGATAAGAGGTTGGTTGTTACCGCCGTTTGCCGCATCCATTACGTTAAGCGTGAGGTTTTCTGCATCCGTTCCGAAGTCGTAATAGTCGCGGCTGAACGCGATCCTCAAACCGTCCGGCGACCATGACGGTGAACGGTTATACTCGAAAAAAGTCGCCTGTGTCAGCCTGCTGACCACGCGGGTGGCGACATTTATGACAAAAATGTTAATAGCCTCGACACCCGCATCATCCGAAGCAAAAGCTATCTTCGTGCCGTCCGGCGACCAGGCTAAAGAGTGGAAATATCCGCCTTGAAAGATAGTCGTTTGCTCATTGCCATTGGCATTTATCACGTTGATTTTATCACCTTCACGAATGTAGGCTATCTTCATTCCATCGGGCGACCACGCGGGTTCGTAATCATGCCCGGTGTTATTAGTCAGCCGCCGTTGATTGCTACCGTTTGCATTCATTACATAAATTTCCGTGTTGTCATTCCCGTTGCGGTGGCTTGTGAAAGCGATCTTTGTCCCGTCGGGCGAGAACGCCGGTTCGACATCGCCATCACCTGTCGGATTGTTCGTTAGTTGTGTTTGATTGCTCCCGTCGACGTTCATCGTGTAAATCTCGTCGTTCCCGTCTCTACTGCTGGCGAAAGCAATTTTGCCGTTTTCTCTTGCGCTTGTTTGAGTTGTGAATATCATCAAACTCATTAACATTGCCCCGATAATTAAAGTTAAATTTGTTTTTCTAGTGTTCATAGTTTTATCTCCTTTTTTGAGTTTTAAGCGTCTGAGGAAAATCAATTTCTTCGGGCGCATTGTATAGGTCAGAACCGCCTGCCGTAGCGGTTGGTTTTTTTCTCCACAACTACCCACCCGCTAACGCCGGCGGTTCTGACTTAATTTTTCTTCCAACAAACGCACTGCTTCCATTAAAATGCGTTGACCTTCGGCGGAATCCGGTTCAATTGTTTCCGACGAATCGGCATCGTTGAGCCAAACTTCCGCGTCGGCGGTATCGGCAGGCGAAGTGCCGGAAACGATGGTTACGCGACGGCGGAAAGCCGTGATTTCAATTCGTCGGTGTTTTTTCATGGCATCTCCAAAAAATGATGCGAGATATAAAGTGCTGCCCACATATCAATCGCGTTTAATATCTTGCCGCGTTTCAAGGAATTTGAACTCGGATAACCGTGCCGGCGAACGTCCGCGTCATAAAAAGGTCGCCCGTCAACGGGTTGCGTGTCATACTGCTTACGAGTCCGCCAATCACGCTGTTGCTCACGGGCGGCGTGCCAGGCACATCGAAGCGGAGCAATCGGGCGGGTAGATTGGGAGTAGCGATTACGCCGAATTGAAGCACGTAGAGATAATCGGGATTTCCTTTTGTCTGTATGGGCAACACATCAATAGCTGAGGTCAGCCCGCCGATGAACGGAAAATTGTTGCCCGTCAGCGGACTAACAAGGCGAATTTCCGCCAAGCCTGCTCTAAGCGGATTGTCGCTGCCGGTGTAGAGCGCAACCAGCAAATGATTCTGATAAACCCGTATGCCGGCTGGCACCGGCTCAATCTGCTCACCCGAAGGCAAGATAAAATTCTGGAAAGTAACCAGCGATTGTTGCCCGCCGGTGTTGATGTTCACTTTCCAGACATTGTTCATACCGCCGTCCGGGATATAAAGGTTAGTGTCAATTATATCAATGCCGAATGGATTAGAAGCGGCGACATTTTCCGGTGCGCCGGGCAGCGGATTGGATGCGATGTCATGAAAATCCGCTACCAATCTGATTGTCGCCACATCGCCGCCGCCGTTGGTTAAAGTCAATCTATGTCCATCGCGCAACAAAAAGTCATCGCGGAGTGTGAGCATAAATCCGTTCGTCGTCATTTCCGTTTGTGCGCTGAAATTCAGTGCCAGAATGGAACTGAAAATCGGCGACGACGCGCCTGCCGGATTCGGAATCTGAAAACACGGCGCGACGCAAGCCACCGTCGGATTACCTTCGCCGATGGTGATATACAGAGTCTGCCCGCTCATTACGAGACCCGACGGACCTTGCGCGAGTCCGGCGCGTCCCGTCGCTGACGGTAAGCCGTCGAGCAAAGTGCGACGCATTCCGGTTTGCGCGTCAATGATGGAAATGCGTCCGTCGCGCATACCTAAACCGGCTTCGGCAACCAACAGATTACCTTGCTCGGTGCGAATGATTTTGGAAGGGCGTTTTAGCCCGGAGGTCAAGACGGTAACGGTTTGTGCGTTCACAATCGCGCCGGACAGCGCGACACTCAAAGCTACAAAAGCAACAATTATAATTCGTTTTGTGTTCATAAATTTTCTCCTAATTTTTTTATTTCTCAATCGAGGTTTGAGAATTTGTTTGAAAAAAAGCGTTCCAAACACTTCCGACATCTTTCGAGATGGTGGCATCGTAGCGCAGGGCGAAAAGACAAGTAACGAAAGTTTCGGGAAAATTTGACGAAAATTTGACGAAAATCGTTTTTGGCGTTATGATGTGCGGCAGAACGACAAATGAGTTTCAGCAATCCGCCCGGCTGAATTTAAAAAAGATTATCCACCCATAAATCACGAAGAAAACTTTTGTGTGAACTTCGTGTTCCTTTGGTGGATACGGTTCTTTCGCAGCAAGGAGGCTTCAAGATGCAGAAGCAAAGACACCGGATTTATTCCTTCGACGAGTTCACGCTTGACCTGACGCGCGGTTGTTTATTACGCCAAACCGAAGAAATCAAACTGCGCCCGAAATCATTCGAGGTCTTGAAGTTTTTAGTCGAAAACGGTGGGCGGCTTATCAGCAAAGACGAGATTATCGAAATCGTCTGGCAAGGAATGGCGGTTACGGACGATTCGCTTGTGCAATGTTTGAAAGACATCCGCCGCGCTTTCGACGACAAATCGCAAACCTTTATCAAAACCGTGCCGGGACGCGGTTACATCTTTGAGAAAGAAGTCAGTGAGAACGGCGCGACCGCGCAAATTTACAAAGAAGAAACGGCGGGCGTTCATCTCGTCATCGAAGAAACCGAGTGGAGAAAGGAGGAAAGGGAAAAAAGAAGAAAGGGAGGTTTTCTCAACGCTGTCAATCAAAGCAAACGAACTACGATTTTTTTACTGACTTCTCTCGTCACGGTTATTGCAGTTGTCGGCATGTGGCGGTTTTATTCAAAACAATCCGATAAAAAATCTCTGCCGATGTCTGCTTCGCTGTTTCAAAATGCTGAACTGAAAAGCATCACGCACGTCGGCAACATCGTCAATAATGCTATTTCGCCCGACGGCAAATACGCGGTTTATACGACGGGCGACGCAAAAGGCGAAAGTTTATGGCTTAGACAAATCGCTACCGACAGCACTCAGCAAATTATCGCGCCCGCCGATGCGCATTATTTAGGCGTTTCATTTTCACGCGACGGCAACTATATTTACTATCTCCGAGCCGATAAATCGAAGCCTTTGCCGCGCATTCTGTATCGCATTCCGACACTTGGCGGCGTTCCCGAAAAAGTTTCGGCGGATATGGATTGGTGTCCGACATTTTCGCCCGACGGCAAACAGATGGTTTTCGTGCGCGATTCGGAAACCCGCAGCGAAAGCGTGTTGATGACTGCCAACACTGACGGCACAAACGAACGAAAACTCGCCGTGCGCCCGTATAACGAACCTTTCACCTATCCGGCGTGGTCGCCCGACGGACTGTTGATTGCGGCTTCGGCGGGCAGCGTCGAACTCGGCGATTCGTTTCGTGATGTAGTTGCGGTCAACGTCGCCGACGGCGCGGAAAAAACTTTGACGACGCGCAAATGGTATTGGATTGATAAAGTAGCGTGGCTGGCGGACGAAAGCGGATTGATTATGTCCGGCAATCCCGAAAAAAGTCACGTTCACAATCAACTCTGGCTGCTCTCTTACCCGAACGGCGAAGCGCGGCAAATATCTAACGACTCGAATAATTACACTTATGTCAGTTTGACGGCGGACTCGCGCACTCTGCTTGCCGGTCATACCGAACTGCTGACGCATCTCTGGCTTGCGCCCGAAGGCGATGCCGTCCGGGCGCGGCGCATTTCGTCAGGCTTAGGCAATTACAAACATATTCGCTGGACATCGGACGGCAAACTGATCGTGGCGGCACTCGGCAACAAAAATATTGATATTTATCTGCGCGATGCGGATGGCGCGGAAATCAAACAATTAACCGTTAATGCCGGAACTAATTGGGGGCAGGAAATTTCCCGCGATAATCGTTACATCGTTTTCGACTCCGACCGCACGGGCGATTTTCACATCTGGCGAATGGACGCGGACGGCGGCAATCCCGTGCAATTAACTAAGGGCAACGGCGAAAAATTTCCCGACGTTTCGCCGGACGGCAAATGGGTTGTTTATACGGCTTTTCAAGATTGGACGTTGTGGAAAGTCTCCATCGAAGGCGGCGAACCTGTCAAAATCGCCGATGCTTACGCCCGCCAATCGGCAATCTCGCCCGACGGCAAATGGATCGTCTATATGGCTTCCGAAAACAATCGTCAAATCGTGATGCCGTTTGACGGCGATTCGCCCGTCAGGACGTTCGATTTACCGCCGGACGCGCCGTTTCTGCAGCCTGTCCGCTGGTCGCCCGACAGTGAAGCCATCCAATTTATCGTCAGGCGCGGCAACGTAGAAAATATCTGGCAACAGCCTTTGGACGGCAATTCGCCGAAACAAATCACCAACTTCACCTCCGACCGTATTTTCAGTTACGATTGGTCGGACGACGGCAAAACGCTCGCCGTTATTCGCGGCGCGTGGACGGCTGATATGATGTTAATGTCGCAAAAGTAACAATTTTTTGTCGCTCTTTAGTCGGCTTTTGAACTTGCTTACTAATGTTTTTGAATATTTTACCTGAAGATAAAAAGTAGTTTTATGGAACAAAAAATGTCTTTATTCAGCCAATTACAGATGTAAAACTTTGGCGTTTTGAACAGGAGCTATTAAGGGTTGCATCGGCATAATGTCGCCCCAATGCGATTTTTCATTTATAAAAGTTTCGGCTTCTTCAGTCGCAACCGGGCGCGAAAAAAGATAACCCTGACCGTATTCGCATCCCAAAATGCGTAGCTGATGTAATTGATGAATAGTTTCTATACCTTCCGCGATGACACTTAATTTCAGAGTTTTTGCCAGAGCGATCACCGTGCGGACAATTTCGCCGTTTTCGCTTCCGGCTTCCATAGAACTGACGAACGAACGATCAACTTTGAGCGTATTGATAGGGAAACGATGCAAATAGCTTAATGAAGAATAACCCGTGCCAAAATCGTCAATGCTGAGTTGAACGCCAAGTTCTCTCATTTGTTTGAGGGTTAAAATTACTTTTTCGGCGTTCTCCATCATTGCACTTTCAGTCAATTCCAACTTTAAGCAAGCCGGATTTATCCGTGTTTCAGCGATAATTGTTTTTATTTGTTTGACTAAATCTTTTTGAGCAAAATGTTTGCCTGACAGGTTGACACTCATAACCGAATTTCGAAAGTTCGGATATTTGCGTTGCCACTCGACCATTTGTCGGCACGAGGTTCGCAAAATCCAAAGCGTCATCGGAATAATCAATCCGGTTTCTTCGCTTACCGGAATAAATTCATTGGGCGGAATAAGTCCTCGGAGCGGATGCTTCCAGCGAACCAAAGACTCAAAACCGCTTATCTTCATCTCACCCAAGCCGATTATCGGCTGATAATACATACATAATTCGTTACGCTCGATAGCGGAGCGCAAATCGGTTTCAAGTTGATGAAGCGTAACGGCGCGGGTGTGCATTTTTTTGTCAAAGATAACATAGTCTTTTTTGCTTTCTTTGGCGTGATACATCGCAATATCGGCATCGCGTAAAACATCTTCAGCCGCTTGATATTCCTTTTTTCCAATCGAAATTCCGATACTGAAACTCGTAAAAACTTGTCTTCCGCCTAATGTGAACGGGTCTGACATTTTATCTTTGACGCACTCGGCAAAAAGTATTGCGTCCTCAATGTCATTGATGTTTTTCAAAATAAAAGCAAATTCATCGCCTCCAAAATGTGCCACCAGGTCTTTGGATTTAATGGTGGTTGCCAATCGTTTGGCGATGTTCATAATAAGTTGGTCGCCCATCGAATGACCGAGACTGTCATTAATCGTCTTAAACCGATTGATGTCGAGAAATAATACGGCAAATTTAAAGTTTGAATTTTGTTTACATTTTTCAAGCGCAAATTTGAGCGTTTCCATAAACAAATTGCGGTTGGGCAAATTGGTCAGGGAATCGTGAAAAGCCGCGTGGCGAAATTTTTCTTTGCTCTCTCGTAAAGCCTGAGTAATGCGATCTTGCTCGGAAAGATAGTGTTGCAGTCCTTCAATGTGTTTTTCGGCTTGCTCGGCACGAAGCCGTTCCGATTCTTCGGCGTTTGCGGCATTTTCTTCAATATCATTAACGTATAACCGGAGTTTTGTATAAATAATTACAGAAATAGCCGCCGCCAAAAAAAGCAATGCCCAATGCACTTGCACCAAGCCATAGACGCATAAGGCGACTCCGACTAGCATAAGTGACCATTGCAAGTAGCTGATTGTTTTAGTTTTTGTTGGCACGCGATTGTTTAATTAATTCGTATATTCAATAATTTGCCGAAGTAAGAAACTGAAAAAAATTGTCTTGTGGGGGAACTAACTTATAATGAAAGAGTTTCTAGCCAATGCTATTATAGAATAAACAAAGTTAAATTACTACAAAAATTTTTTAGCAAAAAATCATCATATTTTCACATTGTAAAAGACTATTTCTTGAGTTGGTTTGATAGATGAAACACCTTTTTATAAACTACTTTCGAGTTTATAAACTACTTTCGAGGAAAAAATTATGTATCGTAAAATTGAAGACTTTGAGCGTGATTGGAATTACGAAGCGGAACAAACCGTAAAACTTCTGAATGAATTGACCGACGAATCGCTCGGTCAAAAAGTTAATGAAGCCGGTCGAACGCTTGGTTTTTTGGCATGGCATCTGGTAACTACGATGGAGGAAATGCCAAAATTGGTCGGCTTGAAAATTGACGCGCCAAACTTTGAAAGCGAATGTCCGGCAAAGGCTAAAGAAATAGTTTCGGCGTTTGAAACGGCGGCAAATTCACTGAAAAAAGAAGTCGCCGACAATTGGACTGATGAAACATTGGAGCAGAAAGACGAGATGTATGGTGAAACTTGGAAACGCGGACAGACCTTGTTTTATCTGATACTGCATCAGGCACATCATCGCGGACAGACCACGGTGTTAATGCGCCAAGCCGGTTTGAAAGTTACGGGTATTTACGGACCGGCAAAGGAAGAATGGCAAGCGATGGGAATGCCGGAAATGAACTGAAATAAATCAACAACTTGCAATTTTAACGGAGAGTTTGGTGTCACGGATTTGAAAAAAAAGTCCGAACCGCATAAACTCTCTATTTTGTTTTAAACGAATTTTTCTTATCAGAGAGCATTACGAATGAATAATTCCGAAATTACACCCGAAGTTGTCGCGCAACATAACATAACTGCCCAAGAATACGAAAAGATCAAACAAATTCTGGAGCGCGAACCGAATTTTACCGAACTCGGCGTTTTTAGCGTGATGTGGTCGGAGCATTGTAGTTACAAGTCTTCGCGGATTCATTTGGGACGCTTACCAACGACAGGTGAGCGCGTCATTGTGCCGCCGGGCGAAAATGCCGGCGTAGTTGATATTGGTGATGATTGGTGCGTCGCTTTCAAGGTCGAATCGCACAATCATCCATCGTTTATCGAGCCGTTTCAGGGTGCGGCAACCGGCGTTGGCGGAATTTTGCGCGATGTTTTCACGATGGGCGCACGTCCGATTGCGTTGATGAACTCTTTGCGGTTTGGAAGTTTAGATCACACGCAACACGGCAACCGCAATAAATCACTATTAAAAGGCTGTGTGGACGGCATCGCGCATTACGGAAATTGTTTTGGCACGGCAACCGTCGGCGGCGAAGTGGTTTTTGATGACGCTTATAATTTTAACCCGTTAGTCAATGCCTTTGCTTTGGGAATCGTTCGCAAAGATCAGATTTTCTTCGGGAAAGCGTCGGGCATCGGCAATCCGGTTTTATATGTCGGTGCAAAAACGGGACGCGACGGGATTCACGGCGCAACGATGGCTTCGGCGGAATTTGACGATGAAGCACTGGAAAAGCGTCCGACAGTGCAGGTCGGCGATCCGTTTTTGGAAAAACTACTACTCGAAGCGTGTCTGGAAGCGATGAGGAGCGGCGCGATCGCGGGCATTCAAGATATGGGCGCGGCTGGTTTAACTTCGTCATCGGTAGAAATGGCGGCGCGTGCCGGAACGGGTTTGGAACTCGATCTAACGCTTGTGCCGCAACGCGAAACGGATATGACGGCGTATGAGATGCTCCTGAGCGAATCGCAGGAACGGATGATTATCGTCGCGCACAAAGGACGTGAGAAACAAATCGTCGAGATTTTCAATAAATGGGAATTGGACGCGGTGGTTATCGGCAAAGTCGTCGAGGGAAATCGCCTGAAAATTTTTCACAACGGCGAAATGGTCGCCGATTTGCCGGTTGATAAATTGACGGACGAAGCTCCTAAATATCAAAGACCGATGAGTCCAAAGTCCAAAGTCCAAAGTCCAAAGTCCATAAATAGAGAACAAAAGACAAAGAACATAGAACAAGCGTTAAAAATGCTTTTAGCTTCGCCAAATATTTGCTCGAAGCGTTGGGTTTATTCGCAGTATGACACGATGGTTCGCACAAATACGGCAGTTTTGCCGGGCGCGGATGCGGCAGTTGTGCGGATTAAAGAAACTCGACGGGCAATTGCCATGTGTTTGGACGGAAATGCGCGTTTTGTTGCCGTTAATCCGAAAGAAGGTGCGAAGTTAGCGGTTGCCGAAGGCGCGCGAAATGTTATTTGCGTCGGCGCAAAACCGATTGCGATCACAAATTGTCTGAATTTCGCTTCGCCTGAACGCCCCGAAGTTATGCAATCTTTTTCCGACGTGATTGACGGCATAAAAGAGGCTTGCGAAATTTTTGAAACGCCCGTCGTTTCGGGCAATGTTTCCTTTTACAACGAAACCGAAGGGCGCGGAATTTTGCCGACACCGGTTATCGGAATGGTCGGGCTTTTGGAAGACGTGCGAAAAATCATCACACAGGGTTTCAAAAATGAAGGCGACATCATCGCACTTCTTGGCGAAACAAAAGACGATTTATCGGTTAGCGAATACGCGCAGACGATTTTGGGTTATACAACCGATGAACTCATCGAAAACGGCGAAGTTCCGTGCATTGATTTGGAATTGGAAAAACGAGTGCAAGCAACTTGTCTGAAATTAGCCGATGAAATTTTATTAAAATCAGCACACGATTGCTCTGATGGCGGACTTGCCGTAGCGATTGCTGAAAGTTGTTTTTCTTCATTAAATCGAAAATCAATCGGTGCAAACATTGAGTTACAAGACGAAATTTTATCAACCGAAGCACAGCTTTTCAGCGAATCGCCATCGCGCATCGTGATTAGTTTTGCGCCCGAAAATCTTGAGAAAGTAAAAGAAACTGCGGGAAACTGTCCGTTTTCAATCATCGGAAAAATTTCGGGTGCAGATTTAAAGATAAAATTTAACGACGAGGAAATTATTTCCGCTTCAATTGCCGAACTCGAAAATGCTTGGAAAACTTCGCTTGAAAAACAGTTGGAAAATTAAACCGCGAAACACGCTGAAGATGCTAAAAGAAAAATTTATAAACCTCTACAAACTTTTAGCGGTTAATTTTATATGAAAGCCGGAATTTACATTCACATACCGTTTTGCAAATCGCGTTGTTCTTATTGCGATTTTGCGACGGATGTTTATAAAAATGCTGAAACGGTTGAGCGATATGTCAATGCACTTTGCAAAGAGATAGAAAATTTTCAATCCGAAAAATCCAAAATCCAAAATCCAAAATCCAAAATCCAAATTGATACGATCTATTTTGGCGGCGGAACTCCTTCGCTTTTATCGCCGAAGCAACTCGAAAAAATTCTTGATATAGTTCACAAAAAGTTTTCCGTTGATACAGATTCAGAAATCACAATGGAGATGAATCCGGCGACGATGACTCTAGAAACGGTCAAAGAATATCGAAGTTTAGGCGTAAATCGCGCAAGTTTCGGGGCGCAAACTTTTGACGATACGGAACTGAAAAGACTTGGCAGAAAACACACGGCAAACGATGTGCGCGAAACAATCGAGCTTTTGCGGAATGCTGATTTTGATAATGTTTCGTTTGATTTGATTGCGGGTTTGCCGCGCCAAACACTCGAAGATTGGGGACGAAATTTGGACGAAGCATTAAAACTAAATCCCGAACATCTTTCGTTATATTTGCTCGAAATTCACGAGGGAACGCCGCTTGCCGAACAAATCCAAAGCGGACGACAGCCTTTGCCCGACGAAGATTTGGCGGGCGAAATGTATGAGTTGATGTTGGAAAAAGTTTCTGACAAAGGTTTTGAGCAATACGAAATCTCAAATTTCAGTTTGCCGAATTTTCAATCGAGGCACAATTCTAAATACTGGCGATGCGAACCTGTCTATGCTTTTGGCGTTTCGGCGCATTCGTTTGACGGAATTAAAACTCGCTGGTCAAATGAGCGTGATACTTTTCAATATGTCGGAATGATTGAACAAGATAATTCGGCAATTGTTGACAATAGTGAGATTAACTTAAAGTCCGAATTTGTTTATCTCGGCTTGCGGCTTGCAGAAGGAATAAATATCACTGCATATAAAAAGCAATTTGATGAGGATTTTATAGAAACTTATGATGAAAATTTGAGGCGATTAGAGGAAATCGGTCTAATCGAGATTTCCGAAAATCGCGTCAAACTTACCCGTAAAGGCTTTCTGTTTTCAAACGAAGTTTTCATTGAATTCGTTTAATTTGCCGGTTTTGGAATTATTGTTTTTCGATCACAGTTCCTTTCAAAACCTCGACATCTTGCGGAGTTTTGACAAGTTTTCCCGGATTAAAACCCATTTTTTCAACACGGCGCAGAATGTTTTGATAAGTCGCGTCGTCTAGTTTCGGCGAACGGCTTAAAATCCAAAGATATTTGCGTTTCGGATCGCCGACGGCAGCGAATTGATAATCGGAATCCAAATCAATTATCCAATAATCGCCCCAAACATTCGGTATAAACGACAAAATAGACGGTGCGAAACGAACTTTTAGTTTTGCATTGGAAGTTTTATCGATAACTTTCGCTTCACCTATCGCGTCATCAAATTTTCCGGTCTTTTCCAGACATTTATTCAATACTTCAATCTTGCCATCGGCTTGTATCGTATAATTCGCGGTCGTGTTTCCGACACATTTTTTCTGAAACTTATTCGGATAACGGGCAAATTCAAACCATTTTCCGCTGTATCGTTTTAAGTCAACATTCGGCACGGTTTTGACTTCTTGCTGATTATCCGAATTACTCTGTTGAGCCGAAACAACTGCTGAAAAAATCAGCAATGTCGGTAAAATGGCAGCTAAAACTATCTTTTTCACAAAATTCTCCTTGTTTTAATAATGTTCGGGCATCTTAATAATCTTACAAAAGATGCAAATATCCAGCCAAAGTTTGCTTTTAGGTATTATCCGTTTCTATAATTTACATAAAAGATCACATAATGGTTTAATTATTTTATGCCAATTTACGAATACAAATGTTTAGATTGCGGTTTGCATATCGAAAAGATGCAAAAGGTTTCCGAAGAATCTTTGAAAATCTGCGAGAAATGCGGCGGAAAACTTGAAAAACAATGGTCGCTTTCGGGTTTTCAATTCAAGGGCGCAGGCTGGTATGTTACCGATTACGCCAATAAAACAGGTGTTATTAACTCTGAAAAGTCTGAAAAAAGCGGAAAAACCGACAAAGCGGAAAAAAGTTCGACAACCGAATCAACCGCTATCGCCGAAACTGCATCAAAGAAAACAAGCGACGACACATCGAGTCCTGAAAAAGAAGTTAAAAAGAATTGATATATGAGATTTTCGGTGAAAAAGTTTTGGCAATCGGGTTTGATACTGCTTTTGTTTCTAACAATTGCCTCTGCTCAATCACGCAATAGTGCCAGATCAACCACCGACACGGACGGAACGATTTTGAGTGTTGCCGCACTTCGCATCGACAGTTCGGCAGGACCGATTAAACCGGAAAATTTATATCTTTACGAAAACAGTGTCGAGCAAAGAATAAAAAACTTCTCATTTGATCCGTCACCGGCTCGCCTGCTTATTTTGGTGGATAATTCGCAAACGGTTCGTGCCGACATTGAAACATTGAAAAAAGCCACTCTCGAATTTGCTTACGAAATTTTTGACGGTGACCAGATTTTTGTAGCCGGTTACGATGAAAAAGCCGAGATAATTCAGGAATGGACTGATGATGCAAAGAAAATAGAAACCTCGCTCGCTACCTTCCGTAAAAAAGGCAACCCGTATCTTTTCGATGCGCTGAATATTACCGCTAACGAGATTTTAATTCCCTTAATGCCCGGAACACGCAAGACGGTAGTGATTTTAATCGGCGACGGACTTGATCGCGGCAGTAAACTCCCGTTCGATAAAGTTTTAGCTCAATTACAAAATCAAAATATCACTGTTTACGCGCTGCAAATTCCTGATCGAACCGGCGGAGCCTTTCGCCGTGATCAACCGAAGGCGGGTGAAGTAATCACAAAATTGACGGAAGGAACAGGCGGGAAGATTTTTCCAATTGAAGAAGCGCAAACTGCCGCTAAATTCATCTGCGATGAACTCAAGAAAAATCGCTATTTGCTTTCATATTTTCCAACCAATACTTCTGCTTTCGATGCCCGCCGCGTTTTTTTGATTGCCGACGATGGAATCTCGGTTCGGACAAAAAATGCTCAACCGCCGAATATAAAGTGAAAAAGGTTAAAAGGTTAAACGGGGAAAAGTTGGCGTATTAAAACTCAACTACTTTTTCCCTTTTTTCCCCGTTATTTGCCAATAACTGAGAGAAGTCTTCCTGTCTTGCCGTAGAGTTTTTTCTCCAGACGATAGGAAAAAAACAAATCGGTTCTTTCCATAGTGCAGAACGGGGCAACATAGATATTTTCGGGAAAAACGCCGATAGCGAGGAGTTGTTCTTCGTTGGCAAGATGCAAGTCGATCAGAGCGTGGTTTGAGCGCGTCGGCTTAAAAAGATGTTCACTTTTGGGGAAATTTTCTTGGAAAGCGTCGATTACGTCTTGTCCGATTTCATAATTTTTGCCCGTTGCCGCCGCACCAATCGCACATACTAAATTTTCGGCTTTGGCATCAAATTCTTCAATCATTTTTTTAATCGTTTTAATCACAATCGAATCAACCGTTCCGCGCCAACCGGCGTGAACCGCCGCAAACGCTTTTGTTTTTACATCGCCAATCAAAATCGGCACACAATCGGCAGTTTTTACTCCAACCAAAATATTGTCGAGATTTGAGATCATCGCATCAAACTTCGCATTTCCGTCTTTGGCATCCGTCATATTCCTAACAACTTTTACAGCATCGCCGTGAACTTGCCACGCTGTTGCGAGTTCAAACTTATTATCAAAAACCTGCAAAAAACGCCTTCGGTTTTCAAAGATATTTTCGTCCGTGTCGTCATCAAAACCCGCGAGGTTTAAGTCGTTTTTCGGAAACGGCGAAACTCCGCCAAGCCGTGTCGAAAAACCGTTAACAAAACCTTTTTCTTCCAATGCGCGGCAAACGAGAACTTTTATGCCGTCTTTTTCGCGCCAATAAAAACCGTTTTCTGTTAAAATCAGATTTTCAGACTCTGGATTTTGGACTTGATTAGTGATTGTTTCCATCGGCATAGACATTATAGAAGTTTATCGCATCCGCGAAACTATGGCGAGAACGCCGCGTTTTGCCGAGCGTGTTTTTACTGAAAAAGAACGCGTCTTTTGCGAGGCGAAAGGCGCGGCTTCGGCACAATCGTTCGCGGCGCGTTTTGCCGCTAAAGAGGCATTTCTAAAAGCCTTGCAAACCGGATGGCGGGGACGCATTACCTGGCACGACATTGAAGTTTGTTCGGCTGAAAATGGCGTTCCGTCATTACAAATTCGCGGCGAAGCCAAAAATATTATGGAAAATCTCGGCGCAAATAAAATTCATCTTACGCTGTCGCACACCGGCGAACACGCTATCGCACAAGTCATTTTAGAACAATGTGAAATATGACAAAGAGGCGTAAATCTTCAATGTAGTTTCTCTTTCAGTTAGTTGTTTTACATTAAGTATTTCAAAATTGCCGGAGAAACATTCGTGTTTAATGGCTATAATAATTGTTTAGAATTATAAAATGTTTGGA
>JANMAA010000217.1:0-30705 GCA_031359215.1 Acidobacteriota bacterium | reverse complement strand
ACGGTCAATCGTGAAACGGTATGCGACGAGTGCCTGTTGTCTTTCATCGTCCGCTATTTTCGCATAGATTTTAGCGGAATAATACTAAAGTCTTGCACTGAAAGTGCAAGGTTTTGACCTGCGTAATTCAAAGAATAAACTAATCGCTTTAATATATTTAATCTTTCAACTTTTGATTTTGTTTGTGTCAAACGTGCTAAATCCTTTTGCAGCTCAAACTCTAAAAGGCTTAATTTTAAGCTGTAACTACTTACTTCGTCTGTCGTTGTTGGTTTTTCTAATGAAAACCCTGAATAATCGAAAACAGAAGTTGCAGAAGTCCGAAAAGCCTTGTTTAAATCATTTCTAACAATAGTTCCGTGATTAAAATACGAAGTTTCCAAACGAATTGTGGATTCTACAACTGATTGTTTTTTATAAATAGTTGCATCAAACGCCACAACCCTAACTTGCGAACCGAGAGGAAAAACTTTTTCTAAACCTGTTACACCTTGCGAACTGCAATCAGGATACAAATGCGTTGGAAAAACTTCATAATAAGCTGCCGGCTGAGACAAATAAACATTTTCGGTAACTTTAATTTTAAGCCCTTCGGCATCCATTCGTTTTTCGCCAACCTCAGCTTTGGTGGCTTTGATAATACCAACAACTTCGCCAATGAAAACATAGTAAGTTGGTTTGGACACTTCTTTTGAATAAAGCGGCTTTCCGAGTAAAAACGCCTGTTTTGCTGGATCGTCCTCTGTTGGCAGTTGTGCCATCAAACATCCGTAAACAGTATTTGTAAAAACAAAAAACGCGATCAGAATGAAAAGCCGTTGCATCATTGTTCTAACTCCTTAATTTTAGCAAAAACACTAAAACATTACTTCGGACGATAATAAGCATCACCGCGTTGGGTCATTCCGGCTTTTTCGCCAAGTGTGCTGATGACCGAATCGAGTAATTCTTTATCATCAATTTTGAAATTCACCAAACCTCGCGCTTTAACATCCGGGTCGTCAAAATTTACTATCATATATCGTCTTTTTTTCTTGATGAACTGACCGAAGATGCCCGCATAAGGAACTGCGCTGACAACCGTTCCCGTGTTTGAGCGCACGGATGCAGATTGCGGATAAACAATTTGCATCGATTTATAGGGAATCGAAAATCTTTCTTTATTGTCTTTGCCGAAAAAAACGATTCTTTGGTTGTCGTCGTCAAATTTCAAAATTCCCTTTTCATTTTCGCTGAAGCCGAACAATCCGCCTTCATATCTTGTCGGAATCGAAGTGGGCGCGGGCGTTTTCGGTGTCGAACTTGGCGACGCAGGCGTTTTCTCCGCCGGGCGCGGTTGTGCCGTAATTGTCGCGGCACAAATAAACAGACTTAACACGAACAGAAATAATACTTTTTTCATAATTAAAATTTTGAAACTTGAAAATTTAGAACTCACAATTATAGACGCATTCCGCCAAAGGCGCGTTGCCAAGCGAGAGTTTGTTTTAATACGCCAAGCCTTTTTTTGTCTTCTTCGCGGCAATCTAAAACGAGTTGTTCGATAATGGCTTCAAGCAACGGAACGGCGAAAAGTCCGGCGTGAGCGACGATTTGCGAATAATAATGAATCTGCAAACAATCGTTCTCGTCGGTGTGAAAATTTTTCACTTCGGCTTGTTCGATTTTATAAACATCTTGTCCGGCAGGCACAACGCGGCGCGGAACTCCGTGCGTGATCTTCCCGGCATTATCTTTTACGCCGAGCAGTAAAATGCCGATCAAAAAGCCTTGTTCGTTGAGATAATCAGGACTGAAAGAGCCGAGTTCCGGCTTCGGCGAAAGACGCGGACCGAAACTCGCATATTCGGGATTGACCAGCATCGAATTGTAAATCACGCCGACGATCTCCGTTTCGTCTGCCAACGGCAAATTGACAAACTGCGCGAAGCCGTAATCTTCCGAAGTCGGCGGATTTTCGACATCTAATTCATCAACCACACGCCCGACATAATCAATATGTGAGTTTGAACTGATGATTTGGGCAATTTTCATAAACTCATATTACAATTCTCGTAGTTCCGTCAATCAGACGATTTGCCCCGAAATTAAAGATCAAACCACGTTCTAATCCGGCGGCTTTTAAAGTCGAAACTACTTGAGGGGTAGAATTTCCCTGCGATTTTGAATCGCTTTCAATCTTAACGATGACCTCATCGCCAACCAGCAAATCGATTTTTTCCTCACCAATAACCTTACCTTTGTAAATTACATCAATATCGAATTGTTTTTGAAACTTCATTTCACGAAGTTCCAGTTCATAACACAAGGCTTCCACATAAAGCGATTCGAGCAAACCCCTGCCCAAAGTTTTATGCACCTCGATTGCCGCACCGATAATTTCACCTGTTAATAAATCACTCATAATTTTTTGCTAAAAAGAAAAATAAGGCAAAAGTAAAGTTCATTTCAAACTTTTGCCTCTGACCATTTTACTTCAAAATCTCTATATCCAAAATTGCTAAACCGGTTTTCCGAGTTCGGGAATAATATAAAGCAGCCACCACAAAAACAGTTGAATTGCCAATACTGCAAAACTTAACCCGACACTTATTAACGCAAGTTTACGACCGCCCAAATGCGGCTGACGAACCGACACAAAATAGCCGAAACCACCGACTAAAAAGGTAAAAGGAATAAATAAAATCCCTAAATAAGGCACCATCGAATACACGAAACACGCCCAAGCCATCTGCGAAACCGCGTTTTCATTTTGCTTGAACAAATCAGTAACTTCTTCACGTCCGGCATTCTCGATTAAAAAAGATTGTCCCTGTAAACCGTAAGAAGCCCGTAAAGCGTCAAGCGGTTCGTATTCTTCGCGCAGAAATTTTCCGCAAACCAAACAAAATCGAGCATTTTCGCGCCGTGCTTCCGAACCGCACGCCACACACTCGATCTTAAAAAGTTTGTCTTTTACCATTTATTTAATTTATCGCCTTCGCCCTTTACTTGCGCTTTTGCGCGAAACGCTAAAATTCAGTTTTTCACGATTGGCAAAGTCTTGTAAAGCGGCAAGAAAAATTTCGCGGTCGCGCATTGTAATAACAGCCGTCGCATCCGCCGTTTCGAGCGCGTAAGGATAACCCAAACCGATAACACATTCGGCGCGAACCACGTCTAAAACTTCTTCCAAAAGTCCGTCTTCATAAACCCACGACGGAATATCGAGCCTTGCCGGAGCAGAATCGGAAGTTGTTTGTAAATAAGTAAAACCGACGATTGATCTGTCGGTTTCGGTATCAATGAACGCACTCAAACCGCGCCGTTTTGAATAACAGAAACAAGTTCTGTCGCCCCATAATTTCAAAACCTGAGGAAAGTTTGCAGTTTCCGCGTGCAAAATCGTCGCATCGTAAAGCGTTCTGACATTGGAAAGCGCACTCGCTTCAAAATTATCGAGCAAACTCAATAAATCACGCGCATAACTTCTATCAACATAACCGACCAGCGGAACTCGTGCGGTTATCGAGAAGCGCACGAGTTCGACTAATTTATTGGTAAAACTAACCTGCAAGCTCGTTTGCGGATGCGGCGTTGACAGCAAAAGCGTGCCGTCATAAAAAGCCAGCGGCATTCGTTCACCGCGTGCTTGCCAACCGCTTTTCTTTTGCAAAAATTCTTCGACCTTTTCGACTTCCGCCTCAAAACGCAATTGTCCGACCTTGGTTTCGGGAATTACGGGTTCATCCTGCGAAAGAAGTTTTTCGGGCGAAAGCACGGTGAACTTGGCGTTTTTTTCGTAGCTTTGATTTTTGTCGTGCGGATTTTCGAACCAGCCGATTTGGATTGCCGCGACGGGCAAAGACGTTTCTTTCTCGGCATAAAGCTGGCTTCCGTCCGCCGCAAATGTCGTCCGATTTTGCAAAATCGAAGTTGCCCAGCGACGCGCTGCTTCGTGATTTTGCCACTTCTTCGCAAAACTGAAGGAAAAAGTTTTCGCACTATCCAATTCCGCCGACGGCAACGCGCCTGCATCATTTATGTCGCGCAATTTTTCCCAAATTTCCGCGCTCGAAGTGTGGCAAAGTTTCTGCAATTTTTCCAGATAATCGGTCAAATCACTAAACTGTGTTTCAGCAAAACGCTGGAAATCAGCGCGTTGATTGTGTAATTCACCCTTGAGTAATTCTCTGTAAAGCATTTATTTTTTCTCTGGTGGTTTGAGTCCGCTATAACCGTCAACTTGAAAACGCCATTTGCCGTCCTTTTCCTTGACCGCAACAACGACGAACTTCCCTTTCCCTACGCCTGTTTCTTTCCCGTCTTTGTATTGGCGAATCGTGTAAATCCCGACATCATATCCTAAATTCCTATCAACCTTGCGCTGAAAAATCTGAAAATAAATCGTCATCGTTTGACCTTCTTTTCTGACATAATCAAAAAACGATTGAAACGTCGGGCGAATTGCTTCACGACCTTGTAAAATGTCATTGTCCGGCGGAAGATACGCGGCGTTTTCAGCGCAAAGATTAACAACTTTTTCGACATCTAAGTTTCGATATGATTCGCTGAAATTCTTGTAAATTGCATCAATCTCTTTATGCGTTGAAACTTCTTTTTCTAAAATCAATCCCTCAGTTTGTGCTTTTACGCTTGTAGAAACAAATAGAAGCACCAATAAAAGTAAGAGTTTTTTCATGGCATTTTCTTTGTCTAAAATCATTTTACGCGACTTGCCCGCTGTTTCATAAAATTCATCAAAACAACCTGTTTAGGTTTTATTTTAACTCAAGGGCTAATTTCAATTTGAAATCGAGTTTAGTTTGTAAAATTGCTGAAACTTCGCCGAGTTCGCCCAACAAAATCGAGCGTTCAATAGTGGCGAGTTTGTCCATCTTGAAAACGGAACTTTTTTTCAAACCTGTGGCGGAAAAATCTGCGTCGGTAACTAACAATAATTCGTCGGTTGGCGACATTTTGGAAGCATCAAAAGCCGTTGAGGTAAAAGCTAAAATAACGTCGTTGTTATTGGTCAGTGATGAAGACACAATCAAAGCGGGACGCACTTTGTTCCGCGTTAAATCCGTAAATGGAAATGGTATCAGCACAATTTTTCCACGTTTCATTTGTAACTTACCTTCAAATCGTCAAGCGTGTAAATGTCTTCGCCGTCGTCATGCAAAAAAGCAAACGCGCCGCCGTTTTCAGCCAAACGCATCAAATCCGTTGTATCAAAATCGGATTCTCCCATCTTGATTTTAATCGGCTCAACTTTTTCCGCAAGTTCGACAAGTTTTTGCAAATCTTCCGTCGAGATGATTACTTGTGTTTCACTGTGATTTATTGTTTGGATGTTCATAAATTTATTTTACACGACTCGTCCGACGCTTCAAAAAATCCATCAGAACAAACTGCGTCAGATTATTCGGGTTGGCAAAATACGCTTTGCCGCGCGTCATCGCCGACATTTGTTTGACGAATTCAACGAGATACCAATCGCTTGCCAGCATAAACGTATTTATCATAATTCCCGATTTGCGGCACGCTTGCACTTCTTTCATTGTTTCCGCCATCACAAAAGGATCGTTGCCCATTGAATTTTTGTAGAGCATTTTCTTTTCGCCTTTAACCGTTTGCGAATAACGGCGATGCGCGAGATAAGCGGCATTAGAAGGTTCGATAAAACACGCGGTCGGTTTGCCATCAGTAACCATCACGATTTGCTTCATATCTTTGCGCTGCGCGTTGAGAATTCGTCTTGCTAATTTCAAGCCTTCCGCCGTGTTCGTGTGATACGGTCCGACTTGCGTTGTCGCTAATTTTGCCAGCGGCAATTCTTCCGCGCCGTCGTGAAAAAGAACAATTTTCAGAGAATCGCCCGCGTATTGCGTTCTTATCAAATGCGCCAAAGCAAGCGCGACTTTTTTGGCGGGAGTGAATCGGTCTTCGCCATAAAGAATCATCGAATGCGAGCAATCGAGCATTACGACCGTCGCACACGAAGATTGATAATCTTGCTGATAGACGTGCAAATCCTTATATTCGAGATTGAGCGGAACGCCTAGACCTTCGCGGGTAATCGCGCTCAAAAGCGTCGTATTGACATCAAGATTTATCGTGTCGCCGAATTCGTATTCTTTTGAGGCTTGCGCGGCTTCAACGCCCGTGTCGAGATAATGCGTGTCGTGTCTGCCGATAGAAGATTTGCCCATCGAACCGAGAAGTTTTTGCAAAGTCTTGTAACCGAGAAAATCCAAACCTTTTTCCGTTACCTGAAAACGCACGTCACGCGGCTGTGCTTCGCCGATTTCGCCTTGTCCAAGCCCGTTTTGCTGTTCGCGTTGTTGCTGTTCGGCTTCCTTCAAATTCAAATAACCTTCTTCGACTAATCGCTCGATCAATTGATTGATTAACTCTTCGAGCAGCGAACCTTTGAATTTGCCGTCATTATCGGCAAGCATTTTCTCGACATCCATTTCGTCTAAAATGCCCTGTTCGAGAAGCGATTGCAGAAGTGCCTGACGTAAAGCATCGAGCGAATCGTCCATTTGATTGCGTTGCCGCGTCCACCAATAATCTTCGTTGTAGCCGGAATCGAGCATCATATCCGAAAGCGAATTCATCAGATCGCCGAGATTGACACCGAAAACATCGAAACCGTTAAATTTTGAATAGCGAATAAACTTCATTCTTTAATTTTCCTTGCAACTTGATATTCACATTTGCCATCAGAACTCATATTTTCTACTATTGAAAATTGCAGAGTAAATCTGGTTAAAAAAACTGCTCTCCCCAAACTTAGTATATTCACTCTCCCCGTAAATTAAAAACACAAGGAGTGAAGAGAATGAAAAAGTTTATAGCAGGATTAGTTATTTTATTTGTTTTTGCCGTTACCGTTCCCCTTTCGGTTGACGCGCAAACTTGCCGTGGAAGTCGGAATTATAGGTCTAGCCGAAATAATTCGCGAAACTATTCAACCCGGCGTTATCAAACACGCGGTTATGTGTATCAACAACCCAGTTTTTACCAACGTCATAAAAATATTATTGACATCGGTATCGGAACAGGCGGAGGTGCGTTGCTCGGCGGACTTTTGAGAGGCAAACGCGGTGCGGGCTATGGTGCGCTGATCGGTGCCGGAAGCGGTGCGCTTTATACATACGTGCTGAAACCTAAACGTAAAAGAGTTTATCGCTAAAATTAGCTAAAATAAACGCAAGCAAAGTCGTGATGCTATAAACATCACGACTTTGCTTTTTGTTTGAGAGATTTTTCTATCGGAAATTTAGAAATCAACTTACCGATACCGTTCATTTTTGCCCGATATAGTGCAGTAAAAGCATACAATAAATCACACGCGGTCGCTAAACCATTAAAAATAAACGAATAAACTTATGGCACAAGGATTGCACAATACATTTATACAAGAAGGCTAAGAACCTTCAAATTTATAAGGGAGAACAAAAACGATGAAAAAATTTATAGCAACATTTATAATGATGGCAATGATGGCAATTATGTTACCGCTTGCCGCTAATGCTCAAACCAGAGGTAATCGTTATTATACAAATCGCTCAAACACGACCCGAGTTTATCATAGTCCGAGCTTTTATCGCCGACACCGCAATGTCATTAATATTGCCGCCGGAACAGGCGCAGGTGCTTTACTTGGCGGAATTTTAGGCGGCAAAAAAGGTGCGTTAATCGGGACTGCAATCGGTGCAGGCGGTTCGGCTCTTTATACTTACAAAATCCGACCGAACAGACGGCATAATTAATTTTTTAGGTATGTAAAAATTAAAAGCGGTGACGATTTTTTGTCACCGCTTTTTTTTAATTAAAACTATCCAGATCGGTTAAATCTTCATAGATCAAACCACGACGGTCGCGCCTTGCTTTAGTGGCAGACTCAAAACCGCCATCTTCATTTCGCGAGATTTTGTTGTGGGCATAAAGACCTTCTAAAACAAATTCGCAAGCCGAAACAATTTTTGCTTTTTCGCCACGCCCAAATTCCAAAGGCACGAGCGTTGATTGAATAAGTTCGGGAACGCTTCCGAGCAGCATCACACATTCTTCCGCCGAAGCAGTTTCTGAAAGTAATAGTTTATTGCCTTCATCAAACCATTGTATCGTCGGCTCAAAATCTATTCCGAGAAAAAAACCGTCAAAAACTTCACCGGCGGCACGTTTAATTAATTCTTTAGCAAGCCGCGTCGCGCCGATTTGCTCGCCTTCGTATTCGAGTTCCATCTTGCCCGTCATTGCCGGTAAAGCCGCATAAATATCCGAAATGCGCGGAACGATTTCTTTTTCACCGGTTACGAGAGCGCGGCGTTCGGCATTTGAAACGGTAATTTCCAAAACCGTAATCGGAAAGCGTTGCGATACTCCGCTTCGTTTGTCAATCCGTTGATCATCACGGGCTTCAAAAGCAATCTGCTCGATTGTTTCAGCGATAAAATCGGGAATCTCCAACTCGAAATTCTCAAAACCTTCGCGCTTTGTCCATGCCTCTTGCTTCGTAATCGCCGTTCCTAAACCAATGTCTTTCGGATAATGTGTTGAAATTTCTGCGCCGATCCTGTCCTTGAGCGGCGTGATAATTTTTCCTCGTGCCGTGTAGTCTTCGGGGTTCGCGCTAAAAACGAGCATCACGTCAAGCGGGAGTCGAATCGGATAACCTTTTATCTGAACATCGCCTTCCTGCATAATATTGAAAAGTCCGACTTGGATTTTCCCCGCGAGATCGGGCAATTCGTTAATGGCAAAAATTCCGCGATTTGCTCTCGGCAACAATCCGAAATGGATTGTTAGTTCGTCTGACAGCAAATGTCCGCCTTTCGCCGCTTTTATCGGGTCGACATCGCCGAGAATATCGGCAATCGTTACGTCCGGCGTGGCGAGTTTTTCGACAAACCTATTTTCACGTTTTACCCAGGCAATCTTCAATTCGTCACCGTGAAGTTCGAATTGTTGACGACCGAACGCACTCAACGGCGCAAACGGATTATCGTTGATTGCCGAACCTGCAATGATTGGAATCACTTCATCAAGCAGCTCGGTCAACTGTCTGATAATACGGCTTTTAGCCTGTCCGCGAAGTCCCAGCAAAATGAGATTGTGTTTTGCCAAAACTGCATTGACAATCTGCGGAACGACAGTTTCATCATAACCGACGATTCCGCCAAATAATTTTTCACCTTTTTGTAATTTTTCAATCAGGTTTGCCCGCATCTCATCCTTGACGGAGCGCGAAGCATAACCGCTTTCTTTTAATTTACCAAGTGTCGTTGCTCTTTCCATATTTTTACTACAAAGACTATTATTCCAATCCAATTCAATCACCAAAGGCTTTAAGCCATTCTGTTTCTATATTTTCTAATACTTTGCAATCGCAATAACCGCCGTTTTCATTGAGCCACGCGATAATTTTCGGGAACGGCAAACGATTATCAACTAAATATTGCATCGTAAATTTTGCGGTATCGTCGCACAACTGATTTTTAAAACGCGACCGAATATAAAAAAACAATTCTTCGAGTTCATCAGGTTTTATCGGCAAAGCCGCAATATACTTTTCTAATTCTGCATCATTTAATTGTGACAAAATTTCGATCTGCCGCTTTTTCAAAATAGCCATATAAATTCCCTTTCAGTCCAACTTTTCTTCAACTTCTTTAGCAAGTAAATTCTCGTGTTTAATGCCAACCCGTAAGCGTCTGTATATACTCATTAATTGGTTTGCCAACCAGGGAATTGCAAAAAAGGCGAGTATGTAACCGCGCCAATCTTCGATTAATAACTGAAAACCTGTCAAAAATAAAATTAAAAGCGTAACCCAATGACTGAAACAATATTCGCAGGTAAAAACGTAAAAAAACTTCCGTTTCGGAACTGCAACACAATCTTCACATCTGTCTTTACAATATTCTTGCCATTCCCTAAAAATTTCTTCTTGCGTAACCGTCCAAGCAATCGAAGCGACAACTATCGAAAGAATTATCAACCAATAAATTTGTGTTGCAATCGGCATAAACTAATCGAAAAGTTCATCAACCTTCATCTTCCAATTCGGCAAAGCAGGTTCGGCATCGGCAATTTCACCGCGCCGAAAAATACGCGGCTTATTCGGGTTTTCGCGGCTGTAACATTTAATAACATCTTCGCTCAATAAATCTATGTCCCAAACAATTTCAGTTCCGGCGGCAAAATAATCGGCGCGTTTGTCGGCAATTGCTTTTTCTGCCCTGTTGCCGTAATCATTTTCACTAGGAACTTCAACCGCGAAAATCGGTGCGCCTTACAAAAATTTCATTCCTGTTGGTTCACCAAAATAATATGCGGCATCCGGGCTAAACGATTTGCGGTGTGGCAGTTTGACAACAAACCCGATATTATCGCCAAAAGCAATTCCGTGTTTGATTTTTCGTTGATACATTTTCAAACTCACGAAAATATTCCCGCCGGCAATTCCGGGTTCGCATCCTGTCGGCATAAATTTTACAATTTCTCCATTGATAATCTCCGCTTTACCTTCGGTTTGATAAAGTTTTTCGATTAATTCTTCGGTGGTCGTGGTCGGCTTTTCTAAAACTAAAGTGTCCATAACTTTTCTCCTAAAAACAATTTTGCGACTTGCAACCGCAAAAAGCAATCGCAAGTCGCAAATCTAAATTTGAAAATCAAATTATTGTTTTCCTTCCAAAAATGCCTTCAAGCGGCGTGAACGCGAAGGATGCCGCAATTTTCGTAATGCCTTTGCTTCGATTTGTCGAATACGCTCACGGGTTACGGCAAAATGCTGTCCGACCTCTTCAAGGGTGTGTTCCGAACCCGTATTTCCGAGTCCGAAACGCATTTTAATGACCTTTTCTTCGCGTGGTGTCAACGTGGCTAAAACCTCGTCGGTTATTTCACGAAGGTTTGAAAACGTCACGGATTCCGCCGGATTCAAGATTGATTTGTCCTCGATAAAATCGCCGAGATGTGAATCTTCTTCTTCACCGATCGGTGTTTCCAGCGAGATCGGTTCCTGCGCGATTTTCAAAACCTTGCGGACTTTGGAAACCGGAATATCCATCTTTTTGGCAATTTCCTCACTCGTCGGTTCGCGTCCTAATTCTTGAACTAAGGCACGCGAAGTGCGAATCAGTTTATTGATCGTTTCGATCATATGCACCGGTATGCGAATCGTTCTGGCTTGATCGGCGATTGCCCGCGTGATTGCCTGACGAATCCACCACGTCGCATAAGTCGAAAATTTGTATCCACGCCGCCATTCGAATTTGTCAACCGCTTTCATCAAACCGATATTGCCTTCCTGAATCAGATCGAGAAACTGCAAACCGCGATTGGTATATTTTTTCGCAATCGAAACGACTAGCCGTAAATTGGCTTCGACGAGTTCGCGTTTCGCCTGTCCGGTTGATTGTTCGCCGACTAAAATCGTCTGTAAAGAGCGTTTTATCTCGACCGTCGTAAGAAAATATTTCTCTTCGATGTCATCCAATTTTTTGCGCGAATCGGCAATTTTGGAGTTTAATTCTTTTTTCTCTTCAGGCGTAATTTTGCCTTCGAGTTTTTCTTCCCATTTATTTATGTCGCGCTCGGCTTTGCGGATTTCATCGGCAACTTTGCGAATCGCATTGATCAAAACCTGCAAAGCTCTTTCGGTTAAACTCAGATTTCTGATTTCTTGTGAAACTTCCAATCGAAGCCGCGCAACCTGTCGTTTCAAATTGAGTAATTTTTTGCCGGGTTTATCTTTCGATTTCTTTTGCTCGTCACGATAATTGTCCAAAGCCTTGATTGCCTTTCTGTAATTTATCGTAATGTTTTCAATGCCTTCGAGCGTCCAACGCAGATATTCTTCGGCTTTATCTTCTTCACCTGTCAATTCCGCCTGTTCGGAAAATGTAACCGTTTCACGAATACTTGCCTTATTATTTGCAAGATCATCGCCCATTTTCAAAAGTCTTTCAATCGCAATCGGTGAACGCGAAATAGCCTTGCGCGTTTTTATCTGTCCACGCTCGATGCGTTTGGCGATGACGACCTCGCCTTGCCGGTTGAGAAGTGGAACAATTCCCATCTCGCGCAGGTAAAGTCTGACCGGATCATTCGACTTATCGAGCGTTCCCGCCGAAAGGTCTAAATCCAAATCCTCATCGTCATCGTCAGAATCATCATCAAGCAACAAAGTCGCTGCCTGTTCGAGCAGTTGCGCGTCTGAATCGGCAACTGAAATATTCGCTCCTTCAAGTCTGTTTAAAACGTCTTCAATGTCGTCAGGCGACATCATTTTATTTGGAATCTCCTTGTTAAGTTCGTCAAAACTCAAGAATTTCTTGCGTCTGCCGAGTGCCACCAAGCGATCCATTAAATCTTCCTTTTCATCGTAGTCTGCCATATATTTATAAATAGTTTTTGATTAAATATGTGTCCAAATCGTTGTTTATAAAATAACTCTAAACGTCAGGAGCAAAAAAATGTTTCAAACGAAAATGATATGTCATATTCAAGCATTTTGAGTTTCGTGAGTAAATATTGAAATTTTGCACACGAAACTTATTACTATAAACGATAAGTAATAAATTATCCATTGGCTTTCGAGAAAATTTTTAAAATAAAATCAAACCGTCCAAACTAAAAAATATAGTCCTAACGGCTAATCGGAATTTACCTTTACATCCAGACTTCGTTTTATTTTTGCGAGTTCAATTTGCTGCACGACTAATCGGTTGAGTAAATCCGTATCACCGTTTTGTTCGGCAAAATATAATTTTTGGCTGATCTCTAAAATCTTCTCATTTATCGCCATTTTTCTCAGCGCAATAAGATTTCTTTCGGCTCTTTGCAAAACATCGTCAATCGCTTCATCCGGTTGACGTGCCGGTTCGCTCATCAAAAGCACCGGCACAAAATCGCTTGCCGTCGCGTCATCGCTGACTAATTCAAGCAAATTCTCGCTTGTGACGGGAGAGCCGATTTCTTTTAAGGCAAGCAGTGAGCGAAAAATCTCGGCGGTTGCCAAAGATTCGTAATCAGTTTCTTCCAGTTGCGGCAGGATTATTTCGCGCAATTCTTCGTCATAAATGAGAAGTTCAAGCAGAATATGTTCGGCTTCCGTCATTCGCGCTTGAGTTGCGCGCGCGACCTGTTGACGGACTGTTTGAGTTTCAAATTTCGTGCCGAGTTTGACGGTTTTCCACAAATCGCGTTTGAGGATCGCATCTTCAACCCGCAGAAAATTCATCGTTTGATCAAACGCATCCCGTTTTTGTATCGGATTTTTAACCGCCGATAAAACCGGCATCAAATCGGCAATGGCTTCGGCTTTTTCCTTCGGCGATGAAAGTTTGTGAGTTCGTTCGGTATCTTCCAAAACGAATTGAAGAAACGAGAGAACATTTTTTTTATATTGATTTTTGTAGGCTTCAAAACCGTTGGCGCGGATAAAATCATCAGGGTCTTGTCCGTCGGGAAGAATCAAAACCTCAAGTTCGACATCCTGCATCAGAAGAGTTTCGATTGCTCTTCGCGCCGCCTTGATTCCGGCTTTGTCGCCGTCGTAATTAAGCACGACCTTTCGCGCCGTTCGACTGATAAGTTTTGCTTGCTGTTCGGTAAAAGCCGTTCCCAAACTCGCCACACAAGTTCTGATGCCGAACTGATAAAGCGCGATCAGATCGAGATAACCTTCCACCAAAATCGCGCTTTTTTTCTGCCTGATTTTTTCTTTGTTCTGAAAAAGTCCGTAAAGATGTTCACCTTTGATATACGCCGGAGTTTCGGGTGAATTCAGATATTTCGGTTCGCCCATTGCCAGAATTCTCGCACCGAAGGCAACCGGATTTCCCTTAATATCTAAAACCGGAAACATAATCCGCCCGCGAAAACGGTCATAAACACGCCCTTTTTCTTCGTTAATGCTAACTAAACCGCTTGCTTCGATAAGTTTTTCGTCCGCGCCTTTTTCCTTTAGTAAATTCAAAACCGCATCCCAACTCTCAGGCGCAAAGCCGATGTGAAAAGTCTTTTGCGTTTCAATAGAAATGCCGCGCTTATCCAAGTATTCACGCGCCGCTTTTGCGTCCTGATTATTTTCCTGCAAATGATTTTCCCAAAATTCCAGCGCGTATTTATTAAGCTCGATAACTTCGTCAGCAATCTTTTTTCGCGCTTCTTTTTTTACCTTATTGTGCTGATAACTTTTATCGTCAATCGGTTCAGGCAGCGAAACGCCCGAAATTTCCGCGACTCGCTTTATTGCTTCGGGAAAATTCAAACCCTCCATTTCCATCACGAAATTGTAAGCCGTTCCGCCTTTTCCGCACCCGAAACATTTATAAAATCCCTTGGACGGATTGACCGAAAACGACGGCGTTTTTTCCTGATGAAACGGACAACAACCCATCCAACTCGCGCCTTTTTTTTTGAGCGGCGTATAAGGTTCGATAATCCGCACCAAATCGGCGCGATTTTTCAGGTCGTCAATGAAATATTGGTCGTAAAGCATTAAATGATTTGAAGAAATTCCGTTGGCGAATAAACTTTTATTGAAGAATTTTTATAATCCTTCGTATTGCGCGTTACAAGCGCGTCAAGATTTTCCGCCACAGCGCATTCGTGTTGCACAGCATCTTCAAAATCAGTAATCGGCGAATTATGAGCATTTTGCAATGTTCTAATGTCAATCTTACAAACTTTTGCCGCAATCAATAAATCTTGAACGGCTTGCCTTGCGCCGCTTATTCCTTTAGCTTTGCGCGTAAAATAATAGACATTAATCGGAGTTACGGCGGAAACATAAGCATCAAATTCACCATTACCGAGTCGCGTGAAAATTTCTGACGCTTCAATGAAAAACGGTTGTCGTTGTAAAATAAAATCCAAATTAACATCGCTATCAATCAAGGCTCGCATCATTTATATTTTTCCGCCAAATAGTTGTAGTAATCTTCTCTCGTTTCTTCTTTGGTCATTGGTGGATTTTCCATTTTGGCAACTCCGCGAAGTCTTTCGACAGCGGCTTTTCTTTCTTCAATCAAAAGTTCGTTGCCGTTCAGTGGCGAAGTTTCTTCCAACTCATCTTCAAATATCCGCAAAAGTTGACGAATGACAACACTCTTTTGGGCTTTCGGATAACTTCTGAATTCTTGAACTAATTGTTGCTGTGTCATTTTTTACCTCCGATTTTTTTATTGTATCGGTGAAACTCCTTCAAACAAAGGACTATTTTTGAAAAACTGTTCTGTTCCGGCGAGCGTTTCCGTTGCTTGCTCACAATATTCCGGCGATATGTCTATTCCGATATAATTTACGCCGAGTTGTTTAGCGGCAATGGCGGTTGTTCCCGAACCGGAAAAAGGATCGAGAACAATTTTCGCATCGGTAGATTCGATACAGCGTTTTGGCAATTCCAATGGAAACGGCGCGGGATGTGAGTTATTTCTTTCCTGAGAAAATTCCCAAACATCACCAAAAGAATTGGCTTTAGGTGCGAGTTTGAATTTCGGTTTAGCAATCAGATAGATCACTTCATAAGTCGGCAAAAAATAATACGGGTTAAAATTAATACCGCCTTTTCTACGCCAGATAATTATTTGCCGAACTGGAAATTCTTTGACAATATCGGCTCGGTCTTGCAAAAGTCCGTTCTGGACACGCCATTTATGATTGTAAAAGATTGCGCCTGTATCTTTAAGCAGCCGCATCATTTCCGTCAAACATTCGCGTTGCCATTCAACATATTCTTCGTGCGGCATTGCGTCAATGTGGTCTGAATAACCTTTGACCATCGCCGGTTTTTTCCACTTTCCGCCCGGAAGATGTTTCAAACCTCTGCCGGATGAATTTTTCAAATTATAAGGCGGTGAAGTTACAACCACATCAACGCAATCGTCCGGCATCTCCCGCATCGTTTCTAAACAATCGGCGCAAATTATTCGATTTAGATATGTTTCTAAAGTTTGCATCATCGGCTTTCAATTCCACAATTGTAACACTATTTTAGAATTTCAAAATGAACAAAGTCGGGATAAAATGTAAGCTGTAAAAAAAGCGATTAATTTTTTGAAGCAAATAATTGATGGTGAAATATGAAACAGAAAAACATTCTTATCAACGGCGAATGGCGCAAAACGGGGCAAACTTTTACTGTCAAATCGCCTTACACAAACAAAACTATCGCGGAAGTTTCGACGGCAAACCCGGACGAAATTGACGAAGCGATAGCGTCTGCCGAAAATGCCAAAAACGAGATGCGAAAACTTGCAAGGTTTCAGATTGCCAAAGGTTTGCGCTCAATCGCCAACGGCATCGAAAAACGCAAAAAAGAGTTTGCCGAAACCATTTGTGAAGAATCTGCCAAACCGCTTATCTATGCGCGTGGTGAAGTTGAACGCGCTATTGCAACTTTTAGTTGGGCGGCATCCGAAGCCGAAAGATTTACGGGCGAAGTCGTTCCGATTGATACGCAAACCATCGGCAAAGGCAAAACCGCGTGGACTTTGCGTGTGCCGCGCGGCGTGATTTACGGCATCACACCGTTTAATTTCCCGTTGAACTTAGTCGCGCATAAGGTCGCACCCGCGCTGGCTTCGGGAAATTCGATTATCATCAAACCGAGTCCGCGCACGCCTTTGACTTCCCTGCTGTTGGGCGAAGTTTTTCTCGAATCGGGTTTGCCGAAAGCGGCTTTGCAAATCGTTCCGATGGATGTCGAACTTATCGAGCAAGTATTGGATGATGACCGCATCCAAATGATTTCGTTCACCGGAAGCGCAGATATTGGCTGGAAATTAAAGGAACGCGCAAAACGCAAATTTGTCGCGCTCGAACTCGGTGGAAATGCGGCAGTTATTGTTGACGAAACGGCTGATAAACAAAATTCCCTCAAGCAAAATCTGGTCGGCGCGTTCGCTTATTCAGGACAAGTTTGTATTTCGGTGCAAAGAATCTACATTCACGAAAAAATCTTTGCTGAATGGACGGAAAAATTTGCGGCAAGCGCAAAGAAATTAAAACGCGGAAATCCGCTTGAGCAAGCGACGCAAATTTCGGTAATGATTGACGAAGCAGCAGCAAAACGCGCGGAAAGCTGGATAAATGAAGCGACGGAAAACGGCGCAAAACTTCTCGGCGGCGGAAAACGCGACGGCGCAGTTTTAGACGCAACAATAATCACTAACACAAATACCGAAATGCGCGTTGTTTCGGAAGAAGTTTTCGCGCCCGTGGTCGTCGTCGAAAAATTCAGCGACTTTGCCGAAGCGGTTAATTTGTCGAATCAATCAAAATACGGTTTGCAAGCCGGAGTTTTTACAAACAATCTGGCAAATTCGCCTACGCTTCGGAAAATCTCGAATACGGCGGCGTGATAATCAACGATGTGCCGACTTTCCGCGTGGACAATATGCCTTACGGGGGTGTCAAACAATCGGGTTTCGGGCGCGAAGGCGTGCGCTACGCGATGGAAGAAATGTCCGAAATTCGTCTGATTGTGCTAAACTCGTAAAAAATCTAAAAGGTGAAAAATTATGCTTGAACAAGTTACGACGACAACGAAATACGTTTTTCGCCCATTAGCGGAAGAAAGACACGATGTTTTTACCAATAGAGACTTGAAAAAGATGGCGCGTGACAAATTCGCTCGTTATGAACTTATCGGCGGAGAAATTATTGTGTCAACCGCATCGCGTTATATCCATCAACTTTTGTCTATGAGAATTTCCAGTCAATTTCTCGATTATTTGAAGAAAAATCCGATTGGTGAAGTTTTAACTACGCCTGGTTTGATTTTTAGCAAATATGACGGCGTGATTCCCGATTTGATTTTTATCACGCACGAAAAACGTGATGAAATCTTGAAAGAAAAAGACGGAAAATTTCACGGTGCGCCCGAATTGGTTATCGAAATTATGTCGCCCGGAAGAGTCAATGCCCGTCGTGATCTCCAAATAAAACGTGAATTTTACGAGATGTTCGGTGTGCCTGAATATTGGGTAATTAAGCCTCAAGAAAAGGAAATAGAGGTATTTCAACTTGGCAAACCAAGCAAGATTTACACCGAAAACGAAATTCTTAAAACCGAATTTTTACCGAAATTCAAATTGAAAATCAAACAATTATTCGCCAACTAATTTATGTTTATGAAAAAAACAATTTACCTTTATTTCATTTTATTTTTTGTTTTAACAACCACTTGTTTCGCGCAAGCCCCGACGCAACCTTTGAGTGTTTCGGGTTTGAAGGAAAATGTAACGGTGCGCCGCGACAGTCGGGCGATTCCGTATATCGAAGCAAAAAGCGATGCGGATTTGTATTTCGCGCAAGGTTACATTACGGCTTCGGATCGGCTTTGGCAGATGGATTTATATCGGCGTGTGGCGCGTGGCGAAACAGCGGAACTTTTCGGCAAAATCGCTCTCGAAGAAGATAAACGCTGGCGCAGATTCGGTTTTTCACAAATCGTCGAAGAAGCATTTAAAGGATTTTCACCCGATTATAAAGCGATCTTGGAAAGTTATGCGCGTGGAGTAAATGCGTATATTGCCACTTTGGACGAAAAGACTTTGCCGATCGAATTTCAGATTTTGCGATACAAACCTATCGAATGGAAAGCGACTGATTCACTCGTTATCGGCGCGATTTTATCTGACGGTTTAAGCACAACTTGGCAGACGGACGTGATGCGCGCTTCGTTTGCCGATTTGCCGAAAGAGAAATTCGAGCAATTATTTTTGGATAAAACTCCGCTCGATGTGTTGGTAGTCGGAAAAGACAATGTAGTCCAAAGTCCAAAGCACAAAGTGCTTCATTGCCATTTGATAATTCGTTGTTGAAATTTGCCGTTCAAGATGAAGAGATCAGAAAATCCTCGCTTAAACGAATCGGTTTTTATCAGGAATTTAATGCGGCAAGCAATAATTGGGTGGTTTCGGGCAAACGCACGGCGGACGGCAAACCGATTTTGGCGAATGATCCGCATCTTCCGGCATCTGCGCCTTCGATTTGGTATTTATCAAATCTTTCCGCACCAAATATGCGTGTTTCGGGCGTTACATTTCCGGGCGTTCCGGGCGTTGTTCTCGGACATAATGAATACATCGCGTGGGGCGCGACCAATCTCGGTCCAGATGTGCAGGATTTGTATGTTGAAACTTTTAATGACCAAAATCAATATAAAACGCCGAACGGTTGGGAAAATGCGAAGGTTCGGCGCGAAGAAATAAAGTTTCGTAAAAATGTTTTGAGCCCCGAAACCGACACCGAA
Source organism: Acidobacteriota bacterium (assembly GCA_031359215.1). Lineage (GTDB taxonomy): Bacteria > Acidobacteriota > Blastocatellia > Pyrinomonadales > Pyrinomonadaceae. The sequence goes on along the minus strand of JANMAA010000217.1, from coordinate 11,441 downwards.
ACTCTGGAAGTAATGGAAACGCGCAACGGTGTGATTATCACGGGACAAGACAGCAAAAAATACGCGCTAAAATGGACGGTGCGCGACAAAAGCAATGATTCGTTCGAAGCGTTTTTGCTATTAAATCGCGCCAAGAATTGGAACGATTTTAATGCTGCGCTCAAAACTTACGGCGGCGCGACGCAGAATTTTGTTTATGCGGATGTCAAGGGAAATATCGGTTTTCACAACGGAGGAAAAATCCCGATCCGGCGCACGGGCGACGGTTCGATGCCTTATGACGGCGCAACCGACAAAGGCGATTGGACGGGATTTATTCCTTACGAAGATTTGCCAAACAGTTTTAATCCGCCCGAAGGTTTTATCGTTACGGCAAATCAACGCATCGTCGGCGACAGCTACAAGTATTTTCTCTCGCATCTGTGGGCTTCACCGCATCGGGCGCGGCGGATTTATCAACTTTTGCAAGCAAAGGAAAAAGTTACGGTTAGTGATGTAGTTGATATTCAGCGCGATATTTTCAACATTTCCTATTCGGGTTTTGCGGGTGAAATAGTCAAAACCGAATCGGCATCAAAAGCAACTTTAGAAGTTTTACGCGGTTGGGACGGGAAAATGTCGGCTGACTCCGAAGCCGCGTTGCTGGTCGGCGAGATTCGCTCTGTTTTTCTTAATAAAATTTTAGCCGCAAATGTCGGCGCGGAAAGAGCGAAAAATTATCGTTGGGGCTTGAGCGCGTCTTTTGTTGATTGGCTGGCAATGGAAAAACCGTCGAATTGGTTGCCGAAAGAATTTGCCAATTATAAAAATTTGCTTATAGCTTCGGACACGGAAGCGCGGGAAAATCTGACGAAAAGATACGGTGCGGATCAAACGAAATGGCTGTATGGAACGGCTTTTAAGATTCGCTTTAATCATCCGCTTTCGGCTGCGCCGCTGATTGGCGGAGTTTTTGCGATCGAACCGATCGGACAATACGGCAACGGACAAACGCCGAATGTCGGTGCAAATGTTTCGATGCGGCTTATCGCTGTGCCGGGAAATTGGGACGAAACACGGCACGGCATTGCTCTTGGTGAAAGCGGAGATCCAAAATCAACTCATTACAAAGACCAACTCGATAATTGGAAATCGGGCAACACGCAAGTTTTTCCGTTTTCCAAATCGGCGGTCGAAAAATTCGCGCCGGAAGTAGTCTTAATGCTCCCAAAGTAGGCGAAATAAAATAATCAGGATTTTTAATAAAAAATTCTGGAAAGTTTTGCCGATTATGTCTTTTCTTTGTTGAACAACCAGCATTATTGTTCGGAAAGGGCGAAAAATATCAAAAATCGAGTGCAAACTTTTTGAATTTTTGATATAGTTTGCCTATCAATACCCCGAATAAAATTTTCAGTCTGCAGGTCTTGAATGACCTGTGAAAGAGTGTTTCTTTTAAGTTGCAAGATGATGAGAAATTTACAATTAAGATTAATTGTGTCAACCATTGCTTTGTTTTCGACATTGATGGTTACAATGACAGCCAACGCTGCGCCCATAAAGTTCAATCAAATCGTTCAGGTCATCAGTGCCAAACCCGGCATTGCCGGTTCAGGCGGATTTGCCCAACTCAGATTGGTGAACGGTGAACTTATTTTTACCGATAAAGGTGATGATAAGAGTGATGCGAACGGCAAACCGAAACCGCTTCAAGATGATCGCGTTATTACGGAAACAAGATCGGAAATTGTCGAAGACGAAGTTTGTGATTGTGCACCGATTGATGTTCCAAAAGCCGGTTTTCCAAAATATGCACTGTTGGGACTCGCCGCGCTTCCGCTTCTTTTCCTTATTCCGAGAGATAGAAATACGACTTCACCGACACCGACCGAAATAACTCCGACTCCAACGCCGCCGCCGCCGGGAATGACTCCGACTCCGACACCTCCGCCGGGAATGACCCCAACCCCGACACCGACACCGGAAACAACGCCGACTCCGAATGTTACACCAACGCCGCCGGAACCGGTGCCGGAACCGATGACCTTATTATTATTTGGAACAGGTCTTGCCAGCGTCGGAATTGCAGCGCGAAAGAAATTCCGCAAGAGTAAAGATGATGAGGAAATAGCCGAATAGTTATTTGATTTGAAGGATCAAGTGTGGTCATCGCCAATCAAATTCGGGCATTTGTCATAAAGGAATAAAAGATGAGAAACATCAAATACAAGTTTTTATTTGTGGTCGGGCTGGTTTTAACAATAGGTTTGACAACAGTTTTAGCCGACGGAAAAACCGATAGCAAACGACCGAAAAATACCGGAATTTTAACCGTCAAAACCACACCGTCAGCAATGACCGTTAAGGTTGACGGGCAAGTTGTCGGATTGAGCGGCGTTAGTTCCCCGGCAGAATTTTATCTTGCGCCGGGTGTTCACCGCGTTGAAGTGGAAGGTCCTAACGGAAAGGCATTTTCAAAAGAAATCGAGATCAGAAAAGATGCAAAAAATTGTATTTGTTTAAAGATCATCGAAGAAACTACCAAAAGACCTTGCCCATATAACATCCGGCTTGATGGTCCCGAGCGTGTCGTGGAAGGCTATTTAATAACTTTTGCCTCGTTTAATGCGGTTAAGAACGACTCGATACCGGTAAATTATAATTGGACGGTTTCGCCCAAAAACCTGCGTATTACCAGCGGTTTAGGCACACCGGCAATCACGGTCGATACGACCGGTTTTGGCGGACAAACCATTAATGCCGACCTCGATGTGAATGATGGTGTTTATGATGCCAATTGCCGCCAAAAAATCTCGGTCCCGACTATTGTTGACAAACTTCCGCCGCCGCCAAGTCCGCGCAAATTTGATGAATTCGAATCGATTGCATTTGACGACGACAAAGCCAGACTCGACGCATTTACCATCGAGCTGCAAAACAATCCCGACGCGCAAGGCTATATTATTATGTATCAAGGAACCGACAAAGTGAGTATGCGAACCAGAAAGGCTGACGTTATCAGCAAACGCACTCTCGATTACTTGGTCAAAGCCCGTGGTATCGATCCGCGTCGTATAGTTATTACAAATTGGGGAACGCGACCTAAAACCACTTATGAACTTTGGGTAATTCCACCCGGCGCACAACCGCCTGTCCCGCAATAAGAAGACAGATCAGGAAGAGAAAAAAATCGAAAGGAAGATTCTTAATGAGTTTTCCTTTCTTTTTTTGTTTTGTCTTTTGTTCTTTGCCGGTTGTCCGTTGTAAAATCAACACTTTAGACTTTTGATGCCGGTTAGATAGAAAAAACCGGATTTTGTAAATCCGAAAGCTAAAATCCGTAATTAAATTATGACAGCACCGAATATTGAAACAATCGTATCACTCGCAAAACGCAGAGGTTTTGTTTTTCCCGCATCAGACATTTACGGCGGACTTGGCAGCAGTTGGGATTATGGTTCGCTCGGAGTGGAATTAGCGAATAATATCAAACAAAGTTGGTGGCGTTGGCTCGTCCACGAACGCGACGACATCGAAGGCTTGGATTCTTCGATCATCCAAAACCGGCTTGTCTGGAAATACTCAGGACACGAAACTACTTTTTCCGATCCGTTGGTTGATTGCCGCAATTGTAAAGGCAGATTCAGGCTCGATAAATTGCAGGATGTCCAATGCCCGAAACATCAGGCGGTTCATCCGGGCGAAGATAAGGAATGCGATTTGACCGAAGCGCGGGAGTTTAATTTAATGTTCAAAACAACGGTTGGTGCAGTTTCATCCGACGAAGACGAAAATGCGTTGGCATATCTCAGACCGGAGACAGCACAGGGAATTTTTATCAATTTCAAGAATGTTTTGGACACTTCGCGCCGCAAACTTCCCTTCGGCATCGCGCAGATCGGCAAGGTATTTCGCAACGAAGTTACGCCCGGAAATTTCATCTTCCGCACGCGTGAGTTCGAGCAAATGGAGATGGAATACTTCTGTCGTTCGGAAGATGCGCCTCGCATTCACCAAGAGTTTATCGATGCGTTTCAAGAATGGTTTAATTCTTTGGGAATTTCGTCGGAGAACCTAAAACTTTACGAACAAACGAAAAATGAACTCGCTCATTACGCCGAAAGAACGGTTGATATTTTGTATCGTTTTTTTCCTGAACGCGAAGATGAAGAAAAGCAGTTTGACGAGCTGATGGGAATTGCCAATCGCAATGATTTCGACTTAAAAGCACATTCTAAAAAACCGGAAGATGATGAAGGAAAACGCCTGAATCAGGATTCGACTGAGGATTTATCTTATTTCGATCCGCAGACCAATGAGCGTTTTTATCCGTATGTTATCGAACCGGCAGTTGGTGTCAATCGGACTTTGCTCGCCGTTTTGATGGACGCTTATACCGAAAAAACAAACGACAAAGGCGAAACCCGCGTTATTTTGAAATTGAAACACGAACTCGCCCCAATTAAAGTCGCCGTTCTTCCTTTAGCGAAAAACAAACCCGAAATCGTGGCAATGGCAAAGGATTTGAAAAAGCAATTGTTACCCGCAATGCGAACTGTTTATGACGATACGGGCGGAATCGGCAAATTATATGCGCGGCAAGACGAAATCGGCACACCGTTCTGTGTTACGGTTGATCACGAATCATTGGAAGATAATGCTGTAACTGTCAGAAATAGAGATACTTGGGAACAAGAACGGGTTAATATTTCCGATTTGAAAGAGTATTTGCAGAAAAAATTGAAAAATTGAAAAATGCAGCCAAATATAATGTCGGCTGCATTTTTCTCAAAATAATAATAAAGGCTAAGTTTTTCACCTTCTGTTTTCAATAGTGCTCGGGCTTTCATTCGGCTTTCCGTCCGTCGCCGACTTTAGAAAACCACCTAAGAGTAAAATTGCCGCGATAACGATGATTGCTCCAAAACTAATCAAAGCCCATCTTACTCCGCGAAAAGACTTTGCCGTGTCTTCCCTGACAACCCGATCTTTACCATCAACATTTATAACTTCTTTTGACATTCGTTTCTCCCCTTAATTTCGTTAAATACAATTTATAATCTATTCTGCCTAAATGCAATTATCAGATTTATTTTGACTTGGAGATTAAGTTTTTATTGCTCGAATTTTACTAACAATAATCATTTAAAAATCATTTAATTTTTCATTGATTTCAAAACCGTTTGCATCGATTAGAATATAAAAACAAAAAATTTGAACCGTTACCGGATTAAAACATTTCAACTCCGGTTCTATTCATTCGCGGATTTGGTAATTTAAGTAAAAGACTTGTAAAAATGAAGCAACTTTGGTGAGTATTATTATATTCAAAGATGCAACACTTGATTCCATTTTTTATATGTATAAACTTCTTTTCGCCGCTTTACTGTTTTTTATCCAATGTTTTCAATTGACTGCCAGCGGTCAAATTTCGGAAAAGATTCCGGCTGTCGGGGGAATCTCATTCGCCGGTGACGGTTCGCTTTTACGTTTTAACATTTCCGGCGGAGGTCAGGACATCGCCGTAAAAAACGATGTTCCGTGGAGTTTGATAACCGGATCGGGCAATTCAAAAAAGAGTTTTAAGGTTAATCGTATTTCGTTAGTTTTGGCTCAAGGACAATCTGTTTCGCTTGAACTTTCTTCGACTGATCTGCCTGATTCTTCGGCTATGGTCGAGCTAACGTCTGATGAGCAAAGCATAAAAGCCACAGTTAAACGAGTTTCAGGTCAACTAATAACAGGCATTTCCGTCCAATTTCAAATGCCCGAAGATTTCGATTGCCAAGTAGGATTTCCGCCTTTTTTTTCGGCTCATCATTCCTGCTCGAATGCGCGTGGAACGGTGGCAGCGTTTTGCATCACCGGGAATTGCGATAATACGGTTCAATATGATTCCGCATTTATACCGCGATTCGGTGCTACTTTGTCACAAACACCGATTCAGGAATTGAGTGGAAGTTCGTTTGTCATTTTTACAGTTCCGCACAATCATAAAACTTTGGCGTTTTTGAAAGATTTCAGCTCGTTTCGGCAAAAATTCGGCAATACCGCTGAAATGTCATCTTCACTTTTTTTTACATCCTTGCCAAAAGCTAATGACGTAAACTGTGCCGATAAATTCCTTTGTCCTGAGCGCGTGCAATCCGCCGCTAAATTGGCGCGTTCTTTGGGGTTTGAAGAAACCATTTTATTAAGCGATATTTGGCTAAAAACTACCGGCGAATTTGATCCGCGTCCGAATTTGGCTGAGGCGATAAAAGAGTTTAAGAAAAATGGCGTGTGTCCGGTTTTGCATACGATTGCCTCCGAACTTCATCCATACAACTCACTTTGCACACCGGATGCCGGCGATAAACCCGGACTTGGCGGTGCTAATTATCGTTGTCCGACGAAAGCGGCGAAAGCCGCCGCGACAGGTCAACAATTTATCAATGCTTACGGTTCGTTTTATCTTTGGGATGGCAATCAGCGTCAAGTTTTTGACCGTGTAGTAAAAAGTTATGTAAACGGGTTAAAAGATTCAGGTGCGTGCGGACTTTATGCCGACGGGGCGGATTGGTTCGGCGATGTTCATCCGCAATTAGGACAAATTTATCTGGCGGAGATGTCACGGAATGCACCCAATTTGCGTCTTCGCGCCGCAATTTTCGGTTCGCCGAATGCGCTTCACGTCCGCGATGTCGATGGCACCGATAATTGGCAGATCAGAGGGTCGCGGACACCGAAGGATTGGATATTTAATTGGGGATATTTTAATTTGCAAGGCTGGCGCGAACATTTTGGAATTAGCGGCAGATTAGGCTGGTTGCCGCCGCCGCGCGATGAAGACACACCTGAAAATTACTTGCCGATGTTCAATGCGGCAGTCGCTAACGGCTCATTCGTAACGATTGAAACACCGGGCGACGACGCATCTTTAACTACTCCGAAATTCGCGTGGTTTAGAGATGCGTTGCGGGAAACGGTTGCGGCTGTAAAGGAAATTCGCGGCGGCGGAAGCGAAGGAACTGCCGTTATCCGCACGGCACGCTATGATTTAACAAATTTCGGCAGTGGCGTTTCAACCATAGCTTTGTTTGATTCGATTATTCCGGCTGCCGCCGGTTCAAAACTCGATGCCCGAAGTTATGGCGTAAAAATGGATAAAGGAAATGTTTGCCGCAATGAAAATGCAGGCTGTTTTTATTTCAAGGGAACGCCCCGATTGCCTGTCTCACCCACTTCGCCGCCGCTTAGCGATGGAGGAAGTTTTATCTATTCACCGGGCGATATTTCTACACGAAGTAAAAATTTCACGCTCGCCACTTGGATAAAACCGGAACAGCCGAATTCTAACGGCGGAGTTTTTGAAAAAGGAAATTTGGGTTACGGGCTATTTCTTTGGAACGGTCAGATCGGCGGACATACGACCGGCAAAACCGTGGGAAATTTCTATAATAATCCATACTTTATTTTAGAAAATCCCCAGTCGTGGAATCATTTTATTTACTCCTTTAACGACCGGGATCGTCGATTGAAATGTTACTTGAACGGGAAACTCGTGCTTGACCAATCTTTAATTAACGCGCCATCGCCTAGGATTTCTGCCGATTCTCCAATTTTCGTCGGCTCGGCGGGCGATCCGTTTGCCAATTTTCGCGGCTGGCTCGATGGTGTTATGCTATATGATCGCGCAATCGGCGATGATGAAGCATCCGCTCTTTTTAACGGCAATCCGACGGTTGGCAATCCGGTTATTTCGTGGAGCGCAGGAAATTCATCACCGCCGAAAACGCTCGACATTAACCTTGAAACACAAAGAATCGTTTATCTTGTTCCGATGCTCGAAGGTGTAAAACTTCCGCCGGAACAAATTCGGCTGACATTTACCGGGTTTCGTGGAAAAGCATCTTCGGCAAAGATTCAAACTTCTGTGAAGTTTCGCCGTTTACGATCCGATTCAAACACACTTGTTATCGAAATCGATTCTAAAAATCTTGGAGATCGTCCGAGCCGAATCGCTGTCAAGCCTTAGAAATTTATCGATAGATTTTACAAATGCCGAACATTCCCGAAAAAATTATTAAACTTGCCGAAACGATCAAGCAAAACGGCGGACGCGCGATGCTTGTCGGCGGTTGTGTGCGCGACGGATTAATGGACATTGCGCCGAAGGATTTTGACGTTGAAGTTTACGGCATCGAACCGAGCAAATTACGCGGGATTCTCGATTCATTTGGAAAGGTCGATGCCGTCGGCGAAGCGTTCACGGTTTATAAAATCGGTAACGATCTGGATGTTTCCCTGCCGAGGCGCGAAAAAAAAGTTTCGCGCGGACATAAAGGATTTGTCGTCGAAGGCGATAAAGATATGTCGTTTGCAGAAGCATCAAAACGGCGCGATTTTACGATTAACGCGATATTGAAGGATGCTTTGACGGGCGAAATTATTGATTGTTACAACGGGTGTGAAGATATTGAAAAGAAAGTTTTGCGCGTTGTTTCACAAGAAACATTTGCCGAAGATTCTTTGCGTGTGCTTCGTGCGGCGCAATTTGCGGCGCGGTTTAAGTTTGATATTGATGCTGAAACGGTCGAGATTTGCCGACAGATTGATGTTTCTGATCTGCCGAAGGAACGTATTTGGAGCGAACTCGAAAAACTTTTACTGAAAGCCGAAAAACCTTCTATCGGATTGCAATGGCTTTACGATTTAGGCGTTGTCGAACAACTTTTTCCTGAACTTAAAGCACTTATCGGCGTTCCGCAAGACGAAGAATGGCATCCCGAAGGCGAATTATTAATCCATTCGCTCCTTGTCGTTGACCGGGCGCGGGAAATGATCGACGATTTGCCTTATTCCAAGAAGGTTACGGTGATGTTGGGTGCGCTTTGCCACGATTTCGGGAAACCGGCGACGACGAAGTTTTTTGAAGGTCGCTGGCGTTCACACGCGCACGACGAAGCGGGAGTTGCGCCGACGATCTCGTTTTTGGACAAACTGGGAATTTATACGATTAACGGTTTTGACGTGCGTGAACAGATAATCCAACTCGTCCGTTATCACTTATTACCGGGAATGTTTTACAAATCGAAACCGGGCGACGGCGCATTTCGACGATTGGCGCGAAAGGTCGAACCCGATCTGCTTTATCGCGTGGCTAAGGCGGACAATCTCGGGCGCAACGCCGATTGGATTCCGAAGGAAAAACATTTTACGAGCGAGGCGCAGGATTGGTTCATCGAAAAGGCGCGTGAATTGGAAGTTGAAAATGCCGCACCGAAATCTTTTTTGATGGGCAGACATTTGATCGAGTTGGGCTTGCAACCGTCCGCGCAATTTGGTGAAATCACCAAAGCCGTCTATGAGATGCAGTTGGACGGAAAAGTTAGAAATGTTGAAGAAGCAATTGCCGAAGCGAGGAAAATAATCGAAAATGAGTGAAGAAGATGTGCAAAAGTTGATTGCCGAAAATCTGAAACGCCCGCCGATGCTCGATACTGAAACCGGCTTGCAGACCGCCCGGAAAGTTTTTGAAATTGCCGACAACAACAACATCGAGAGTGCCTTGGTCGGCGGCGTGGCAATGTATCTTTACGGTTCAGACCGTTTGACAAAGGACATTGATTTTATCGCTAATCAACGATTGCCGTTGGAGACGGTTCGCTTTCTCAGTTTTGGCGGCGAACGATATGGCGTAAAAATCGGCGAAAAAACGATTGATGTTGATTGGATTGTCCGACGCGATAATTACAAGGATTTTTACAGACAAGCCTTAGCTGATGCGGTAACTTTGTCAAATGGTGTAAAAATCGTCAGTGCCGAATGGTTGACGATCTTAAAATATATCGCCGGACGCGGGAAAGACGATTTGGACGCGATTTGGCTGCTTCAACAAAGCGGTTTGGTGAATCGTCAAAAAATCAAACGGAATTTGATAAAAGTCGCCGGCGAAACCTTTGGCGATATTATTTTCCGTGAATTGGAAAAACGCTATTTCTATCTTGCCGACAACCACAAAGACGGCGACGAAAACGAATCTTACGAATCAACAAATGATTATCCCGAATATAACGCTTGAATTCTAATTGTATGTTTGTAGATTTAACTCCGCTTAAAATCTCACGCGATTATCGCTATTTGTTTTTCGGACAACTCGTTTCGTATTTCGGTTCGATGATGACGTTTGTCGTCGTGCCGATCCAGATGTATGCGCTGACCAAATCGAATTTGATGGTCGGACTGATCGGGATCGCGGAATTCGTGCCGATGTTTGTGCTGGCGTTTATCGGCGGCGCGTTGGCGGACGCGGTTGATCGGCGCAAAATGCTTCGATTGACGGAAGTCGGGCAGACGATTGTTACCGCAATTCTTTTGGGAAACGCGCTTTTGCCGTCGCCGCAGATTTGGGTTTTGTTTGTTTGCGTCGGGATTCACGCCGGACTTTCGGGTTTGCAGCGTCCGTCTTTTGAAGCGTTGATTCCGCGCATCGTGCCGCTTGAATATATGACGGCGGTTTCCGCGCTCAATTCCCTGCGCTACAATTTCGGCGCGATTCTAAGCCCGGTGATCGCGGGTTTGATCTTTGCGAGCTTCGGCGCAAGCGTCGCGTATGCGATCGATCTGTTCACGTTTATCGCATCGCTCACCGCTGTTTGGCTGATTCGCGCCGTGCCGCCGGCGCACGATGCCGACAAAGTGAGTTTTGAATCGATCAAAAAAGGTTTTCGGTATGCAATGAGCCGGCAGGAATTGATCGGCACTTATTTGATCGACATCAATGCGATGCTGTTCGGGATGCCGATTGCGCTTTTTCCGGCGATTGCGGCGTTATATGGCGGCGCGTCGGTCGGGTTTCTTTTCTCGGCGATTGCCGTCGGCGCGTTGGTGGCGAGTTTGACTTCGGGTTGGGCGAATCGTGTCAATCGTCACGGTTTGGCGATAACTTTAGCGGCTGGAATGTGGGGCGTGGCGATCATCTTTTTCGGTCTGTCAAACGATCTTTGGCTTGCTCTATTCTTTTTGGGCGCGGCGGGATTTTTCGATATGATAAGCGGAATCTTCCGGCAGACGGTTTGGAATCAAACCATTCCGAACCGTTTTCGCGGACGACTGGCAGGAATCGAGATGATAAGTTATCTGACCGGACCGATGCTCGGCAACGCCGAAGCCGGGATCGTCGCGCATTATTTCAGCGTAAAAACTTCGATCATCTCCGGCGGCATTTTAACTGTCGCCGGTTCGATCGTATTGGCAATGCTCTTACCGAAATTTATCAAATACGACGGACGCGAAGGACTTAAACAAAAACAACTCGAAGAAGCATAATGAGTGCGGATTACAAAAATATTTTATCGCTTACAAAACTCAAACAATGAACTTCAAATTGCCAAATCTAAACTTCAAATTGCCAAAACCGAACTTCAAATTGCTAAAACCGAACTTCAAATTGCTAAAACTGAACTTCAAATTGCTAAAAC
>JANMAA010000215.1:0-3933 GCA_031359215.1 Acidobacteriota bacterium | reverse complement strand
GGTATTCTGAACGGACTGCAAAAGCGCGTCAACCAGCATATCCTGAAGGCGAAAACTCTGGTGCGCGACGAACGCGAGAAGATACAGATAACGCGATTCGGCGCGGCGACGGGTCAGATAAAAGGCTTTCGTTTTAAGAACGACTTGAGCGTAAAAACGGATCGCCTCCGGGGACAATTCGAGTTGATTGATGACGAGTGAAACATTCTGATAAATTGACTGTAAAAATTGCCAATCGTTGAGATTAGCTTTCAGATGACTGGCTTTGAGTGAATGAAACGGCTGTTTTAAGGATGTCAAATTTATTGAGCCGCCAGAAACTTCCGAATCGCCGACGGCTTCATTGATTAAAAGCGAGTCGAGCAATTCTTTTTGATCGGCATTCAACGATTCTTTAACAACTCGATGCAAATGATTCTCGTGAGTCTGAATGGCTCTGGAAATAATCGAAGTCAAACGGTAATAGCTTGGCACGACAATCTTCAAGGCAATTATCTTTTCCGCCAGGTGCCAAAAGACCTTTTCCGGTCGAACAACGGAACCGACCAAAGATTTCGCTTCGTTGAGTAATAAAGTTTCATCAGTTTCCTGAAGAAAACGAATACCGTAAAATTCAATAATTATGTGTTGATGCCGCAGTAGCGTCGGGCGTGAGTAAGATAGAATTTCCTCATTGCCGGATGAAAGATTAAATTTAGCCGAGATGTATTTCAGATCAGCCGGATGAAAATGCCCGGCAAAGAATCTTCGCCGGGCGCGGAAATAACCGAATTGCAAGAGAAACAAAATTTTGTTCTCGTCCGTTCGCAATGTTTCCCACTCTGATTTTAGTCCGCTTGGCAGATTGAAAAATCTTTTACGTTCTTCGTGGTTGAAAAGTGGCGGCGAATCGAATCTGGCAATTTCAGAGTTACTTAAAATTTTCAAAAGCGGCATAAAAGTAGAAAATAAATGACAGAATAAACGAGCGTTTATAAAATGGTTATTGTTAAATATATTGCATTGATATGACAGTAACGGTTGTTATATTATAACTAATAATCAGACCTTTTCATCGAATACTTAAAAATGCCGCCAAAATCATCATCAAAATCAGCCAAAATTAAACCTTTCGCTTCAAATATTAAAACTATCGGTTATCTTCGAGTTTCGACAAGTGATCAGGAGATCGAAAAAAACAAATCCGATATTCTCCGGCTGGCAAATCATCTGAATTTAGGAAAAGTTAATTTTGTCGAAGAAATCGTGTCGGGCAAGGTTTCGTGGAAAAAACGCAAGATCGCGGAGATCATCGAAGAGTTCAAAAAAGGTGATACCTTGATCGTCAGCGAATTGTCCCGTTTGGGAAGAAGTATGCTCGAATGTATGGAAATTCTCGCGGTGTCAGTCGAAAAAGGCGTGCGGGTTTATGCCGTCAAAGGCAACTGGACTTTAGATAATTCAATTCAAAGCAAGATCGTGGCGATGGCTTTTTCGATGGCATCGGAAATCGAACGCGATCTGATCTCGCAACGCACTAAAGAAGCCTTACGCTACAAAAAAGAACAAGGTATCAAACTCGGCAGACCGATTGGTCCCGGCAAATCAAAACTCGACCAATATCGCCCGGAAATCGAAGCTCTGCTCGCCAACGGCTCGACGCAAAAGTTCATTGCCGGACGTTACGGAACAACCGAAGCGAATCTCCACAACTGGCTCAAAAAAAACGATATTAAGCGAAATCTGAGTTAATCGAAAATGCTGCCGATTCTATGAAACATTTTTACCTTTTGTAACCATTTAACCAATACATTCAGACGGCTTTTGCGACGCAAAACCTGCCAACCCAAAATAGACATCGCTGAGAGCCGAGAGAGCAGAAAAAAGCGGGGGAGATTTCGGTTTATGAAGTGTTTTTCGATAATTTTGCAGAACTCTTATAGTACAAACTTCTTTGGTTTTCCGCATTTTCTTTTGCAGGGATTTACCTGAGCTGTTAATAATCTCCCCCGCTTTTTTCTGCTCTCCGAGCCGGACGAAACCAGAATCTTAAAAAGTTATCTGCGGGAGCGCGAACAGAACGTAAGATTAAAAGACAGTCCCCTACTCTTTCCGAGCAACCGCAATCTGCCCATCGGACGACGGATGCTCGACAAGTTGATAAAACAATACGGACGAAAAGCAAAACTGCCGGAAAGTAAATTACATTTTCATACTTTGAAGCATTCAATCGGCACTCACCTACTTGAAGCCAGCGACGACATCCGTTTCGTTCAGGATTGGCTCGGACATTCCAATATTCAAAACACGGTTATTTATACGCATCTTGTTTCGTCCTCGCGCAACGAAAAAGCACGAAAACATTTTGCCAAACTTCCTCACTTCTAAATGGGGTTATTTTGCCAAACCCTTCAAAATTAATTAGTAAGGAGTTATATTAATTGCCTCAATCGGATTTCTAGCTAATCTTGTCAAGACTTGCAAATCGCTAAAAAGTTGAAAATTTCACGAGAAAATATCACAGAATTACTAAAATGGGGTATTAGGCACAACGTAGCAAAATTTTACTCTAGCGTATTTAATACAGTGGGTATTTTGAAAAAATTGAATTATTTATAGTATTTTCAACAAGTTGTTTGTATTTAGCGCAACACTATCCCCCACGATAAACTATTGTTTTATTGCATTAAATACGGCTCATCTTTTAGGAAAGTTGCATACAAGACGGGTTGTATGCGTGTATTTAATGCAATAAAACGCCAAAAACAAAGAAAATCAGGGGGAATTTGCTGATTTTTGTCGAAAATGATGTAAATTGAACGAAAAAGTGTGTCCTTTCGAAATAGTAACATTTACCACGAATACTTTCGCAGTTCCAAGCTCAGAATAAATAAAAGGGGAGATAAAAAACTGATTGCCCATTATTTATGATGACATTCACAATTTTCAATAAATAAGCCATCATTTATATATTGGGTTTCTTTCCCATGAAAATCGACACTCCAATCATCATTTATTGTTGGTCCAACACTTTTGCCTACAACGATACAAACATTTTCACCCTCTTTTAATCTATCCAACTTCGGTTCAGGTAAGTGAGAAACTATTATTTCTTCCTTATCATACTTCCCTTCACATACCTCTTGCACTTTATATTGAACAAATCGTAGAAACCACTTGCTTCCTTTGGAAGGTGTATCACCAACTCTTAAAACTTTTCCAGATATAATAATCCGGTCTTCTGTCCGATTATCAAAAAAATTGGTTGATGCCATAACAAATGGTATTAAAATTAAGATGAAAGTTATAAATAAAATCTTTTTTGTTCTCATTGTTTTGGTATTGGTCTCCTTGAAATAATATTCACAGTTTGGTCATTCGCCCCATTAAACAAAACTGTATATCTAACACTAGTATAAGTAAATGCTGCTGCTGTTCCCGTATTATTCTCTTTCCTTGGTTCTTCTGATTGACCTGTAAAATCTGATAAAACTCTAGATTCTGCAACTAAACCTTCATTGTGACCTGCCTTAAATAACAAACCCTTCGATCCTCGTCCAAATGCTTCCAAATCCTTAAAAGTAGTTTCTGCTTGAAAGGATTCTTCAAGCACATGCCCTAATTGACCTGCTAAAAAGGCTCCGCCGTCGCCCATTCCTTTATCATCTTTTACATCTGAAATAGCTGTTAAGTCACTAACGTCAATCTGCTTAGTCTGAAAACTATCAATAAAAATGCTTTCAGAGTTTTTTACTGTATTTAGTGTAACAGTAAATTCTTTTTCTTTACCATCAACTTTTGCTGTTTTGTCTGTAACTTTTTTTAATATTTTGGCTAAAGAATCTGATATTCCTTTCCCAGTTTTTCGTTTGCCTTCTTTAATCGTAACAACACCTGTTTTTTTATCCCTTTCAAGTTGATAACCTGTCTTTTTTTCTAATTCAGTAACGAGAT
>JANMAA010000213.1:0-1530 GCA_031359215.1 Acidobacteriota bacterium | reverse complement strand
ACGGTCAATCGTGAAACGGTATGCGACGAGTGCCTGTTGTCTTTCATCGTCCGCTATTTTCGCATAGATTTTAGCGGAATAATACTAAAGTCTTGCACTGAAAGTGCAAGGTTTTGACCTGCGTAATTCAAAGAATAAACTCAATTATTATTTCAAAAGTCCGGGTGCAAACATCGGATTTCCACAAGCCGAATCAAACATAAGTGCATTTCATTCAATTAACGATAAAAACATAATTTTCGGTTTTGGCGGAGGCGGCACTACCTTCGGCAAAACTGCGCCCTTATTTCAGCAATTTACACTTGGCGGGCTTTTTAATGTCGGCGGTTACGGCAGCGGCGAATTTCGCAACAGTAATTATCTAAAGGGCGGAGTCGGCATTTTGCGCGAAACATTTTCAGCACCGGCTTATATCGGCGGAAAGCTGTATTTCGGCGGTTGGTATGAAGGCGGAAGTGCTTTTGAAACTCAAAATACTGCCGGATACCGCCAAAGCGTTACAGGCGGCGCAGTTCTGGAAACACGAATTGGTCCGATTTTTCTCGGCGGCAGTTTTGCCGAAGGCGGACGCAGAAAACTCTACTTTTCGCTCGGAAGATTTTTCTAATAGGTTGAATTTGTTTCCCGGCTTTTAAATATTCGGAAGCCAAAAGACTCTTCCGCCGTCGGTTGTTTTTTTTAAACCCAAACTCGAAAGCTGATTTTCGGGAACGCCCAGAAAGGTAAAGTGCGGCAAATCTGAAACAACGGTTTGAAACCAACCGTGTTTTGCTAAAATATCGCGCACTTTGGAATTTTCATTTTCGCTGACATCGAGTGCCAGCATTGAAATATGTTGCGATGTCCCGGGCGGTGCCACCGAATAGATAATTGATTTTGACAAATCCTTGGCAAAAAACATTCCCTGTGATTCTAGTTTGAAAATTTCGGGAACTTGCTCGAACGGTGATAAAGCCTTGATTCTAGCGGCTTCAGATTCGCTTAACTTGCCTTTTCCAACCCAATGCGTCAAACCCGGAGTGACGCGGCTTGCCCATAAACTAACAGTTCCGTCATAATTTCTTCGCGCCGAATCTCCGCCGCGCGGCGTAATGGTCAAATTTGCTTGTTTGGCTTCAGCAATCGCGTCCTTCAAACCTTTCATCGCCGAAGTTTGTAATTCCAGATCAAACCCGCCGATGTTTTCCTTCGATTTTGACACGCCCGATTGCCAC
Organism: Acidobacteriota bacterium; assembly: GCA_031359215.1. GTDB lineage: Bacteria > Acidobacteriota > Blastocatellia > Pyrinomonadales > Pyrinomonadaceae. Next base: position 316 of record JANMAA010000213.1, on the reverse strand, counting down.
GCGGAAACTTCCGCTTCGTTTTTGAAAACAACCGTATTCGGCGGTATCGCGCCGCCTTTTGCAACAAACATTGCGCCGTATTCTTTTAGCATTTTTTGACCGACAGGATCGGTCGGCTGACTAAACCCGCCAGGTAAATTCGCTGTAAATCCACCGCTTTTAACATCGGTTTTCATCATCTCATTCATTTTATTTTCGGTCGTTTTGTCCGGTTCATCATTAACTTTCGCGGCGGAATTTTTGTTTTCGCTTTGAGTTGATAAGTTTGATGTAGTTTTGCCACGGTTGGTATCTGTCCGCTTGTTGGTCGAACTGC
>JANMAA010000098.1:0-22748 GCA_031359215.1 Acidobacteriota bacterium | reverse complement strand
TGAACTGGTGCAAGAATATCTTGAGCATCATCGGTCAACAAGCAACAAAGATGGAGACACGTTCATCCTTGAAGATTAGCTGGAAATCGGACTTTCAGTCCACAGACAACCTCTGCACTTCCAGTGCAGAGTGGTTTAGTCAATTCTGAAGCAGAATCGCAAATTGAAGGTGGGTTTGAATTTTGTGTCAGGCTTTTGAGTATTTAATTTACGCGGTGAAAAATCAGACTTTAGACTGATAGAAATGAACGATTTTCGTGCTATAAAACTGTTATGATTTTGTTCGGAATCAAAAATATCAAAAAACCTCGAAGATTTTGGAGTTCTTTACTTTTTAAGTTGGTCGTCACCTTTGCGCTGCTCACGTTTTTGACGACATTTTTTCTTACTTTAATTAACTATCACATCGAATATCTGACTTTACAATTTAGTTATCAAACTTCTTGGAAGACAGAGGTTATCACCAACGACGCGAAAAATCTTGCCGTTTGGCTGGACGCTAAACCAATAAATAGACGAGCCTTACAAGATTGGCTGAAGTTTTATCAAGAAAAAACGGAGCAGCAGCGCAATCAGCAATATACGCTGACCTATTTGGATTTGGAAAATTACACTAAAGAAAAAGGATTTTTCGAGTTTGTAATTTTCGACGAAAAAGGCAACGCTCTCGCAGCTTCCGACGGACTCGAAAAATCATTCAGTCCCGCCGAAAAAAATCTGATTGACAAAGTTTTATTTGAAAAAGCCGATGAAGCGAAAATATTTGACGTTGATAATCAACAAAATGTGCTTTTCGCCGTGCCGATAAAAAACGGGCAAAATCAGCTTCTCGGCGGTTTTTTCGGACGTGAAAAAATCCCGTTTTCGTGGAAAACACTGTGGATTAAAGGAATTTACGATTATTTTTTGGATATATTTACCAATTTGTGGGCTTTGGTGATTTTCGGGTTTATTTTAGGTTTTCCGGTTGCCGGAAACTTGACGCGCAGGTTAAAAAATATCACTTCCGCGACCGAAAAATGGGGTGAAGGTGATTTCTCAAATCGGGTAAATGATAAATCCTCCGATGAACTCGGAGTTTTGTCGCGGCGTTTGAACGAAATGGCGGACGATCTGCGCGAAAATTTTGCGCTTCGGCAGACGATTGCGACCGCCGAAGAACGCAATCGCATCGCCCGCGATTTGCACGATTCGGTAAAACAGCAAGTTTTCGGTTTGGCGATGCAAATCAGCACGGCAAGTGCTTTGGTTGAGAAAAATCCCGAATCGGCGAAAAATTATCTCCGCGAATCGGAAAATTTGATTAAGGAAATTCAGGCTGAACTTGTTGATATGATTCACGAATTCAGTTTGCCCGTGAAAGAATCGCAAACATTCAAAACAAAAATCGAAAAGTTAGTCGGCGATTGGTCGCGGCAAAATGTGATGAAAGCGGTTGTCGAAATACCGGAAAATCTCAAAGTTTCGCCGGTCATCGGGCAAACTTTTTATCGAATTACACAGGAAATTTTGTCAAACGTCGCTCGCCACAGCGAAGCGACCGAAGTTCAGATAACTTTGCAAAACGAAACAGATAAGTCTTTGCTTTTAAGCATTTCCGACAACGGCTGCGGATTCGAGACAGAAAAAATTAAGAAAGGTTTCGGCTTGCAAAGTATTCGTGAACGAGCCGAAGGTTTGCCGAATGGCTGGCTGAAAATCAAGAGCAAAATCAACGCCGGAACAATGATCGAAATCGGCTGCGAACAGGAAAAAGACTATGAAAACAAATGAAAAAACAACGGTTTTACTGGTTGACGATCATTCGATTGTCCGCAAAGGCGTGCGCGGATTTTTGGAAATTCAGGAAAATATCGAAGTCGTCGGCGAAGCGGAATCGGGCGAAAAAGCGATTGTTTTGTGTGAAGAATTTGCTCCCGATGTCGTTTTGCTCGATTTACTGATGGCGGGAATGAACGGTGTGGAAACGACGCGGCAAATCAAAATTATCAGCCCGCGTTCAAACGTCATCATTCTCACATCGTTTCACGATAACGAATATATTTTGCCCGCGATTCAAGCCGGCGCGTTGTCGTATCTGCTGAAAGATGTCAGTCCGAATGATTTGGTCGCGGCTGTTCGCAAAGCGGCAAACGGCGAAGCGGTTTTGCATCCGCAGATTGCCGCGCAAATTATGGCGGAAATGCGTGAGAAAAAAGAGACGAAAATAAACCTCGACGAACTCACCAAACGCGAACACGAAGTTCTCACGCTCATCGCCGAAGGTTTATCGAACTACGAGATCGGCGCACGTCTTTTTATCAGTGAAAAAACCGTTAAATCTCACGTCAGCAACATTTTAAGTAAACTTCACTTAGCTGACCGCACCAAAGTCGCCGTTTATGCGTGGCGCAGCGGAATCGTCAAATAAATCCGACTTTAGACTGACATAAATCCAAACTTTCGCCCGATGTTATTCAAAATTAATGCTTTTACAATTGCTTCATACTCGAAAGAGTAAATTTCAGTCTGGAGTTAAATTATGAGAATTAACATTTTACGAATTACAAATCTGACAGCTTTGTTTTTGATGATCATTTTCGGCGGCATCATCATTTTTGCCCAAACGCCGCCGGATATTTCGACACCCGAAGCGTTTTTGAATTATCTTTCCGCCAATCGCGCAAACGTGGCGATAGCGAGTTTTTCAATTAAATCGAACGGCACGATTGATTTTCGTGAGCCGATAATCGCCCATAATCTCGATGTTAAAATGCCGCTCGAATCGCTCGGCAAAGTGATTCATCTGGCGGCATACGCGAAAGCCGTTTCGACGGGCGAAATTCAGCCGAATCGAATCGTGACGGCGCGTGAATGGGAAAATTATTTTCTTCCTTCGACGGACGGCGGCGCACACGCAGCCGCGCTTGAAGATTTGGGAATTCCGACTAATGAATTCGGCTTTGCCGTTAATCCCGAAACGCCCGTGACGGTTGACCAAATGGTGCGGGCGATGATTCGTTACAGCGATAACGCCGCGCACGATTGGTTGTTTGCTAATCTTCGCCGCCAAACTTTTAAGGCGGTGATTCGTGAAGGCGGATTAACCGGGCAGGATTTTCCGAGCTATTTTCTCGGCAACGATTTATCGTATGAAAATCACGAAATCGGTCTCAGCACTTTGGCAAACGTGCAGTATTTGAAAAGCCTTTCAAAGCGCGAATACGTCGCACTGGTCAACAATTACACTGCCAAATTTCAAGACCCGGAGTGGCGGCAAGCCGAGTTTCAATTCATTTTGGCGAATATTGAAAATCTGGGAAATCCGCTTGCTTTGCGCGAGGGCGAACTGACGCTTTCCGACAAAGGAACGGTGCGCGATTACGCGACGATCATGGCGGGAGTTTCAACCGGAAACTTTATTTCGCCCGATGTTTCCGCGACAATGCGAAGATTTCTCGAACAAACACAGGCACTCGCCGCCATCGGCGAAGCCGATCTTTACACAACTGTCGGCGAAAAAGCGGGCGGCAGCAGCGGCGGGTTTATCACGGACGCGAGTTATTCGATTCCGCGAGGCGGCGATTTTGCGGGCAAACGCCGCGTGACGGTTTTGTTTCAGCGGTTGGTTGATTTCGATGTTTTGAACGAACAATTTACTACCTTGATTCCGTTCAGATTTGAATCGAAAATCGCCCGCGAACGAGTGTTTGCGAAACGGGTTCGGCGAGTCTTTAACGGTTATTAATCTTTAACGAAAAGGCTTGTGCATCCGCGATGCACAAGCCGCACAAATCTTTCCGAGAATCGTCTTGATAAAAATTAATCTACCTTAATTCCTTCAAAATCTCCTTCAATTTCTCCCGCGTCGGTTCGGTAATCGGAACTAACGGCAAACGCAAATTTTCTTCCAGCAAATTCATTTCCTGCATTACAAACTTACACGGCGCAGGCGAGGCTTCGATAAAATTCGCTTCCATCAGCGGCAGAATTTTGTAATGAATTTTCCGTGCGGCAGTCCACGCGCCGTCGAGTGCTTTTTCGACCATTTTTGAAGTCAAATCGGGAATTTCGTTCGCGCAAACTGAAACTAAACCGTCCGCGCCGATTGAAATTAAAGGCAAAGTCGCCGCATCGTCACCCGAAAAAACGGCAAAATGTTTCGGGCGATTTGTAATTATCTGCATAATCTGTGAAAAATTTCCCGATGCTTCTTTTGTGGCGACGATATTTTCGTAATTCTTCGCTAATCGCAGACAAGTTTCGGCGGAGATATTTGAAGCCGTCCGCGAAGGCACATTGTAGAGCATAATCGGAAACTTTTTGACCGATTTGGCGATCTCGCCGAAGTGCGCGAACATTCCTTCCTGCGTCGGTCGGTTGTAATACGGCGCAACGACCAATGCGCCGTCCGCGCCTAATTCTCTGACCTTTCGCGTCATTTCAATCGTCGCCGCCGTGCTGTTGCTGCCCGTTCCGGCGATAACTTTTGCGTTTAATTTATGCGCGACTTCGATGCACATTTTGATAACGTGAATTTTTTCCTCATCGCACATCGTCGCCGCTTCGCCGGTTGTGCCGCACGGAATCAGAATTTTCACGTCGTTTTTTATTTGTCTTTCAACCAAAGATTTAAAGCAATCATCATCTATCGCGCCATTCTTTCTAAAAGGCGTAACCAATGCTGTTCCGCATCCGCGCATCCAATCGAGTTTCATCGTCATAGTATTTTTCCGGCAAAAATAATTCAAAGTGCAATTCAAAAGTATATGACCATCATTGTCGAGTTTCAAAAACCGTGCAACATAAAAATTCTTTACAAAAAAAATAAAAGACGCAGTTCTGGAGAAACTACGTCTTTTTCCGATGGTGGGAGAAGTAAATTGATTAAAATTAAATTTATTGGGAAAACCTAATCTGTTTCTAAGGCAAGATTACTTGTAATAATTTCCGGGGAAACTGTTTCTTTCGTTAATATAGCGTTGTCGCCCGACATATGTATGAAATCGCCTTCAAAAACATACGCCGTTTCGCCGTGTTGCGTCACGTCAAGCCCGGTCATTTCATCAGTTTCGCTAACTCTTAAACCGATAATCAAGTCAACCAATTTCAAGATCACAAATGTGCCGATTGTCGAAAGCGCAATGGCAATCCCGATTCCGATTAATTGGTTGAAAATCTGCCCTGAATTTCCGTCAATCAGTCCGACCGGCAAAGCATTTCCGTTTGCGTCTTTGAAAATCGGATTAATAAAACTCGTCGCAAAAATTCCGGTCATAATTGCGCCAATCGTGCCGCCGAAACCGTGAATCCCGAAAACGTCCAAAGTATCGTCATAGCCGAAAAGTTTCTTGATCTCGGAAACCATAAAATAACAACCGATCCCAACTATTAAACCGATAAAAATTGCCGACATCGGTGTTACGAAACCCGCCGCCGGAGTTACGCCGACAAGTCCGGCAACCGCGCCCGAAATCGCCCCGACAACCGTCGGTTTGCCGTTTTTGAGCCATTCTATAATTACCCAAATAAGCATCGCACTCGCGGCGGCAAAATGTGTCGTGACAAAAGCGTTTGTCGCCAAACTGCTTGCCGATAAAGCACTTCCGGCATTAAAGCCAAACCAGCCGAACCATAAAAGTCCGGCTCCGATCAAACTGAAAACCGTATTATGCGGCGCAGTCGGTTCGTTTTTATAATCAATCCGTTTGCCCAGATAAAGCGCACAGACAAGAGCCGAAACGCCCGACGAAATATGCACGACCGTTCCGCCCGCAAAATCAAGTGCCGGAAAACTTCCACCAAGTGCCGCGTTCAAAAATCCGCCTTTGCCCCAAACGATATGAGCCAGCGGAAAATAAACAACTAGAGTCCAAAGGGTTGTAAATGCAATTTTTGCCGGAAATTTTATGCGTTCGGCAAAAGCTCCGGTAATCAGCGCGGGCGTGATAATTGCAAACATTAGCTGAAAAATCATAAATGTTTGCTGCGGAATTGTCGCCGAATAATCGGCATTCGGTTCTGCGCCAACGCCTTTTAGAAATGCGAAATCAAGTCCGCCGATAAATGCGTTTCCTTCCGAAAAAACCAAGCTATAGCCGACAAATGCCCAAATTAATGTCACGATTCCAATCGAAATAAGACTTTTCAGCATTGTCGAAAGCACATTTTTTTGCCGCACGAGTCCGCCGTAAAAAAGCGCAAGTCCGGGAACAGTCATCAATAGAACCAAAGCCGAACACAACAAAACCCACGCATTATCCGCGCTAGATTGTGCGGTCGATGCGGCTGATTTGAGTTTTGCGATACGTTCATTTAAGTCTTCCGCAAAAGACATTAGCGGCAGAAATGCAATGATTGAAAAAAGTGAAAGAAGCTTGTTTAAACGAAATAAAGACATTATTGAACTCCAAAAATTTTATACAGAATTTTAATTCTCAATTAGCAGAGCAATGTATGTGCCAGTAAAGTTTAAGTGTTGTATTTACCGTATTTGTGACATTTAGCAAACAAATTTAACTGAATAAACTGATTGTTTACTAAATGATTTCCGACAAAATTGTGGTGAATCTTATGGTGTCTGACATTTTTGTAATATTACCAACATTATTAGACGTTTCGCATTCGGATTTTAGAACAATATTTGTTACAATTTTGTGAGATTATTTAATTAGCCTTACAATTTTGTAATAAATGAATCAAAACACACTTGAAACAATTTTAGAAATCAACCAATGTTTAGTTGAAACAAAAAGTTTAAAGAGTAATCTAACTGCGCTTTTGGAGATTATTTCCAATAAATTCAATGTTCCGCGTAGTTTTGTTTTACTTTATCAAGACGAAACCGACACGCTTAATCCTATTGCTATCAATGGTTTAAGTATTGCTGAATTTCGCAAACTTGAAAATAAGGTTGAAAAAAGTATTCTGCGGCAAGTTTTTGAAAGCGGAAAACCGATTATTGTTCCGCGCATATCTTTTGAGCCGTCGCTCCAATTTTTTTACAACGGAAATAACGAAAGCAGTTTGATTTGTATTCCCATTTTATTGCAAAATCGCAACTTAGGAGTTTTTTCTACCGAGTTTGAATATCAAAAAGACTTCGATTTTGAATATCATACAACCTTTCTAAAGCTCATTGCTTCGATGATTGCCCAAGTTTTACGAATCGAACATTCCGTTCTGGGCGAAAGAAAAAAACTGCTCGAAGAAAACACTCATCTGCGGCAAGAACTTAAAGAAAAGTATGATTTTTCAAACATTGTCGGCAGTTCAAGTTCGATGCGGCAGGTTTATGATCAGGTAACGCAAGTTGCGCGTTCAAATACGACGGTTTTACTGCGCGGCGAATCGGGAACGGGTAAAGAATTGATCGCGCATTCGATTCATTACAATTCGCTGCGTTCAAAAAAACCGTTTGTTAAGGTAAATTGCGCGGCGTTGCCGGAAACATTGATCGAATCGGAGCTTTTCGGCTATGAAAAAGGCGCATTCACCGGCGCGGACAAACGCAAAAGCGGTCGCTTTGAAATGGCTGACGGCGGCACACTTTTTCTTGATGAAATCGGCGATTTGCCGCCGCAAACACAGATAAAATTGCTCCGCGTTTTGCAGGAAAGAGAATTTGAACGGCTCGGCGGAACGGAAACCGTCAAAGTCAATGTTCGCATCATTACAGCGACAAATAAAAATCTCGAAGAATCAATCAACGACAGCACTTTCCGCGAAGATTTGTTTTATCGTCTGAATGTTTTTACGATTTTTTTGCCGCCGCTTCGTGAGCGCAAATCCGATATTTTATTGCTTGCCGAGCATTTTTTGGAGAAATACGAGATTGAACATAACAAACGCATTCGGCGAATTTCGACACCGGCGATTGATATGCTGACGAGTTATCATTTTCCCGGCAATGTGCGCGAACTCGAAAATACGATTGAACGTGCTGTGCTTGTCTGCGATTCAAACGTCATTCACGGACATCATCTGCCGCCGACATTGCAGACGGCGGAAATTTCGGGAACAATGACTCAGGTTTCGCTTCTTTCGGCAGTTGAATCTTACGAAAAAGATTTGATTCAAGATGCACTCAAATCAACCAAAGGAAATGTTGCCAAAGCCGCCAAATTGCTTGATGCTACCGAACGAATTCTCGGTTACAAAGTCAAGAAATACGCAATAAGTCCGCGACGGTTTCGATAAAATTAAGAGTGTGAAAATAATTCGATATTACTCGCAATAGTTTGGAACTTTCATACAGTATTAAGATGTAAAAATATGACGGTAAAAAAACATATTAAACTTTTGTTAGTATTTGGTGTCTTGCCTCATTTATTTTCCTGCAATACTGAAAATGCACAAACGGCAAAGCAACCGATTGCCATTATATCTCCAAAAATTCTTGCCGAAAATTTTGCTTATCCGATTGGAAAAACCGAAACTGTAACACAAGCAAAAGATAAAAAGGATGATTGGTATAACGCGCAGGATTTTACCGTTAATAATCATCTTGGCGAAGATTGGAATAAAAATTCGGGCGGAAATACGGATTGCGGAGAACCTGTTTTTGCGGCGGCGAACGGGACGATCGTTTATGCGGAAAATGCCGGAACAGGTTGGGGAAACGTCATCATTATCGAACATAATTTGCCCGACGGGAAGAAAATCCAGACACTTTACGGACATTTACGGAAAATCCTAAAAAATTCGGGCGAAATTAAAAAGCGTGAACAAATCGGCGAAATCGGAAATGCCGACGGAAAATATCTCTGTCATCTGCATTTTGAACTCCGCGAAGAAAATTGTCCGATGTGGAATAAGGCGGGCGCGGGTTACAGCGCGGAAAATGCGGGTTGGCTTGATCCGTCTGATTTTATTGATAAACATAAGTAAAAAAGCGCGAAACTCAATCAATTGAATTTCACGCTTTCCTATAAAAACTAAGATTTAATTTACTTTAACGCTTGGTCGAAAGCCTTTTCATAATCGGCGCGTTTTCCGTTGTTGGAAGTTTTATAGACGACTTTTTTGTCCTTCAAAACGGCGACGGCGGAAGTTTTGCCTTTGAAATCTTTGAAGAAATCGCTTAAACCGAGTTCTGCGGCTTGTTTCATCGCTTCGGCGGTGGTCGTTTCGTTGGTTACGTCAAAGACGACGAAGTGCATTTTTTCTGAATAATCAGGCATCAAAGCGGAAATCACCGGCTCGACTTTTTTGCAATAAGGACACCAATCGGCTCTGATGACAGCAACGATTGGGCGAACATCTTCTTTCGCCATCATCGCATCTTTCTTCATCATTTCATCCTTTTTCATCGCGTCGTCCTTCATCATCGCGTCGTCTTTCTTCATCATTTCGTCTTTTTTCATAGTGTCTTGGGCAAAGCCGTTAGTGCTTGAAAAAATGACGATCATTCCTAAGAAAAACAATGCAAATATGGTCTTTTTATAATTCATCTTAATACTCCTAAATTTTTGAATTGGAAATTGTCGTGGTGACATCATCAATAGGCTGAAAAAAAACTGATTTATTCCCGGGTTTCGGAAAAATTGTTCAAAATTTCATCTATCACATCCGTAAATTCGTAAAAACCTCTGCGCCCGATAATCCATTCCGCCGCAACAATTGCGCCCGAAGCAAAGCCTTCGCGTGAGCGTGCGAGATGTTCGAGTAAAATTTGGTCGGCGTTTCCATCAAAGCCGACGCGATGCGTTCCCGGAATATTTCCTGCGCGGGTTGAAGAAACGCTAAAATCTTTGTTGATATTTTTGGCAATAATTTCTTTCAATTTCAACGCCGTTCCCGAGGGCGCATCCAACTTGCGCGAGTGATGCTGTTCTTCGATAAACGCTTCGTAATCGTCGAATTTGCCGACAAGTTCCGACGCGAAATCAACGATGCGGTAAAACAAATTGACACCGATTGAAAAGTTCGCGCCAAAAACCATCGCGCCATCGTTTTCTTCGACAAATTTCTTGATTTCTTCGCGTCTCGCATTCCAACCAGTCGTTCCTTCAACCAATGGAATGTTAGCCAAAACACACGCTTCGACATTTCGCCTGATCGCTTCGGCAGTCGAAAAATCAATCGCAACTTGCACGATTTTCAACTTTTCCGACAATTTATCGGCGGAAAGTTTTGCGTCTGATTCATCAATAATTACCGCGATTTCGTGATTTTTATTGGCGGCTAAATTTGCGATGAGCTTACCCATCGCGCCGTAACCGATTAGAGCTATTTTCATAACGCCATCATAGCCGAATGCGATGAAAAATTCATTTTGCAAAATCCATATAAAATTATTCTCGCTTTTTACATTGTTAAACTGTTAAAATGTTAGCAGAACATTTAATTGTTCTGCTTTTTAATTTCTACATTCCAGCCCCCGAATCTTTTTTGCCAATGTTGTCGGCAGATTTTTCGACCAACCAGATTATGAAAAAAACTATTCTTTTAGCAGTTTTCTGCGTTACTTTCTTTTCCGTAAATGTATTTGCCCAAACGACTTTGGTTGCCCGGGGCGCATCGTGGAAATATCTCGACAACGGCTCGAATCAAAACACGGGATGGATCGCGCCCGCGTTTAACGATTCGGCTTGGACATCCGGCAATGCCCAACTCGGTTACGGCGACGGCGACGAGACAACCGTTGTCAGCTTCGGCGCGGATGCGAATAACAAATACATTACGACATATTTTCGTAAATCTTTTACCGTCACAAACCCGGCGGATTTTAGTAATTTAACGCTCGACATTCTGCGTGATGATGGCGCGGTCGTTTATTTAAATGGCACGGAAGTTTACCGCACCAATCTGCCGGCAGGCGCAATCGGCTATCAAACTTTAGCTCCGACCGCTATCGGCGGCGTGGATGAAACTACATTTTTACAAACAACCGTCAGCCAAAGTTTGCTGGTCGCCGGGAATAATGTTTTGGCTGTCGAGATTCATCAGGCAAATGCGACGAGTTCCGACATTAGTTTCGATTTCGATCTGATCGGGCAACCTGCCGCGCCGACGGCGAATGTAACACGCGGCGCGTATCTGCAAATGGGAACGGCAAACGCGATGACGATTCGCTGGCGGACTAACATTGCGACCGACAGCCGCGTTCAATTCGGCACGATTCAAGGCTCGCTCTTAAATACGGCAACCGATGGAAACTTGACCACCGAACACGAGGTTCGTCTGACGAATTTAACGGCAAACACGAAATATTTTTATTCAATCGGCTCGACTTCCGCAACTCTCGCGGGCAACGACGCAAATCATTTCTTTTTCACGTCGCCCAATGCAGGACAGGCAAATCCGTATCGTATCTGGATTCTCGGCGATTCGGGAACGGCTGACGCAAACGCGCAAGCCGTCCGCAACGCTTACCTGACTTACAACGGCGCGACCTACACGAATCTGCTGTTAATGCTCGGCGACAATGCTTATCAAAACGGCACGGACAGCGAATATCAGACGGCGGTTTTCGATATGTATCCGACGACTTTAAGACAAACTCCGCTCTGGTCAACTATCGGCAATCACGACACGGCGCAGTCCACGAATCCGCCGTCCAGTCTGCCGTATTTTCAGATGTTCACGCTTCCGACCGGCACCGAAGGCGGCGGTGTCGCTTCGGGAACGGAGAAATATTATTCGTTCAATTACGGCAACATTCATTTTATTTGCCTCGATTCGATGACTTCGAGCCGCGCCGTCGGAAGTCCGATGTTGACGTGGCTGCAAAGCGATTTGTCGCAAAACATCCAGCCGTGGGTTGTCGCTTTCTGGCATCATCCGCCTTACACGAAAGGCTCGCATAATTCCGACACGGAAACGCAATTGATCGAAATGCGGACTAATGTTCTGCCGATCCTTGAAAGTTGGGGCGTTGATCTCGTTCTCGCCGGACACAGCCATTCCTACGAGCGTTCTTTCTTGATAGACGGTCATTACGGCGATTCGACGACGTTCACCGAAGCGATGAAGAAAAACGCGGGCGGCGGACGCGAAAACATTGATGGTGCTTACAGGAAATCGGCTTTGAGTCCGTATCTGCCGAACGAAGGCGCGGTCTATGCCGTCGCCGGAAGCTCCGGACAAGCGACGGGCGGAACGCTCAATCATCCGGCAATGTTTATTTCGCTCAACAATCTCGGCTCGATGGTTTTAGATGTTAATAACGACCGTCTCGACGCAAAGTTCCTGCGTGAAAACGGCACGATTGCCGATTATTTCACCATTATCAAAGGCATTGCTCCGCCGGTTGCGCCCAACACATTAACGGCAACGGCGGCAAGCAGCAGCGCGATCAATCTGACGTGGGCTGACGGCTCGATTAACGAGGACGGCTTCAAAATAGAACGCTCAACGGACGGAACAAATTTTACGGAAATTGCGACGATTGCCGCCAACGTAACAACTTATTCTGCCGGCTCACTACAAGCCTCAACTCAATATTATTTCCGTGTCAGGGCTTATAATTCGGGCGGAAATTCGGGCTACACGAATACGGCGAGCGCGACTACTTTGTCTCCGCCACCAGTGCTAGTTGCTCCGTCGGGTTTATCGGCAAAGCCGGTTTCAAGTTCGCAGATCGAGTTGAGTTGGAAAGATGGTTCGTCAAATGAAGACGGTTTCTTAATTGAAAGTTGTTCAGGAATAACTTGCACAAATTACGCGCAAATCGCCGCCGTCAGCACAAATGTAACGACTTTTTCAAATACTGATTTAAATAGAAATATGACCTATCGCTATCGTGTTCGCGCCTTTAACGCGGGTGGAAATTCAGTTTATTCAAACATCGCTTCGACGAAAACCCTTATCCGATGATTTTTGCGACTCCAAAATTTAGGACAATTCTCGGTTTATCAATCGGAATTATTTTTCTTTTTTCGTTCATAGTTTCGGCGCACGACGGTTTGCACGAACAGATTATCGCCGTAACGAGAGAGATAAAAAAAGCTCCGAAAAATACCGCGCTTTATCTCAAACGTGCTGAACTTTACCGTTTACACGAAGAGTGGAAAAAGAGCGAAAGAGATTTTGACCGCGCCGAAAAACTCAAACCGAATTTGACGGTCGTGAATTTGGGACGCGGAAAATTGCGGCTTGATGCCAAACAATTTTCAAAAGCAAAACTCGCACTCGAAACATTTCTGGCAAAAGAACCCGACAGTTTTGAAGGTGTTATTACGATGGCGCGGGTTTTCGTCAAACTCGAACAGACGGAAACGGCGGTCAAATATTTCACGCAAGCGATTGCGATTGCGCCCCAAGATTCCGCCGAAATTTATCTCGAACGCGCCGAAACGCTCAGTTCGGCAAACAAGATTGACGAGGCTTTGCGCGGGTTAGACGAAGGCATCGAAAAATTCGGTGAACTGGTAACTTTACAAACTGCGGCGATTGATCTGGAAGTAAAGCGCAAAAATTACGATGCGGCTTTAGCACGGCTCGATAAACTTTCCGCAACGATGCCCCGCAAAGAATCATTTCTACTCCGGCGCGGTGAAATTCTGCTCCAAGCTGAAAGAATCTGCGAAGCGCGGGCAAGTTTAATCGAATCACACAAAGATTTCGAGAGTCTTTCGCCGTTCAGAAAAAATGTCCGTGCGGTGAGAGAACAACTGGCACGTCTCGAAAAACTTTTAGCTAAAATGCCGGCGAAAGATTGCGGATAAAATCATTCAAAATTCATCCGATGCATCAATTCGATAAAGCGCGGTTCGTTTCGCAGATTGTTCTATTTCGTTATTGTAAATTCATCTCGTTTCACTGCGGCGAACCGACGTGCCGCAGCAATTTGACAAATTTCCTTTCATCTCGCTTGCCGAAGCAAAACGCTTTTCCGGTTTTTGCGCCAGACCGCGTTTGAAAAAGTCGGCAAACGGTTCGTTTTCATCGAGTTCGATTTCTTTGCCCATTGACAGCATAATCTCCTGATAAGTTCTGCCCGGAAAAGGTTTCTCGCCGCGCAAGGCTTCATAAATTATCACGCCCGCCGCAAACAAATCGCTGCGTTCGTCCGTCGGTTCGCCGCGCAGTTGTTCGGGCGGCATATAGCCGAATGTTCCCATCACCGTTCCCCGCGCGGTCAGACTGTCCGTAAATTCGCGCTCGCTGAATCGCGCCAAGCCGAAATCCAGAATGCACAGACGAGTCGCGCCGACTTCGTTTCGCGTTACAAAAATATTGTCCGGCTTCAAATCCCGATGAATGATTCCGGCTGTGTGCGCCGCTTCCACGCCGTCCAAAACTTGCGAAAACCACGCGGCAACTGTTTTCGCGTCCAGCTTTCCTTTGCGTTTTAAGACTTCCGACAAAGTTTCGCCCGCGACCAGCTCCATCACGAGAAACGCGCCTTCGGTCGAGAGAACGCCGTAATCGAAAATCGTGACGATGTTGCGGTGATTTAATTTTCCGGCGGTTTGCGCTTCGCGTTCAAAACGGCGCAACGCTTCACGATTGCCGAACATCGCGCCGCTCAAAATTTTGACGGCAACGGCGCGATTGATTCGCAAATCAGTCGCTTCGTAAACCGCGCCCATACCGCCTTCGCCGAGCAGTTTTTCCAGCCGGTAACGATTTTCAATCGTGCGCTCGACGGGCAAACTGAAAGTCAATTCGGCGTTGTCCACGTCGCACGTTGAAGCCGCACGGTCAAAGCATTTGCCGCACGTCGGACACTCTTTCAAAAGGTTGATGTTACCTTCGTCAAAACGCGAGAGGACTTCAGTTTTGATTTTCTGCTCGCGGCGGACGCGGTCTTTCAAACTCAAATTTTCCTGCACGAGCGCGATTTGATTTGCCAACGCAGCGAGTAATTCTTTGTCGCGTCCGGTGTAAGGAATTTCCGAGAGTTTTTCGCTCAAAGAAAAAAAACCGGCGAGCCGCCCGTCTGTGCCGTGCATCGGCACGAGCAGATTCGCGCTGATTTTTTTGAGCCAAGCCTTCGCGCGAAGCGGCAAACTGTCCGCTTCGCGCGAAGGAAAATCAATCGCCTCGCGTCGCTGCTGCATAAATCGTAGAATCGGCGAATCGGCGGCAAGCCGGTCAGCACTGCCTGCCGCAGCGGGTTGACTCTTGTCAGAACCGCCTGCAATAGCGGGCGGGCTTTTCGATTGCGGATTTGTCGCCTGTTCGGAGTTCAATCCGAAATTCGCATTCCGCATTCCTAAATCGCCTGAGTTGCTATAGTTGAGCGAGAAATCTGAATTATGCTCGTCATCGCGGAAGAAAAGATAGACGTTTTCGGGATGCAGAGCCAATTGGATTTTACCGCTCACCAGCCGTGAAAGCTGCGGCAGCGAATCGGATTCTCTGACCTCTTCGGTCAACTCGCGCAAAATTTTTTCCTGATTGTATTGCTCGCGGAAAAATTTTTTATCAATCCAATCGCTCAAACGCGAACGCATCAGCAAAAAGAATCCGGCGGCAAGCGCGACGCACGAATAAAACGCGAGCGAGTTTTGGAAAAGAATCTCGTAAATCGTGCGGTTCGAATTGGCTGCGATGTTCCAAACGATGCCGAGAACGGGCAAAATGAGCAAGAGACGAAGCGCGTTTTTCGCCAAAAGATATTGCAAACCGCGCCGGATGACGAACGAAACGGGAATGACTTTGTGCCGCACAATCGCGTAAGCAAAAGTGAGCGGCACCAGAAAAGAAGGGGCGTTAAGGACAATTACCTGCCAGCCGCTTAAGTTAGGGAGCAGCTTAACGCTAAAAAGCGATACCGGAATAAATACCGCGTAGTTTAGCAAAAAAGGAATCAGAGCGAGAGTAAAACCGACGACAACCAGACGAATCCGGCGTCTTCCCATTTCGTCGGTTTTCAAATAATTCAGCAGCAGTATCGCCAGAGCCGCCAGCAAATACAAAGCCGTGATCAGGCTGACAATCGCGGCGAGAAACGTTAATTCAAAAATAAAGTCAAACTGCGAGAAACCTTCATACGCTAATAGAGCTAACACGAGCAGCGGGACGCTGAAAAACGTAACCGGCAGATAAATTAACCATTCAAGATTTGGAAAACGGCGCGCAAACCGCGAGCGTTCGGGAAAGACAAGAAAAAGATGCAGTAAAAGCGCCTGAGTAAAATGCGCGGCGGCGACTTGTCCCGCCCTCAGCCAAAAAGCGAAAAACGCCGGCAGTTCGAGATAATATGAAAGATTCTGCGGCATCGTTGCCGCCATACTCGCCAATGCAAACAAAACAGCCATCAACATCGTCTGCCGGTTGTTTGGTTTGAACAGAAAAACCGCCAGTCCGGTTAGGAGAAACACAGTTGATAGAAGAATGCCTAAAAAGTAAAGATTAAGGACGTTAGCCAGCGGCAGCGGTTGAGCGATGAGTTTGACTTCGCGCCGCGCCGCTTCGCCGTCGCGTTTAATCTGCAAAGTATATTGCTCGCCCGCCTCGATTCGCGTCCGGGTTATAAAAAAAAAATTTCTGTCAACGGGTTGGTTGTTGAGGCTGACAATTTCGTCGCCGATTTTCAAGCGGTCGGCGAAATTTGAATCAACCTTAGTAATTATCCGCCGCTTATCTTTCCAAACCGACACCCATTCCGGCATATCATTCGTCAGCGAGAACTGCTGAACAAGATTGATAACATTCACGCCGACGGCAAAGACAAATAACAAACAGACGAGCGCGAACCGCAAACGGCTCGGGCGCAGCGCGTTTTCGTCCGGCGGTTCGTCGTCGTCATCGGCGACGGGCGTTTCGGCGGCAGAGAAAATCTTTGTCGGTTCGCCTTCAAGTTTTTCCTTGACGATTATTTCCGCCACCTCGCCGACCGCCGGGAGTTCCAAAAAACCGGCGGCATCTTCCGAATTGGCAAGCAAGGATTCGATTTCCCCACGCGCCGCTTCGTCGCCGTCGCCGCAGTTTTCATCGAGGAATCGCCGGCGTTCATCCGGCGGGCATTTCATCGCACCATCAAACAATTCTTTTACTTTTTGCCATTGTTCGGGAATCATCTGTTTTATTTCCGAAGCTCACGAAACAGCCAAACCTTTGCCATATTCCAATCGGTGGCGACGGTGGCGCGTGAGATGTGCAATGCTTCGGCAGTTTCTGCCAAACTCAAGCCGCTAAAATAGCGCAGTTCGACGACGCGGGCTTGCCGTTCGTCCTGTTCGGCAAGTTTGTTTAAGGCTTCGTCTAAAGCAATCAAATCCAATGATTTTTCTTCCGCCGCCACCGTCAAGGCTTCTTCCAGAGGAAGTTTTATATCATCACCTCCACGTTTTTTGCGGTGCGTCGTTTTCGCATAATCAACCAAAATGCGCCGCATCGCTTGCGCGGCAATCGCAAAGAAATGTGTGCGGCTTTCCCAATTCACATCTCGTTGGTCAATCAATTTCAGATATGCTTCGTGAATCAGCGCGGTGGTTTGCAAGGTATGACCTTGCCGTTCTTTTCGCAAAAAACGCGCGGCTTGGCGGTGCAGTTCGTCATAAACAAGCGGCAAAATATCATCCCACGCTTCGCGTCTGCCGTCGCTTACTTCGCGCAGCATTTGCGTAATTTCCGGTGCTTTCGATTCAGATTGCTTCACTGCTAAACATTATAACCCTAAAAGAGCGAGAATCAATTTTATAATTTTTTTTTAGACTATTTTGTTTCAACTGTCGCGCTAATTAGTAGAGGCTTAAAAAACCTTTAATAAATCTAAAAAAGAGGAAAAAAATATGAAAAAACAAATTTTGAAAGCTATCGGCGGCGCGTCGCTGGCAATTTTGATATTGGCGGTTTTCGCGCAAGTTTTGGTGTCCGCACAGGACAAAGGAAACGAATTGCTCCAAAACGACAACGAGCAAGGTCTGGTCGGTTCGTGGAATGTGCAGGTAACGATTCGGGATTGTCATACCGGCGCGGCACTCGTCAGTTTTCCCGCGATGTTAACTTATAATCAAGGCGGCACAATGCAGGAAACCGCGAACGACGCGGCTCCGTTGCTTCGTCTGCCCGGACACGGCGTATGGAGTCAGCATAACGGACGGCGTTACTCTAATGCCTTTCAATTCTTCCGCTTTAATCCTGACGGCACTTTTGCCGGAAGAAATATTATTAGAGGAGCTATCCGCCTCGGACAAAGCGGCAATGAATATACCACGACCGACACAGTCGGAGTTTTTGACGCGAACGGCAATTTAATCGTAACGGCTTGCGCGACTTCAACGGCAACACGGTTTGAATAAAAAATGAACCGACGCGCGACAGCAAGGGCTACTCGCTTTGAGTAAAAAACTGACCCGGCGCAAACAAGCGAACGGCGGTCAATGACTGCCTCTCACTTACAATTCGATTTCACGGAAAGGAGAAAGAAAATGAAAAAGACGATGCTGCAAATCTTGTCGGCGATTGCTTTGGCAATCTTTTTGTTAATCGTTTCGGCACCAGCGCAAACTGAGAAAGATCGGGCACAGACGGCAAATCAGGCGGTCTCTCTTAACAACCGAGGCGTTGAGGCGGATGACAACGGGAAATTAGAGGAAGCCGTCAAACTTTTTCAAGCGGCAATCAGCCTGCGCTCCGACTACGGCAGTGCGTATGGCAATCTCGGCTTAGCCTTTTACCAAATGAAACAATTTGGCGAAGCAATTCCCGCTTTGAAAAAGGCGTTAGAGCTTAATGCCAATCAGTCCGTATACTTTAATATTTTGGGCTTGATTTACTGTGAACAAGGCAAAAACGATGAAGCCGCCGTAGTATTTGAACGCGCGGTTCAAATACTACCGAATGTGTTTTCGTTACACTACAACCTGGGTATTGTTTATCTGAGGTTGAAGAAATTTAAGGAAGCCCTTCCTCCGCTCGAACGAGCCGTGCAGATTGAGCCGAACAATGCCACGCTGCGAAGTCAATTGGGAGTTGCGTTGAGCTTTCGGAAAAAATACCGGAAGGCAATAGTTGAATTAGAGCAAGCCGTGCGGCTTGAGCCGCAAAATGCTGAGATGCGATTTCAGTTGGGACAGGTTTATTTGCTCAATCGTGATAGACAGTCCGCGCGGATTCAATATGAAAAACTCTTTGCCCTTGACCAGCAGAAAGCACAAACCCTGTATGCCGCGATTTATGCGAATCTGCTCGTCAATGCGGCTGCAAAATAAAAAGACATTAGAAATAAGGATTCAATGAAAAAACAGCGAAACTGCATTAAAGTTTCAAATCCTTAACCGCTGCCTAAAAGATGCTTCACCAAATTTATATAAAGTCCGACGGCTGTTTCCAAATCTTTTTTCAGCACGAACTCGTCCTTTGTATGCGCCACAAGAATTGATCCCGCGCCTAAAAGTAGCGGCTGCCCCCAATTCGGCAGATGTGGAATGTCGGTCGTAAAGCGCACGACTTTTTGTTTAAATCCTTCGACTTCCAGCATTTTGACAGGCAATGAAAACGAGGTAACTTCTAATTCGCCACGTTCACCGATCGTTTGTTCCAAAATCTCTTGAATCGGTTCTCGCGGTGTAGTCAGGCGAATTAGTAAGCCGGCTTCGGCATTGGCAGGAATAATATTTATTTTCAAACCGCCGTTCAGCGTGCCGATATTACAGGTCGTTTCGCCGAAAAATTCATCGTTCGGGAATTCGATTTCTCGAATGTCTTGCAAAATATCCAATAATTTTTCAATTGCCGAATCGCCTTGTTCGGGATAAGCGGAATGGGCAGCTTTGCCCGTTGTTTTGATAAGCACTCGAAACGCTCCCTTTGATCCGATTGCCAGATCGAGATCGGTCGGTTCGCCGTTAATCATATATTCGCATTTCGCGGCAATCGGGTGAAGATTTGCAACTTTTGCTCCCGTCGAAGATTGTTCTTCATCAACCGTGAACAGCAAACCGATGTCGTTGACACCTTGTTTTCGCAACTTTTCCGCCGCGAAAATCTGCGATGCAATTATTCCCTTCGCATCACACGCGCCGCGTCCATAAATCTTATTTTCATCTTCGCTTGCCTGTATGAACGGCGGAACGGTGTCTATATGCGTCGAGAGAAAAACTCGCGGCGTGTCATTCAAATAAGCGATGACGTTGTTCTGATTGGCGGAAACCGCTTGCATTTCAACCGTCCAACCTAATCCTTCAAGATAATCACGCAGAAAAAATCCGACCGCTTCTTCATCACCCGAAACTGACGGGATGTTCATTAAATTTTTGGTTAATTCAAAAAGATTCATAAGTGCTGTTTATAAGGAAATTATTTAATAAGAGCAAGCGTAAATAAAGAAATTGAATAATTTAGCGGTCAAAGAAAGGTGCTGTTTACCGTTCGTAAATCGAACCTTTTCGTTCGCGCAAAAATCCGCCGCCGCGACTGCTCAAAACGGCTTGGATTTCGGCGACTATCGAGAGCGCAATCGCTTCGGGCGTGTCCGCGCCGATGTCCAGACCGATTGGCGCGTGAAGTCGCTTTAGCTTCTCTTGGCTTAATGTTTCACCGATTTCTTCCAATAATTTTTCCGTGCGCTTTTTGGGACCCAGCGCACCGACGTAAAGGCATTTTGAATGTAAAAGCCGGCGCAGAATATCCCGGTCACGCTCGTAATTATGCGTCATTATAACGGCGACGCTGTTTTCATCGGCGAAGATTTCGTCCGGCAGATTTTCGCCCGGTGAAACGAAGATTTCGTCGGCTTCGGGCAGACGTTCGGCGTTGGCAAAAGAAGCGCGATGGTCAATCGCCGTCACTCGCCAGCCGAGTTCTTTCGCAAATTTAACCAAAGGCAGCGCGTCATAACCGACACCGAAAAGCAATAAATTCAAAGTCGGTTTGATTTTTTCGAGAAAAACCTCGCCGAAACTCAGATTAGTAACTGTTGATATATTTTCAGGGAGACTTTTTAATTCTATAATTTCATTTACAGTAGGTTGAATTCCAAAATAATTAAATTCACCTTGATAAAAGCGCGAACCAATCCTCAGGTTAGGTTTATTCGGATTGAGTATAGTTACGATTTTGCCTGTTTTACGCCGGACAAGAATGTCTGAAACAAATTCAAAAAAGTCAGCGTCCTTCTCGATCGGTTCGAGCAAAATCCGCACGATTCCGCGACAACCCATTCCAAGTCCGAAAACGGAATTTTCATCATTTGTCGTGTCGTAAGTAATAACAGTCGATGCGCCGGTCTGCAAAACCTTTTTTGCGCGCTCCAAAACATCGGCTTCGAGACAACCGCCTGAAACCGTGCCGATGCTGTAACCGTTTTTATCAATCAGCATTCGCGCACCCGGACGACGATAGCCGGAACCGATAACGTCAACAACCGTAGCTAAAATTGCTCTTTCGTCAGAGTCAAATCGCGCGATTTGTTGGATGATTTGCTGAATTTCTTTCATAAAAAACTAACTTCAGATCAATACTAAATCAAACTATCGTTCAGCCAACTATTAAATTACGGACAAATTCTCTTCAATTTTATTTTGACATCTTTGATTATAAACTGCCATTCGACCTTGACTTCGCTCTTTTTGCAGTGATCTTGATAGTCAGCAATTTGCTGCTTCAATTACACCCCAAAACTACTTATGGCAACTCTTACCGTCTTCTCAAATTCAACTGATAATCTATTAGTATGGGATTCGGTAAAGATGATTGTGCAAATTTTCGATAGCGATATAAAAATATGAGAAAATCTTTTTCGACATATTTGAATCGAATTATGAGCAATATTTGTTGATTGAAGCTAACCACCCAGTTAAGGCGAATTGCGTAATGTAGTGAGAAACTTTGAATAAATAAAACCTGCCAAAATACCAACCATCAAAAAAGGAAATTAAACAAATTGCCGTAAATTATTGAAAATAAATGGTGGAGCAGAGGAGGGTCGAACTCCTGACCTCGGCATTGCGAACGCCGCGCTCTGCCAAACTGAGCTACTGCCCCACATCACAGATTTCGATTTTAAGAATCTATTGCTCAACTGTCAAGTTTTAGAACTTGTCGAGAAGTTTTTGAAAAACTCAAAATCATTTTTTCAGCCATCGAATCTGAATAATCAATAATTATTTGGTGGGAATTTAGAATAAATACCTTTAAAGATGAGTAAAAATAAAAATGCTCCCGGCAAGAATTGAACTTGCGACCTTTCGCTTAGGAGGCGAACGCTCTATCCAACTGAGCTACGGGAGCGTATTCATTTTGGATTTTAGATTTTGGTTTTTGGATTGTCCAATCTAAGAATCATATTTGATCAAAGAACGCACATCGTAGCCGTTGAATTTGTCGCGTCCTTTTAGAAAGTCGAGTTCGACGACAAAGAGCAGACCGACGATTTCTCCGCCCAGACCTTCGACCAGATCGACTACTGCTTTAGCCGTGCCGCCGGTTGCCAGCAAATCATCCATAATTAAGACGCGGTGCCCTTCGCCAACCGCGTCTTTGTGCATTTCGAGCGTGTCCTGCCCGTATTCCAAATCATACGAAACCGAAACTTTTTCAGCGGGCAATTTTTTCGGTTTGCGGACAGGGACAAAACCTGCACCGAGATGATAGGCGAGCGGTGCGGCAAATATAAATCCGCGCGATTCGACACCGATAACCGTGTCGATCTTTTCGCCTTTGTATTCGGCGGCAAGCGCGTCAATGGTTTGTTTTAAACCGTCCGCGTCTTTCAAAAGCGTCGTAATGTCGTAAAAATTGATGCCTTCTTTCGGAAAATCAGGCACTTCTCTGATTAGTTTTTTTAAGTGTTCCATCTTTTTATTTGCGATTTGCGATTTGCAATTTGCGATTGTTTGATGTGAAACGAGCAATTAAATTCGCAAGTTGTC
>JANMAA010000096.1:0-6280 GCA_031359215.1 Acidobacteriota bacterium | reverse complement strand
TGAACTGGTGCAAGAATATCTTGAGCATCATCGGTCAACAAGCAACAAAGATGGAGACACGTTCATCCTTGAAGATTAGCTGGAAATCGGACTTTCAGTCCACAGACAACCTCTGCACTTCCAGTGCAGAGTGGTTTAGTGTTATCTTTAATTTTCAAAGAACATTTACCCGACGCTATCAAATCTATCGCTTTCAGCAACAAAGAAGGCACATTTTCAAAATTAAACCGGACTCTAAAACATTTGTGATTACAAACAATTTGTTGAGAAACTCACACTAATTTAAGCGCAATTAATATTTTCTTGATGAAGGAGTTGATTTTCTCCCAAGCGAAAGTGGGTTTCTTTCGCAAGACAACGGCTGGCGTGTGATATTTCTTTGTAACTTATCGAAAAAAAAATACTATTGTTCAGCCTTTCAGAAAGTTACAATTAAAAAAGGAGAATAACACAATACCTAAATTTGCGTAATTGTGAATTCGCGTCCTTACTTCGTGCGGACTTCTGCATTTATTTTCCGGGTTTCGGGATTAATACTAAAACAATTTAAATTGAATGGTCAGGAACTTCTTCGGATTTTGGCGAAAATCATAAATCAGTTTTGTGCCTTCCGACGATAGTTGATTGATATTTGAAGATGTTTGATTGATGTTGTTGTAAAGCGTTTCGTCGGTTAAGAGTTTTCCGATAGTTCCTTTGCCGCTTTGCGCGTCGGCAAGCAAAAGGTTGAATTTGTCAGCCGTTTCGCTGATTTTTGAAATCGCCGTGCGCGTGTCATTGTATAATTGCTCGTCCTTTAATAATTTTCCTGCCGTGCCTTTGCCTTCATTGAGTTCTTTGGTCAAAAGGTCAATGCTTTCCGAAATCTGATTCAAGCGTTCAATCGCCGGTTTCGCGGTTTTAACCGTGTCGCGCAAATCCTGAATGGCGGCGCGGGTGTCGTTATAAAGTGCTTCGTCGTTGAGCAGTTTTCCTGCTGTTCCTTTTCCGGCGCGAATGTCTTTGGAGATCGCCTCGATTTGCGAAACCGACGCATTCAAACTGTTGTAAAGCTCAGGATCATTCAGCAATTTTCCGGCGCTTCCATCGCCGCGATTTACTTTATCAAGCGTCGTTTGAAGTTTGACGACCGTTAATTTGGCTTCTCCGACGGCGGCATCGAGATTTTTGTAAAGCGATTCGTCGTTGATAACGCGTCCGAGTGTGCCTTCGCCTTGATTCGCTTTGTTAAGAATTTCATTTGTTGGAATGGCAAGTTTATTGATTTGCTGTAGAAGATCATTGCCGGTTTGGGTTAACTGATTGATGGAAATTGCAGAGGTCGAGTCAAGCACGTCGTTTTCAGTAACAGCCGCACCTTTCGCAGTTCCGGGCGTGATATTGATTAGTTTATCGTTTGCTAAAACTGAAGTAGCAATCAGTTGTGCCGTCGAATCCGTCCGAATCCGTTCCGAGATCGGTTTACCGTCAAGCAGACTGTCAACGCTCATTATCGCTTCGATCTTAGCATCTTCAGGGCTATCGGAAGGAAGAAGTTTGACTAGCTGAACTTTACCGATATGAACCCCGGCAAGTTGGACTTCCGCGCCGTCGCGCAAACCGTCCGCGCTGGCAAAACGAGCTTTCAACCGGAGTTTTTTCTCGAACGGGTTGAAATCACCTGTCGCATTAAGAATCAAAAAAGCTAAAACCGCAAGTCCGACAAGCACAAAGACCCCGACGCGCAATTGACTGAATCCTAATTTTCTTTCTGTTGGTGGCATATATTAATTTTGGATTTTGGATTTTGGATTGAAGAAAAATCTACAATCCTGATCTGTAATCCTAAAATCGGTTTATTTTCCGCGCATAAATTTCAAAATATACGGATCATCCGTCGCTTGAAGTTCTTCATCCTTCCCGCTAAATATTATTTTGCCCTGTCGAAGCATAATAATTTCGGTATTTATCAAACAAAGTTTTTCGCCTTCGAGTTCAAAAAAGACTTCACCTTCCTCGTTTACCGTTGCGTATTCGCTCGAAAGATATTCGACGTTTTTCATCTCGTGCGTAACGAAGATCGAAGAAACATCTTCCAAATCACGCAACTTGATGGCAAGTTCGCAGATTGTCCGTGCCGTTGGCGGATCGAGTCCGGCAGTCGGTTCGTCAAATAAGACGATTTGCGGGTCGCCGACAAGTGCGCGGGCAATGCCGACGCGCCGCCGCATTCCGCCCGACAATTCCGCCGGCATTTTGTCAATTGCTTCTTCAAGATCAACAAAATGAAGCATCCGACGAACTTCTTTTTCAACTTCTTCCTCGTCAACGCCTTGTTCGTGCAACCGATAAGCTACGTTATCATAAACCGAAAGTGAATCAAACAATGCGCCTTCCTGGAAAACCATCCCGATTTTCTTTCGAACATTCATCATTTCGATTTCATTGTAGTCGGTAATGTCTTCTCCATCGATCAAAATTTTTCCTGAATCAGGCTTTAAAAGACCTAGAATAAGGCGAATCGTAGTTGATTTGCCACCTCCGCTGCGACCTAAAATAACTTTTGTTTCGCCCCTCCGAACTGTGAAATTAACTCCATCGAGAATAGTTTTATCATCAAAAGATAAATAAACATCGCGGAATTCGATTGCCGGAACAGCCCGTTGGATATTATCAACCGCATCCTCTAAATCGGACGGTTCAAATTCTTCGCTGATAATATCTTCGGTTAAGACCTGTTCTTCAGTTTGCGGGGAAAGCATAATTTATTGTAATAAAATGTATTAAATCGGTGCTTGACCTAGAACGGACTGCAAAGCGCGTGAAATAAAGAAATCAAAAATAATAACGAAAATCGATGACAAAACAACTGCGCTGGTCGTCGAACGTCCCACGCCAACCGTGCCGCCGCGTGTTTCCAACCCTTTATGGCAGGCAATACTTCCGATAACCAGACCGAAAAATAATGGTTTGATAACACCCCCGATAATATCTTCAACCGTTATTCCATTTCTGACTGATGTTAGAAAGGTATCAAAACTTTGGTTAAATAAACCCGAAGCCACCACTCCACCGCCCAGAATTCCAAAAATATCAGCTGCAACTGTCAAAAACGGCAGCATTAATATTAGTGCTAAAATTCGCGGAGCTACGAGTTTACGATTCGGATCAGTGCCGAGTGAACGCATTGCGTCGATTTGCTGTGAAACAACCATTGAACCGAGTTCGGCTGAAATCGCCGAACCGATCCGACCCGAAACCATTAAGGCGGACAGGACGGGACCAAGTTCACGAACAAGGGAAGTTGCAACTGATCTGCCGGCTTCATTTTGAACACCGTAATGAGCCAATGTCGGAAAAGTCTGCAAAATCAAAACGCCCCCGGTAAAAAAACCGGTGAGCAAAACAATCGGGAGTGAACCAACCCCAATAATGTCCATCTGTTTGATAATATCAACCAAATAAAGCGGTTTCTTAAACAGTCCGACAAAAGCAGAAATTATCAAATTCGTAATTTCCTGCAATTCCAATATAAATTTTTTAAGTGGATTCATCGGTTGTATATTTTTTACATTAAAAGGTTACAACGAACTATGTCAAACGACAAATAAAAAAGCCGAATCTTAATTAAACCCGAGTCTAGATTAGAAAGTTATGTAATCTCCAAAAAATTAGTAAAACTGCTCAAAAATAAGGGGATTACACAATTCTCAGTAGAGCAAGTTTTAAGTTTCCTGGTATTTATCATTTTCAGGATTGACCTTTTCATAATGCCGATTCAGTTTTTCACGCGCCATTTCGATTGAAAATTCCTAATAGGGCTTTCTCATAAAAATTGAAAACAAGGAAGTAACCAGTTATTTTTATAGTTTTGCGAAACAGAAAATTAACTAATTATGCAACCTTGTCAGATAGAAATTGTGTATTAGAAAAGGAAAAGGAACTCGGACACTCTTGTCCGAACAAACGCCGAGTGCTTGAAACTGCCTGATAAGTTATTAACTTGACCTGAAATTTTGGTTTTTAGCATTTTTCAAGTGTTTTCGGATAAGAGTGTCCGAGTTCCATTAAATTACAGCTCTTGCATAGTTTCTAATAGTAAATGGTATTAGCAACCATCAGACACATCGGATGGAATCTGTTGAAACAGGAAAAGAGTTGCAAAAGAGGAATCAAGACCAAGCGCAAGAAAGCCGGTTGGGACGAATGTATTTACTCAAAGTTCTAAAAAAGTGATGCGTTTGTCCAAGCTAACGAATCTTTCGGTTTTCTTTTAACTCAAAATACCTTATAATACTATCGCCACTTTTTTTAGAGCGAATTGAGCCACCATATTTTGTGGTCGTAACTTTGATAACATACAATATACAGACACGATTTTACCGTTTTAGACTAAATTTAGAAATTGGGGAAGGTATTAATCTTGCCATTTACATAGTTTAATTCATCTTACTTATTTTCGATAAAGTCTATTGAAGGTTATTACAATCGGGTCAGGTTACATTCGAGTTTTGATTATAAAAGCCCAATCGAATTCGAGCTGGAATTACAAACTAAAAATGGAGGACACAAGGGACAATTTTCTATCTAAAAAAACTTGACCATTCCAGTTGAACTTTCGGTTAAAAAAAACAGGATAATGTTAAAACCTGTCGGCAAGAATTTTCAACTAGGCGTGCAACATAAATTTGATTATATCTATTGAAAAGTTTTTGAAACGCAAAATAGGAGGATTATGATGGAAAAATTTTGTCAATTTTCGGTGATCGGTATTTTTTTTAGTTTTTTTGCTTAATTCCGGTTCTTGTCAATCCAAGTCCCCCAACGAACCTTAAAGCAAGCGGAATGATTAGCGGAAAGCGTTTGAAATATAACGAGCTAATCGGCAACGAATAAATAAAAAAGGCAATGACGAGCCAGGGGTAAGCGCGATGCAAATACCTAGATTAATTGATCGGTCTACCGGAGTCGAAGTAAATCGCAGTTACGAAGTAATTGATACCGCAAAGGAGCAATCCTTTGATGATTTTGCCGGGTTAGCGGCGCGCATCTGCCAAACGCCGATGGCGTTTATCGCCTTGCTTGACGGCGAACGCTTTTGGTTCAAATCGAGCATCGGCGATGGTCTCATTGATTCTCCGCGTTGTTTCGCTTTCTGTTCGCAGACCGTTGATCAGGCGGATTATTTCAGCTTCAACGATACTTCAGCGGATGAACGGTTCAGCACGCATCCGTTAGTCGTCTCCGAACCGCACATTCGATTTTATGCCGGTGTGCCGTTAATCACATCCGAAGGAATAATTATCGGCACGTTATTCGTTGCCGACCGAATTCCACGCGAGTTATCTCCTGAACAGAGAGATTCTTTATGGATTTTGAGTCGTCAAATTATCAGCCGGTTGGAACTCCATAAGCAGGTTGCATCCTTATCACGCATGCTCAGAAAACACGAGATACCGAAGCGGGAAATTTCGGGGCGCAAAAGCAACTCCAAAAAGAAGATTAGAGAAGAATTGCATGCGCGTGAAGCCTATCATCGCATCGTGGCTGAGATGGCTTCGGATGCCATTATAACGATTGATGCGAACAGCACGATTCTCTTTGCCAATCGCGCGACGGAAGAAATCTTCGGCTATACTGCCGCCGAACTGAACGGTGCGCGTCTGACTATGTTGATGCCGGAACGCCTGCGTCATTTACACGAAGCGGGAATGCGCCGCTTTATTGAAACACGCGAAAAGAAATTTAAATGGCGGTTGGTCGAGATCATCGGACGACACAAAAACGGTGAAGAGTTCCCGGTGGAAATTTCTTTTGGCGAGTATCTCGAAGACGGCAGATATTACTTCACGGGTGTCATTCGTGATGTTTCGGAACGCCGTCGCATTGCCGATGCGTTGCGCGAGAGTGAAGAGCGATTCCGGCAATTGGCGGAACACATCCATGAAGTATTTTGGTTGAGCAAAACCGAGACCAATGAATTGATCTACATCAGCCCCGGCTACGCAAAGGTTTGGGGTCGCCCGATTGAAAGTCTCTATGATGCGCCCCGTTCTTGGCTCGATGCCGTGCATCCAAACGACGCGGCGCGCATCGGTGAGGCGGAAATGCTCAAACAATCGCGCGGCGACTACAACGAAGAATATCGCATCGTTCAACCCGACGGCTCGATACGGTGGATCAGAGATCGCGCCTTCCCGATTAAGAACAGTGACGGTGAAGTTTATCGGATTGCCGGGGTTGCCGCCGACATCACCGCCCGCAAACTTTTGCAAGGGCGTTTAACGACGGAGTATGCGGT
>JANMAA010000057.1:0-2592 GCA_031359215.1 Acidobacteriota bacterium | reverse complement strand
GGCAACTTCAAATTCTCTTTGTTCGGCTTCCCAAACCAGTATGCGGGTTTGGCGATTACCGGCGAGAACTTTTTCTTTGACTTCCAAAGCCTCGGGTTTTGACCAGATCGCCCACCAACACACAAAACTCGGTTGGTCGGGTAATTCGCTTATTGTCTGTTCAAATTTATCCCGTGAAAACGGTATAAATGAAGTTGGATGAAAATTATAGATACAATCATAAAATATCACCGACAACATAAAAACCAGGCAAATGTAAGACCAGACCCTTTTTTTGAGGAAATTCCCTTTCAAACAATAGTGAACGGAAGCCGCCGCCACGATTGCACTGCACATCGAAACTATCGGCATCCAACGCATCGGCAGTTGAACCTTTTGCAGGACAGTAAACAATTGCCAGATTGGACGGCTAAGTGGTGTTGCCATAAAAAAGGCAAATAACGCGAGTGGTAAAATTGATTGATAAATATTTTTTGCTTGGGAATCATCAGTCTGATTCTGCTTTTTATATACAAAATAGATTCCAACCGAAGCTAATAGCAGTAATGAAATAACTGATGCCAGATCAACTATCCAAACCGACTCACGGCGTATGGAGACGTGATAATATAAGGGGAAAAACCATTCATCAAACCCGAAATGTCCGCTAAAATATCGCTCCGAAGAGTGATTCAGCCAACTCAACTCGGTAATCATCCCAACCCAATAAAATGCGCTCACCGAAAGTGCGATCCCAACGGCAACCGCACATTTTATGAGTGGCTGGACGAAATTATTGTTACGCAAAAAGGTCAGAGAATATATCAATAAACAAATTGACCCGATTATTGTCGAGGGTAAATGCGTCAATATCAGAAGTGCATAACAAATTACTAATCCGAAAACATCGGAGGATTTTTTTCGCTGAAATATTCTTGTAATAAATGCAAAACAAAGGGTTAATAAACTCGTAGCGGCAAACTCCGCATAACCGTTATATAATTGATAAAGTTGATTTAAGTGAGATGGAATAACTGCATAGAAAATCGCGGCAATGGCGGATTCGGTTTTTGAAAGCCAACAATTAGCCCATAAATAAACTCCCGAACAACCTAAAATCATCCAGAATACAAAACTCAGCCAGGTTGCGTCATACCAATTTCCCACAACGATTTTGGCAACAGCTAAAAAGTAATATTCAAGCGGCGGATAAAATCTGATGCCGACATCGCTGTAACCGAAGTTTTCGTTCCCTGCCCAATTCGGAAAACCGTCACCGTTTGTAAGTGAATCATAATATATTTGAGCAAATTTGAAATGCTGTGGAATATCGGAGGCTTCGGGAATACCGAAATAAGCAATCGGAATAATTACGGCAACCGCAATAAAACAGGCGAGAGTTAAGTAAGACCGTTCTTTTGGTGTAATCATTTGATAAAAATTTCGGGTGGTAAATTAAATCAAAAATGCCGAAACACACAACGATTAAGTGTGTGTTTTAGCATAATAGATTATTTATTTTTGCCGTATTTAGCATTTCCTAGAAACTATTTTTCAATTGTCTAGTTGTTAAGCGGGTTTCCATTTGTAATGATACGGGTCGTGTCATCGACCAGAGGAGCTGTAGGAGTTAAATTAAAGAAAATTACTCCTTGTTCGCTAACAACAAAAGATCGGTTGCCGGTAGCTGAAAAGCCTGTGAATGAAAAAGGTTCGGCGGAAAAATCAAAAACCGCCGGACTGGTTCCCGGAGCATTTCTAAAATATCTGTAGAGATAGCCGCTCTTTGGAACTGTTTCCGCGTTACCTAAAACATTATCAATCAAACCTTCGTCCCGAAGTTCTGTCATACTGGTCGCAAACTGTCGATCCTGACTCGTGCTTTGAA
The DNA here is from genome assembly GCA_031359215.1 of Acidobacteriota bacterium. GTDB lineage: Bacteria > Acidobacteriota > Blastocatellia > Pyrinomonadales > Pyrinomonadaceae. Next base: position 725 of record JANMAA010000057.1, on the reverse strand, counting down.
AAGTGGCATTTGCGATATGAAGCGAGCGCAGATTTGAAATAGCCGAACTTTCGTTTGCGGCACGCCGCGAAGCGACAAAATTGGGGATGGCAATAACAGCGATAATAGCAATAATTAGAACGACAATTATCAGTTCGATAATTGTGAAGCCCTTTTGTTGTTTTTTCATTCGGACTCAAAATCTCCTAGTTTATTTATTTTGAGTAAATTCATTTATCTTTTTGATGTAAGTGATTGTCAGTGAATACTTTACTATAAAAGCAGGACAAGCCGCACTCATCCTGCATTGCCATAAAAACCTGAGTTCTTATTATGTTGTTTGATTAGTTGTTCAAAGCTGTTCCACCGGTAACTATTCTTGTGGTTGCATCGAATGTCGGGGCTGTTGCTGCTTGGTTAAAGTAAAGAACGCCTGATTCGTTGCTCGCAAAACTTCTCGATCCGGTTCCGCTCACCGTGTTGCCGAATTGGATCGGCACTGCTGAATGATCATAAAATGCCGGTGTCGTTGCCGTCGGTGCAATTGGTGCAACTGTGAAGTTATATCCGCTTTTGCCGGTGGTGGTCGTGATGGTCGCATCAACTAACCCGGCTGTTACCAACTGCGCTCCTGAGCCATACAAGTTGACACCGACTGACGAAGCGTATGTTGCCTGGGCACCGGTCAATGTTCTCAATGAAGCGATAGCCGAAGCTTCATTGGCGGAACGACGTGCGGCAAGCAG